>NZ_JAMYVL010000003.1:0-427551 GCF_040323955.1 Mesorhizobium sp. M0018 | reverse complement strand
CCCGCCGCCGGGCCGCCTTGCGCGCCCCCTCACCCCACCCACCGGGCGGCTTCACCCCGGCGTCCACCCCCATCGAGAGCCCAACCCGGGGGGGCCCGGCCCCCCCCCTCTTGTCTGGAATTCCAGTTCGGCCGTTAGAGCGGTTCATCGTTTCACGGAACGCCGAACCGCTCTATCTCCTTGTTTTGACGCAATTCCCAAGGGAAAGCGCTACACGCTTTTCCCAGGAAAACCGTTTCACACTTTCCTGGAATTGCTCTAGTTGTTGCCGAAGAGGTTGCGGTCGGCGCCCTGAGGCGCGGACTTGGGCACATCGCCAGACGAATTCAGCAGCTTGTAGATCGGCGAGTTGCTGTCCTGCACCGAATAGGTCTGCGTCTTGTCGACGTTGACGGTCGACTGCTTGTTGATGTCGGTCCCGCCAACATTGTCGTTGCGGGCATAAGCGCTGCCGGCGGCAATCAAGAGCGCGGCGGCAGTAAGAACAATCTTTTTCATTTTGGGTCTCCTGGATTTTCGAAATCAAGCGGCGGGCATGCCGCCGCCTTGATGCTGGGATCGGCTGTTAGTTGTTGCCGAAGAGGTTACGGTCGGCGCCCTGGACAACCGGCTGCTTTTCAGCCTGGTTCGACGTCTTGACGGAAGCCGTGTAGGAGCTGTCGACCGAGACAGCAGGCGGGTTGGCTCCGTTGGAACCAAAGTTGTCGCCGCCGGCGAAGGCGCTGCCGGTGATGGCCAAAACGGCGGCGGCAGCAAGAACGATCTTTTTCATCTTAATACTCCTGAATTTTTCAGATCCCCGGACGGCGGATATGCCCGCCGCCCTGATGCTGGGATCGGCTGTTAGTTGTTGCCGAAGAGGTTACGGTTGGCGCCCTGGACAGCCTGCTGGTCAGCATGAGCCGGCTTCTGAATGGAAGCCGTATACGAGCTGTCGACCGCAGCGGCAGGCTGGTTCGCACCCTTGGAACCAAAGTTGTCGCTGCCAGCGAAGGCGCTGCCGGTGATGGCCAAAACGGCGACGGCGGCAAGAGCGATCTTTTTCATTTTTTAGTACTCCAGTATCTTAGTTTTCCGTCCGTCTAGCGGCGTGCCTTGGGGGGAATTCGCGTCGTTCGGACAGCCCCGATGTGGGAAAGCCAATGGCCAGTTTCCAATCACGAAGTTTTTTGGTGTGGACCAAGAATCTACACCTTGAAATTGTGCCAGAGATTCCCTTCGCCACATTTTTATCGTTTAATGTCAAGCAGATAGTCTATCGCCTCGGTCTGGCTGCAAGGTGACTTGGGAGGCAGCGTTCACAGCATCCTGCACGCATTGTCAACAGAAACGAACCGTTCGGTTCGATTTTTTAAACCGATAAAAGTCGCAGCCGAGGTTCTTTGTCGAATCGTTAACCATTTCGGCCGAATGCGGCGTCGGCGTTGCGGCTGCTTTTGGCCTGCCTTATGCCGCCCAACGAAGGCAGCAACCGGGCAAGCAGAACCGGGTCAGACCCCGTAACGTTCGGTGCGGATGAGTGCCGCAGGCACCCCGGCATCGATCAGTGCCTCGGCGGCGGCCGTCACGAATGCGTTCGAGCCGCAGACAAAGGCGAGCTTCGGCGGCGCCGGCAGCCTGGTCATGGCTTGCACCATCATCGCGGCGTCGACCCGCCGCGCATAATCCGCCGGACGGCGGGCCGGCTCGCGCGTCAGCGTCAGCACCAGGTCGAAGCCATCCCGGCGCTCGGCGAGGTCGATCAGTTCGTCGCGAAAGATCACCTCGTCCCAGACCCGCGCCGAAAACACCAGGGCGGCGGCGACCAGCGATCCCCGCATCGCCCGGTGACGGAGCATCGACATCAGCGGCACCACGCCCGACCCACCGCCGACGAGCAGGAGCGGGCCGCCATCGCCGTCGGACCAGACGAAATGGCCGCCGAGCGGCCCGCGCAATTCGACCTCGTCGCCCACCGCCGCGATCTCGTGAAAGAACGGCGAGACCTCGCCGTCCTCGAGTTTTTCAATCGCCAGCTCGATGGTCTCGCCGGCTTCCGGCGCCGAGGCGATGGAGTAGGAGCGGCGCGCCTGATAGCCGTCCGGCGCCGTCAGCCTGACATCGACATGCTGTCCGGCACGATAGACGAAGGGCCGCGACGGCTGCAGGAAGAAGCTGGTGACGCGCGGCGTGCGCTTTTGGATGCGGGTGATGGTGACCGTCTGCCAGGGCGACTGCGCCGCCGGGCCGTCGCTCATGGATCGTTCGTGTAGCGCTGCTCGCGCCACGGATCGCCATAGATATGATAGCCTCGCAACTCCCAGAAACCCGGCTCGTCACGCTCTGTGAACTGCAGCCCGTTCAGCCATTTGGCCGATTTCCAGAAATAGAGATGCGGAACGAGCAGCCGGGCCGGGCCGCCATGGTCGGGAGTGATCGGCTTGCCCTGGTAAAGCAGTGCCACCATCGCCTTGCCGCCGGTGATATCCTTCGTCGGCACGTTGGTGGAATAGCCGTCGAAACCCAGCGCCAGCGTGAAGGCGGTGGGCGGCTCGATGCCAGCGTCGGCAAGGATGTCGTCGACGAGCACGCCCTGCCACGCCGTGTCGAACTTGGTCCATGCAGTGACGCAATGGATGTCGCGCGTCATCTTGGTCAAGGGCAGCGCGTTGAACTCGGCCCAGTTCCACTTCTTGATCGGCCGCGGCCCGTGCTTAAGCGTGAACGACCAATCCTCGGTGCGGACATGCGGCGTCGGGCCGGCCGACAGGACCGGGAAACCTTGCTCGAGATATTGCCCCGGCGGGATACGTGCATCCGTATCCTTCGGCGGCTTTCGTCCGGAAGAGAAACCTCGGGTAACCATCGAGAATATCCGTTTGCGCAAGGTCCAATCGACCTTTGTCAGTTTTCTCGAAGACGCGAGCGCGGGCAACCGAAATCTTGGCTCCGGCCCAGCGGCAATGCTCTACATCGATCTTGGCAGCGCGGCGCCCGCTTCAGCCGCTGGCGAAGGGGACGGCGACGAACATCTGGGCGTCGCCGCGCTCGACAAGCAGCAGCACCGATTTCTTGCCGGATTTGGCAGCCTGCACAATCGCCTGATTTGCCTGCCTGGCGCTCCTCACCGGAGTCTGGTCGACGCCGACGATGATGTCGCCGGGCTGGATGCCGGAAGCCGACGCCGCCTTGTTCGGGTCGACGCGCTCGACCAGTGCGCCGTGCTGGTTTTCTGGCAGGTTCATTGCCTGGCGCACATCAGGAGTGACGTCCATCAGGCCGAGACCGAGCGCCGGTGCGCGAAGGCCCTGCCCCGTCGACGGCTGACCTGAATCGCCGGTCACCGATCCCGTCGCCGTGTCGTCTTCGTTGCGCCCGATCTCGACGGAGATCTGCAGGCTTTTCCCATTGCGCCAGACATTGAGGGCTTCCCTCGTGCCAGGCGCAACGTCAGCGACGGCGCGCGACAGATCCCTCGGATCCTTTATGTCCTGGCCGGCGAAGCTGGTAATGACGTCGCCGGTCTCGATGCCGGCCTTGGCGGCCGGCGATCCGTCGCTGACCTGCGCGACCAGCACGCCGGTAGGGTGATCGAGGCCGATGGCGCTCGCCACATCAGGCGTCACCGGCTGAATCTGGACGCCGAGATAGCCGTACTGGATGGAGCCGCCCTTCATCAGCTTGGCGACGACCTTTTGCGCCTGGTCCGAGGGGATGGCGAAGCCGACGCCGACGCTGCCGCCATTCGGCGAAAAGATCGCGGTGTTGATGCCGACGACATCGCCGTACACATCCGTCAGCGGGCCGCCGGAATTGCCCCGGTTGATCGGTGCGTCGATCTGGATGAAGTCGTCAAACGGGCCGCTGTGCAGATCGCGGCCGCGCGCCGAGACAATGCCGGCGGTGACCGTGGTGCCAAGGCCGAAAGGATTGCCGAAGGCGAGCACCTGGTCGCCCGGCATGAGCTTGTCCGAATCGCCCCATTTGACGGTCGGCAAGGGCTTGCCGGCGTTGACCTTGAGCACGGCAAGGTCGTTCTTCGTGTCATGGCCGATCAATTTGGCGGGAAGCTCGGTGCCGTCGTCGAGCATCACCTTGACCGACTGGGCGCCGTCGACGACGTGATTGTTGGTGACGATCATGCCGTCGGCGCCGACAATGAAGCCTGAGCCGAGAGCCTCGGTGCGGGGCGCCTGTTCCGGCGGTGTCTTGGGGGCGGGCAGTCCCTGGTCACCGAAGAAGCGGCGGAAATAATCGTCGAAAGGCGAGTTTCCGCCGAAGGGAGAGGCGTCGCTCATCGTGTCCGGCTGTTGTACTTTCATGACCGTCGTGATGGTCACCACTGCCGGTTTGTCGGCCGCCACGACCGGAGCGAACGAGCCGCGGGGCGCCGTCATGCCGGTGACAGGTGGGGTCACTGTTGCCGCCAGGACATCATTCAGCCTGGGAGCGAAAGACAGGGCGAAGGGGCTGACGATCAGCGCGGCGCCCAGCAAAGCGGCGACGCGATGTCTGCGAAGGGTGTGGATTGGTGACATGGCCGTTGTCCGGGCGAGAGATTGGCGGAGCGCCGCAACGTTCCGTCACCGGAACAATTCGTCGGCGCGTCGGTCGTCGGCGTTGCCTGTCTCGCCTGTCACGGCAGCCGACCGGATCGACAGCCCCGCATCTAGGGCACCGATGATGGTTTCCAGATAATATTACGAAGATTTAATTTCCAGCTGGCAACCGCCTCGCGGCGTTGGCGCCGAGACCCGAAAATACAAAACCCGCCTCGGGAGGCGGGTCGTTGGGGCGAATCAGCACCATAAATTACTGGCATAGCTGCCGGCACAAAGCAAGAACAAAATAGCTGCGCAAGACAAATCGCTTCAGATTTGCGCCGCCTCAGCCGAGGCCTCCTATTCGCCTGTCCCGTCGGTCCGGCTGAGATAGGTGGTGGCGATCTCGCGCATCCGCCTGCCATCGAAGCTCGGTCCATGGCCGCCATGGCCGATCCGGATCGGCAGCTCGAGCAGGCGCTGCATCGTGCGGCGATAGGCGGCACGATCCGAATCCGGCAGGTCGTCGATCAGCATGGCGTCGTAGATGGCGTCGCCGGCGAAGAACAGGCCGTCAGCCTCGTCGAACAGCGCGATCGAATCCGGAGAGTGGCCGGGCAGATGCAGGACGCGGAATTGGCGGTCGCCAAGGTCGATCCTATCGCCCTCGTCCAGGGTCCGGGCCAGAGGCGCCGGCTGAATCCTGTAATCGGCCGCCTTCCAGCCCTTTGCCGGCAGCCTGGAGACGGCGCCTTCCAGATCATGGAACATGTAGGCGTAGGTCACCGCTTCATCCATGCTGTCGAACTGTGCGGCGCTGTGGCGCGGCCCTGCCCGCAGCGGAAACTCGTGCAGCGAGCCGACATGATCGAGATGGATATGCGTGGCGACGGCGAGCAGCGGCTTGCCGGACGGCGTGTCGATCTGCGGCGCCAGCGGGCAGATACCCATGCCGGTGTCGACCAGCAGGTCGACATCGCGGCCGCGCAAATGCCAGATGTTGGCACGCACGAAATCATGCACGAAGGGCTCGGTCAGCATCGTCGTCTTGGCGTCGACGATGGTTTTGCTGAACCAGCTGTCCATCAGATCAACGCCGCATCAGACGAACGGCTTGCCGACCTTGTACTTTTGCGGGACCAGCCGCTTCAGATAGGCCATCCCCGCGTCGGACAGCCGGTTGACGTCGGGCAGCATGAAATCATCCGGCATATGGCGCGTCTTGCCGGCGACGTTCTTCAGCGGCACCTTCTTCAGCACGGTTTTCTTGCCGTCATATTGCAGCGCCACCGAACCGCCGCCCTCGTCGGCCACCGTGACCGCGAAGGCACCGGCATCGAAGGCCTCCTGCGCGTCCACCGCGCTGATGGCGCCGACATAGCCGCGCGGCATATAGCCGAGCGCATCGACGCGCGCCCGCTTGCCCGGCAATCCTTCGGCGAGCGCGCGCTCCAAGGCTGCCGGCAGGTCACTGCCCGACAGCTTGACGTTGCCGTGCTGGTCGCGCTCCAGCCTTTCCGGCGGCACCAGGCTTTCGACCAGCGCCTTGCCGTCGGCGGTGCTGACGCCTTCGGAGACGGCAACGATGCAGCGCTTGTGGCGGTCGAGCGTTGCACGAACGTCGTCGATGAAACCGGCCGCCGAGAACGGCCGCTCCGGCACGTAGACGAGATGCGGGCCGCTGTCCTGATCGAGCTGCCAGGCCGCGGACGCGGCCGTCAGGAAACCGGCATGCCGCCCCATGACAATGCCGACATAGATGCCCGGCAGAGCGCGGAAATCGAGATCGACCGAAAGGAATGCTCCAGCGACGAACTCCGCCGCCGACATGAAGCCGGGCGTGTGGTCGTTCTCCTCGAGATCGTTGTCGATGGTTTTCGGCGCGTGGACGAAGGCGATCTTGCCGCCGGCGGCGTCGGTGAGGATCTGCTGCGTGCCCGAGGTGTCGTTGCCGCCGATATAGATGAAGGCGTCGGCACCGGCTTTCTTCAAGCCGTTGAGGATGAGGTCGCAATAGGCGGCATCCGGCTTGTCGCGCGTCGAACCAAGCGCGGCGCTCGGTGTCGCCGCGATCAGCCGCAGGCGATCCTCGGGGATGGCGGAAAGATCGACGTAATTGCCGTCACGAATGCCGCGCACGCCGTGGATGGATCCCAGCACCTTGGCGCCGGGATGCCGCTTGCGGATTTCGAGCGCAGCACCCACCACGGTCTGGTTGATGACGGCGGTCGGGCCGCCGCCTTGCGCGATGACAAAAGTTCCGGCCATTGTTCACGTCTCCCGGGCGATGAAATCGCAGGCACATTCGCCTGTCTTGCGGCATCGCGCAACGGCAGAGTGATCGCTGAAGGCGAAGCCGCCGTTCAGACGACGACGACCGGGTTTTTCTTGGAGACGCGGCTGTAGAGGTCGATGATGTCCTGGTTGATCAGGCGCACGCAGCCCGACGACATCGCCTGGCCGATGCTCCACCATTCGGGCGAGCCGTGGATGCGATAGCCGGTGTCGCTGCCGTTCTGATAGATGTAGAGGGCACGCGCGCCGAGCGGATTGTCGAGGCCGCCCGGCTGTCCGCTTTGCCATTTCACCAGTTCCGGCCTGCGGGCGATCATCTCGGGCGGCGGGGTCCAGACCGGCCATTCCTTGCCGTACTGGATGTTGGCGCGGCCGGACCAGCGGAATCCGTCCTTGCCGATGCCGACGCCGTAACGGATCGCCTCGCCGCCGGGCTGCACCAGATAGAGCAGCCGTTCCTGCGAGTGAACGACGATGGTGCCGGGTTGCTCGCCGGTCGGATCGACGACGATCTGGCGGCGGAACTCCGGCTTGACCTTGAGATAGGGCACTTCCGGCACATTGAAGCCACCGTCGGTGAGCGAAGCGTACATCACGTCGGGGCTGGTAATGTTCTTGTCGACGCTGATACTCGGACGGATGGGCCGGATCGAGCCGGTGGTGACGTCGTCGAGCTGGAGCGACGGCAGATCCAGCGTCTGGCTGCAGCCGGCGACGCCGAGCAGCGCCAGCGCACCGGCGCCGGACAGCACCGTGCGACGGGAAATCTGTATTTCGGTTTCGATTGCGTCGCCATTATGCGGCAGCGACAGACCGTGCGGCAACTCACGCATTTACCCAAACCCTACGCTATCGGCGGGAAACACGCTCCGGCCGGATAGCAGGCATTTTCACCAATCATGGTTGAAAAAGCGTGAAGGCCGGCCGCCTGGCGTTAACGAGGGGGCTTTTTCGATTTTGCCTCTTTACATCTGCGCGAGGCCAAGGATTTATCCTCTTCTTTGAGCTCAAGGAGAAGAAAATGTCCTTCGAAAACTGGGCCGCTTTTGCCGCTGCCTCGGCAGTCCTTCTGGTCATTCCAGGTCCAACCATCCTGCTGGTGGTGTCCTATGCGCTCGGCCAGGGCTGGCGCACCGCGCTGCCGATGGCAGTCGGCGTGGCGCTCGGCGACTTCACCGCGATGACATTGTCGATGCTGGGCATCGGCGCGCTGCTGGCGGCGTCCGCCACCGTATTCACCGTGCTGAAGGTGATCGGCGCCGGCTATCTGATCTATCTCGGCATCAAGCTGTTTCGCGCCGGCGGTGCGCTCCGGGCCGAACCGCGCACCGATGCGGTGTCATCGGCGAAAATGACGGCGCACGCCTGGCTGGTTACCGCGCTCAATCCGAAAAGCATCACCTTTTTTGTCGCCTTCCTGCCGCAGTTCCTCGACCGGCATGCGGATTTCTGGACACAGATGCTGATCTTCGAGACGACCTTCCTGGCGCTCGCCTTCGCCAATGCCTTCGGTTATGCGCTGATCGCCGCAAGGGCGCGCAACGTGGTGCGCAACCCAAAGGCGATCCGCATCTTCAACCGCACCGGCGGCACGCTGCTGGTCGGCGCCGGGATCGCGACAGTGGCGATGCGCTCGGGCAACTGAGGACAGACCATGGCGGTGAGCGACGCATTCGGCCTGACACTGTCTGGCGCGACGGAGGCCGGGCTCTCGTCCTACAGCCGGGCCGTTCGCGAATTGCAGTGCTTCATCGGCGATCCGGTCGGTTCCATTGACCAGGCAATCGCCGAAGATCCCGGCTTCGTCATGGCGCAGGTGTTCAAGGGTTATCTCTTTGGCCTCGCCACAGAGCGTGAGGCGACGGCGGTGGCCAAGGCATGTCACGAGGCGGCGCTGCCGCTTGCCGCGACAACACGCGAGCAGGCGCATGTCGCCGCCCTTGGCCATCTTGCGGAGGGACGCTGGCACGAGGCCGCCCGCGTGCTGGAGGATATCGCCATCGAGTTTCCGCTCGATGCGCTGGCGCTGCAGACCGGCCACCAGATCGACTTCTTCACCGGCAATGCGCGCATGCTGCGCGACCGCATCGGCCGCGCGCTGCCGTCCTGGCAGAGCGACATGCCGGGCTATCACGCCATACTCGGCATGCAGGCCTTTGGCCTGGAGGAAATGGGCGATTACGCGCGCGCCGAAAAACTTGGCCGCACGGCGGTCGATATCGAGCCGCGCGACGGCTGGGCCCAGCATGCGGTGGCCCATGTCATGGAGATGCAGAGCCGGCAGAAGGACGGCATTCTGTGGATGCGCGCCAATCCCGAAGCGTGGACGCGGGACAGCTTCCTGCAGGTGCACAATTGGTGGCATCTGGCACTGTTCCATTATGATCTCGGCGAAGTCGACGAGGTGCTGGCGCTCTATGACGGGCCGATCTATGGCGAACGCTCGATGCTGGCGCTCAACATGGTCGATGCCTCGGCGATCCTGTGGCGGCTGCATCTCGGTGGCGTCGATGTCGGCGAGCGCTGGGCGACGCTCGCCGCCAACTGGTTGCCCATGGCCAGCGCCGGCCACTATGCCTTCAACGACGCCCACGCGATGATGGCGTTTGTCGGTGCCGGCCTCGAAGCGCCGGCCCGCAACTTGCTCGAGGCGCAGCGCGAGGCGATGCGCGGCAAGGACGACAACGCCGGTTTCACCAGGGATGTCGGCCATCCCCTGACGCTCGCCATCAAGGCATTCGGCGAGGGCAATTATGCCGGGACGATACGCCTGATCCGGCCGATGCGGGCAATCGCCCATCGCTTCGGCGGCAGCCACGCACAACGCGACGTCATCGACCTGACACTGATCGAAGCGGCATTGCGTTCCGGTGATGGCGCGCTGGCGAGGGCGCTTGCGGCGGAACGCGCGCTGGCACGGCCGGACAGCCCGTTGTCGGCACTGTTTTCACGGCGTGCAAACGCTCCCGCGGCGAATTGACCACGGCCACATCTTGCCTTAAAAACTGCCCCGGCCTGATTTTTTCGAGCGTCGAAAAAATCTTCGCGTGTTGACCGGGGTGCGTTTCCGGCGGCACGATTGCCGGGATATCTTCGCCGCCCGTGTCACAGGACTGGGCAGCGAAGCAAGAAAGACCGTCGCCGCCAGGCATGACGGACATGGGAGGAAACATGTATCTCGGCCTCGATCTCGGCACGTCGGGCGTCAAGGCGCTGCTGATCGATGCAAGGCAGAGCATCGTCGGTTCCGGCCATGCGCCGCTCGACGTGTCGCGCCCGCATCCCGGCTGGTCCGAGCAGAACCCGGCCGACTGGATCCGCGCCTGCGAAGCGGCGGTCGGCGAGCTGCGGTCGATGCATGCGAAGGAACTCGCGGCTGTCAACGGCATCGGCCTTTCCGGCCATATGCATGGCGCCACTCTGCTCGATGCCGCCGACCAGGTGCTGCGCCCCTGCATTCTATGGAACGACACACGCAGCCACGCCGAGGCGGCCGCGCTCGATGCCGACCCGCGCTTTCGCAAGCTGACCGGCAACATCGTCTTTCCCGGCTTCACCGCGCCAAAGCTGGCCTGGGTCAGGAACAACGAACCGGCTGTTTTTGCCAAGGTGGCAAAGGTTCTGCTGCCGAAGGACTTTTTGCGGCTCTGGCTCGCCGGCGAGCATATTTCGGAAATGTCGGATTCGGCTGGCACGTCGTGGCTCGATGTCGGCAAACGCGCCTGGTCCGCCGAACTGCTCGCTGTCACGTCGCTCGACGAAAGGCAGATGCCGTCATTGGTCGAAGGCACGGCCAAGGCCGGTGCCTTGCGCGCCGAACTGGCCGCCAAATGGGGCATGCAGGCGGGCATCCCGATCGCCGGCGGTGCCGGCGACAACGCGGCTTCGGCCTGCGGCATGGGCACGGTCGGCGCCGGCCAGGCGTTCGTCTCGCTCGGCACGTCGGGCGTGCTTTTTGCCGCCAACGCGTCGTATCTGCCCAATCCGGAAAGCGCCGTGCACACATTCTGCCACGCACTGCCCGGCACCTGGCACCAGATGGGCGTCATCCTGTCGGCAACCGATTCGCTCAACTGGCTGTCGGGGATCGCTGGAAAAAGTGCCGGCGAGTTGACCGCCGAACTCGGCGATTCGCTGCAGGCGCCGAGCGGTGTCTCTTTCCTGCCGTACCTGTCAGGCGAGCGGACGCCTCACAATGATTCCGTCATTCGGGGCGCCTTTACCGGGCTTGCCCACGAGTCCGGCCGCGCGGCGCTGGCCCAGGCCGTGCTCGAAGGCGTCGCCTTCGCTTTCCGCGACAGCCTCGAAGCCCTGGCCAAAGCCGGTACGACGCTGACCCGGGTGACGGCGATCGGCGGCGGCTCGCGTTCGCGCTACTGGCTGAAGGCCATCGCCACAGCGCTTGGCCTGCCAGTCGATATCCCAGCCGACGGCGATTTCGGCGCCGCCTTCGGAGCGGCCCGGCTTGGCCTGATTGCGGCGACGGGCGCCGATCCGCGCGCCGTCTGCGCGGCGCCGGCGACCGACGCCACGGTCGAGCCGGTCGCCGCCCTCGGTGACGCCTATGCGCAAGCCTATCAGCGCTATCGCCAGCTTTATCCGGCGGTCAGAGGCGCCACGGCGTGAGCGGTTTCCCGCCCTCGCCGTGGCCTGCCGAGAAGGCCTCACTGTGCCGGCACCTTGTCGAGAAAGCCGGTGACGCTTTTCAGCCGGCCATTTTCGATGACGCCGATATCGGTGCCTTCGATGACGGAGCCGACGCCTTCCGGCCCGAGGTTCCAGGAGAAGCGGATGGTATCGGCGAAGCCGTCCGGCTTGCCTTTCAGCGAGAACCTGAAGCCGGCAAAGCGCTGCTGAACGCCTTCGATCAGCGCGGCGATGCCGTCATGGCCGTCGCCCTGCATGATCGGATCGCGATAGCCGACGTCCTCGGTGAAGGTTGCCTCGAGCAAGGCTTTCCTGCGTGCGGCGTCGCTCTCGTTCCAGGCGGCGATGTAGTTTTCGGCAATGGTGTTGAGGTCGGTCATGGTCTGTCTCCTTCGTTGGGTGGCTTTGACATGAGCCTTTTCGACCAGCGCCAGCGCGAAACCAATTACGCCTGAGGTAATCAGGCCGAACCATGCGAGAGGAAAAGAACATGAGCAGCGGTTTTTTCGGCGACATCCAACAGATCAAATACGAGGGACCGGATTCGACCAATCCGCTGGCCTACCGGTTCTACAATCCCGACGAGATCGTCGCCGGCAAGCGGCTGGAAGACCATCTGCGCTTTGCCGTCGCCTATTGGCATTCCTTCGCCTGGCCGGGCGGCGATCCGTTCGGCGGTCAGACGTTCGACCGGCCATGGTTCCCCAAGGCCGGCGGTACCGACACGATGGAGCTGGCCAAACTCAAGGCCGACGTCGCCTTCGAGATGTTTTCGCTGCTGGGCGCGCCTTATTTCTGCTTCCACGATGCCGACGTGCGGCCGGAGGGCCGGGACTTTTCCGAAAGTGCGGCGCGGCTCGACGAGATCGCCGATTATTTCTCGGGAAAGATGAAGCAGACCGGCGTCAAGCTGCTGTGGGGCACGGCCAACCTGTTCTCCAACCGCCGCTTCATGTCGGGCGCCGCCACCAATCCCGATCCGGACGTCTTTGCCTATTCGGCGGCGACGGTGAAACACTGCATCGACGTCACCAAGCGGCTGAACGGCGAGAACTACGTGCTGTGGGGCGGCCGCGAGGGCTATGAGACGCTGCTCAACACCGACCTCGCCCGCGAGCAGGAACAGGCCGGCCGTTTCCTCAATTTGGTCGTCGATTACAAGCACAGGATCGGCTTCGAAGGCACCATCCTGATCGAGCCGAAGCCGCAGGAGCCGACCAAGCACCAGTATGATTACGACGTCGCCACCGTCTATGGCTTCCTCAAGCGTTTCGGACTGGAGAACGAGGTCAAGCTCAACATCGAGCAGGGCCACGCCATCCTGGCCGGCCATTCGTTCGAGCATGAACTGGCGCTGGCCAATACGCTCGGCATTTTCGGTTCGATCGACATGAACCGCAACGACTACCAGTCGGGCTGGGACACCGATCAGTTCCCCAACAATGTGCCGGAGATGGCTCTGGCCTACTACCAGGTGCTGCAGGCCGGCGGCTTCAAGACCGGCGGCACCAATTTCGACGCCAAGCTCAGGCGCCAGTCGCTCGATCCGCAGGACCTGCTGATCGGCCATATCGGGGGCATGGACTGCTGCGCTCGCGGCCTGAAGGCGGCAGCGCGCATGGTCGAGGACAAGGCGCTGTCCGCCCCGCTCGCCGAGCGCTATGCCGGCTGGGATTCGGCCGAGGCCAAGGCGATGCTTGCCGGCAAGCGCACGCTGGAGGAAATCGCCGAGCGCGTCGTCAAAGAGAAGATCGAGCCGCAGCCCAGATCCGGCCGCCAGGAATTGCTCGAAAACATCGTCAACCGGTACGTCTGAGGCGTACCCGGTTCGCGGCCGCATTGTTCAGCGGCCGCCGGCTAAGACGGCTTTCTGCGGGGCTGAACCGACGAAGGTTTTGCCCCGTGTGAAACTCGCGTGGCCTGTTCGCTGACCGGGTCTGGCGCGCCTTAGCCGTGATCGAGGCCTCTCAGGTAGGCGCAAAACATGTCGGCCATGGCGTTGGCGTAGACTTCAATCTCCTTGGGGGTTCGAGGCGTCTCCGAGAACTGCTTCCCCACCGTGCTGAGCGTCGTCATGACCAGGTCGCCGGCCAATTCGCGAGTCGCTTGCGCGGCGCTTGGCAACGCCTCCTGCATGAAGAGCTGGATGGTGCGGTCTCCGGAGGCCCTCGCCGCCTGCGCCTCGGGCGCGTCGCGGTAAAGCGGGGCGGCGTCGTCGAGCGCCACACGCACCGCAGCCTCCTCACACTCCGAGCGGAGGAAGGCGTGGACCAGGTCGCGCAGCCGGTCAAGCGGCGGTTTCCTGATATCCTCGAGGATATCGCGCAGCAAACTGGTCGTCTGCCGCCATTCGTCGCTCTGGAGCCGGAACAGGATCGCCGCCTTGTTCGGAAAATACTGATACAGCGATCCGACGCTGACGCCGGCCTTCTCGGCCACGCGCGCCGTGGTGAAGCGCTGCGCGCCTTCCCTCGCCAAAACCTGAACAGCAGCCTGCAAAATCGCAGCGACGAGCTCCGCCGAGCGGGCCTGCTTCGGCTGTTTTCGCGAGGAAATCCGCGGACTTCGGTTGTCGCTCATTGAGAGCCGCGCCAATGCGATTAGTGAATGCGAATGATTAGTCGTATTTTGAATGTCGCACAAGAACGCATTCAATTCCGACTGGAGACCGATATGACCACACTGACGACAACGCCGCTCGCGCCCCTGCTGGACCGCCTGTTCGAGGAAGCCGCTGCGGCAACAAGCCCTGCAGTGGCGGAACTCTCCGCCGAGGAGCGGATGCGGCTGGTTCTAAGCAAGACCGAATACCTCGATTTCTATGGGCGGCTAAGGGATCTCTGGCTTCCCGTTTCGCGAGAGACCGGCACGCTGCTCTACATGCTGGCACGAGGCAGCGGCGCACGGACGATCGTCGAATTTGGAACCTCGTTCGGCATCTCGACCCTGCACCTTGCCGCAGCCTTGCGGGACAATGGCGGTGGCCGCCTGATCACCAGCGAGTTCGAGCCATCCAAGGTCGCGCGCGCGAGGAGTAATCTGACAGCAGGCGGTCTCATTGACATGGTGGAAACCCGCGAAGGAGACGCGCTGCAAACATTAAGCGTCGATCTTCCCGAAAGCGTCGACCTGCTTCTGCTCGACGGCGCCAAAGCGCTCTATCCCGAGATCTTGAGTCTGGTTGAAAGCCGCCTCAGACCGGGCGCCTTCGTCGTTGCCGACAACGCAGATCTTTGCCCCGAATACCTCGAGCGGGTGCGCTCGACCGGGAGTGGCTACATGTCCACGCCGTTCGGCGAGGATGTTGAACTGTCGATGCGGCTTGGCTGAAGCACTGCGTGACCTGCCGGAACGATCGTGCCCAAGATGGGCGGCGGCGGACAAAACTTTGCCCGGCATCGCCCATCAATCGCCTCGCTCTTGCCTTCAAACAGCCGTCACGAACCTCCTATAGTGTGGTTCGTGGCGGGATTCAGAAAGAAGGAGGCGAAACGATATGCAGCACGAACGCGAAATCGACGCCCTGCTCTCATCTGGCGAGGCTGGATCGATCATCGACCGGCTGATGGCGCTGCCGCACCCGAAACAAGGTGCGCTGAGTGCAAACGAATGGGATCGCGCGGTCGCCAGCCGCTTCGAGACCCATCTTGCGAGACAGATGCGCTCGCAGATCGACGGCAGCAGCGACCGCCAGGACGCTGCCTGATCTACCTTTGCCTATGGATGTCGTTATCGCAAAACCGCTACGCACGCTCGGGTCAAGCCCGTGGCCAGGCTTTTGGGCGACATGCATTATCCCCGACGCAGCCTGACCGGCGCTTCGCCGAACGCTCTTGAAAACGCTCTGGAAAATGCCGCGGCGGACGAAAACCCCGTTCGCCCGGCAATGTCCGCCATGGCGATGCGCGTGTCGACCACCAGCCGGCGCGCGGCGCCGAGGCGCAGCCTGAGGTAATAAGCGCCGGGCGTTTCGCCGATCGACTTGCGAAAGATGCTTTCCAGCGTCCGTGCCGTCACCCCGGCGCGCTTTGCCACGGCGGCGATAGTCAGCGGCTGGTCGACATGCGCTTCCATCAGCCGGATGGCTTGCGCCAGCCTGGGATCGTAGCCGTCAAGACGGCCGAGCGAGACCAGCGGTTGCGCGTCCGTCGCGGCGCGCGCCTGGTCGTAGATGAAGACGCTCGCGACATCTAGCGCCACGGCCATGCCGAGCCGCGTGCGGATCAGATGCAGCATCAGGTCGAAGGTCGGCGAGGCGCCGCCGGTGGTGAACACCGGGCCATCGATGACGTAGCGGTCGGGGCGCACGTCGACGCCGGGAAAGGCCGACGAGAAATCCTCCATGTCCTCCCAGTGGGTGGTGGCGCTGCGCCCCTCCAGCAGACCGGCGCGGGCAACCAGCCAGGTGCCGGCCTCGACGCCGCCCCAGGCGCGTGCCGCGCGCGCCGCCCGGCGCAGTCCGGACAGCAAGGCCGATGTGGCATGGTTCTGCGAGCCGAAGCCGGCGACGACGACCAGCATATCGGTTGTGTCAGCCGCATCGAAGCGGCCGCTGACCGCCACCGGCAGGCCGCATGTGGTGACCGGCGCCTCGCCTGTCACCGAGACCAGCCTGAAATCGAACAGCGTCTCACCGGCAATGCGGTTGGCGGCGCGCAACGGATCGACGGCCGAGGCGACGCACATGATCGACGAGCCGGAGAATACCAGCAGCGTTACCTTGAGCGGCAAACGCTCGGCCCGAAAGATCGTCGGTTTTTCGTTTTTGGTCACACGATCTTCGTAAAACGCAAAACAGTTTCCGGCAAGTCAGGCATTCTTGCCCTACGTTCTATTGGGAGAGAATCCGATGCCGTTAGCGATGGACCGTGAGGTTTTCATTACCTGTGCCGTGACCGGGTCCGGCAGTTCGCAGGATCGCAGCCCGCATGTGCCGCGCTCGCCCAGAGAGATCGCCGATTCGGCCATCGAGGCGGCAAAGGCGGGTGCGGCGATCGTGCACTGCCACGTGCGCGATTCCGAGACCGGCAAGCCTAGGCGCGACGTGCATCTCTATCGCGAAGTAACCGAGCGCATCCGCGCGGCGGACGTCGACGTGGTGCTGAACCTGACCGCCGGCATGGGGGGTGACATGGTATTCGGCCCGCCGGAGAAACCGCTGCCGCTGAACGAAAAAGGCACGGACATGGGCGGCGCGAGCAACCGCATGGAACATGTGCGCCAGTGCCTGCCGGAAATCTGCACGCTCGATTGCGGCACCATGAATTTCGCCGAGGCCGACTATGTCATGACCAATACGCCCGGCATGCTGCGTGCCATGGGCGGCATGATGACGGCGCTCGGCGTCAAGCCGGAGATCGAGGCCTTCGACACCGGGCATCTGTGGTTCGCCAAGCAATTGGTCGAGGAAAAAGTGCTGAAGCCGGACGCGCTGGTGCAATTGTGCATGGGCGTGCCGTGGGGCGCGCCGGACGACCTCAACACCTTCATGGCCATGGTCAACAATGTACCGTCGACCTGGAACTGGTCGGCTTTTGCCATTGGCCGCAACCAGATGGCCTATGTCGCGGCCGCGGTGCTGGCCGGCGGCAATGTCCGCGTCGGACTGGAGGATAATCTCTGGCTCGACAAGGGCGTGCTGGCGACCAATGCGCAGCTGGTCGAGCGGGCGGTCAGCATCGTGTCGAATATGGGCGCCAGGGTCATCGGCCCGGACGAAGTCCGCAAGAAGCTGAACCTGACGAAGCGCGCACCGCTTTGAAAAGCCGGTAGCCGGTTGGGAGGAGCCGCCGATGAAGACCGTGAAATTCACCGCCATGAAGGACGGCGACCGCGAGGACTATGCCTTCCTCACCGAGCACGAGATCGACTACGCGGCAAAGACCGGCGAGCGGCTGCTCGACGCGCTCGTCCAGCTCGATGCGGGCCTCTCGGGCTACAAGATCACCCGGCTCGGCCATTCGCTGCAAGCGGCAACGCGGGCCTGGCGCGACGGCGCCGACACCGACTGGATTGCCTGCGCCTTGCTGCACGATATCGGCGACATCTACGCGCCCTATAACCACGACGAGTATGCGGCGTCGATCCTGAAGCCTTTTGTGCGCGAGCAATGCACCTGGGTGGTGGAGAAGCACGGCGATTTCCAGCGCCTCTATTACGCCCACCACCTCGGCGGCAACCCACACGCCCGCGACCGTTTCGCCGGGCACATCTACTTCGACGATTGCGATGAGTTTTGCGAACGCTGGGATCAGTCGAGCTTCGATCCTGACTACGAGACATTGCCGATCGATTTCTTCCGGCCCTTCGTGCTCGAAGTGTTCGCGCGCAAGGCCTATGACGCGTCCGTGATCCGTGCCGGCGAACGCGTCGCCCTCACCGACCCCGCAACGGCCTGCACAAGAACCGGAGCTTCCGCATGAGCATCATCAACAAAGCGGCCGCCATCGGCGGCGGCGTCATCGGCGCCGGCTGGGTGGCGCGGCTGCTGCTCAACGGCATCGACGTGTCGATCTTCGATCCCGACCCGGAGGCGTCACGCAAGGTCGGCGAGGTTATGAAGGGAGCACGACGCGCCTACAAACAGATGCTGCCCGGCGGCCTGCCGAAGGAGGGCAAGCTTACCTTCGCCAAGACCATCGCCGAGGCGGTCGCCGACGCCGATTTAATCCAGGAAAGCGTGCCGGAACGGCTCGACCTGAAGCACCGTGTGCTGGCCGAGATCGACCTTTATGCGCCGGCCAACACAATTGTCGGCTCCTCCACTTCCGGCATCAAGCCGACCGACATGCAGGTGGCGATGAAGAAGCATGCGGAGCGGCTGGTCGTCGGCCATCCGTTCAACCCCGTCTATCTGCTGCCGCTGGTCGAAATCGTCGGCGGCGAACAGACCTTTCCCGAGGCGATCGAGGTCGCCAAGGAGATCTATGCCTCGATCGGCATGAAGCCGGTGGTGATCCGCAAGGAGATCGAAGCCTTCGTCGGCGACCGGCTGCTCGAAGCGGCCTGGCGCGAGGCGCTGTGGCTGGTCAAGGACGGCATCTGCACGGTCGAGGAGCTCGACGATATCATGCGCTACGGCTTCGGCCTGCGCTGGGCGCAGATGGGCATGTTCCAGGTCTATCGCGTCGCCGGCGGCGAGGCCGGCATGCGCCACTTCATGGCGCAGTTCGGCCCGTGCCTGAAATGGCCGTGGACCAAGCTGATGGACGTGCCGGAGTTCAACGATGAGCTGGTCGAGCTGATCGCGACCCAGTCCGACGATCAGGCGCACGGTCTGTCGATCCGCGATCTCGAAAAGATCCGCGACGACAATCTGGTCGCCATCATGGAGGCACTGTCGAAGCAGAACAAAGGCAAAGGCTGGGGTGCCGGCGCCCTGCATAAGGACTACACCAGGCAGCTAGCCAAGCTCGCGGCCAAGAAGCCCACCGCCTCCAAGGCGGCCGAAAAGGCAAAGGCTGAAAAGCCGAAGAAAAGGAAGAAAGGCTGAGACCATGGATTTTGGTCTTTCGGAGGAGCAGAAGCTCATCGTCGAGACGACGCGGGCCTTCGTCGAGAACGAGCTTTACCCGCATGAGCGCGAGGTTGAACGCACCGGCGTGCTGCGCCGCGAGCTGATCGAGGAGATCAAGGCCAAGGCGATCGGAGCCGGCCTCTATGCCGCCAACATGCCGGCCGACGTCGGCGGCGCCGGGCTCGATACGGTGACCTGGCTGCTCTATGAAAAGGAACTCGGCCGCGCCAATTACGCGCTGCATTGGACCTGCGTGGCGCGGCCTTCGAACATCCTCCTTGCCGGCACGCCGGAGCAGCGCGAAAAATATCTGTTTCCCTGCATTCGCGGCGAGAAATGGGATTGCCTGGCAATGACCGAGCCGGGCGCCGGCTCCGATCTGCGCGGCATGAAGGCAACCGCCGTGCAAGACGGCGACGACTGGGTGCTGAACGGCACCAAGCATTTCATCAGCCATGCGGATCTCGCCGATTTCGCCATCGTCTTCATGGCCTCGGGTGAGGAAGAGTCTTCGCGTGGAAAACGCAAGAAGATCACCGCCTTTTTCGTCGACAAGGGCACCAAGGGCTTCACCGTGCGCGACGGCTACCGCAACGTCTCGCATCGCGGCTACACCAACGCCATCCTCGAATTCGACGATTGCCGGTTGCCGGCGAGCCAGGTTCTGGGCGAGGTCCACAAAGGCTTCGAGGTCGCCAATTCCTGGCTCGGCGCAACGCGCCTGCAAGTCGGCGCCACCTGCCTTGGCCGTGCCGAGCGGGCGCTTCGCCATGCCATCGAATACGCCGCGCAGCGCCAGCAATTCGGCCAGCCGATCGGCAAGTTCCAGGGCGTGTCGTTCAAGCTCGCCGACATGGCGACCGAGCTGAAGGCCGCCGACCTGATGGTGTTCGAAGCCGGCTGGAAGTACGATCAGGGTACCGTCACCGACCAGGACATGGCCATGGCCAAGCTGAAGGCCACCGAGATGCTTGCCTTCGTCGCCGACGAGGCGATCCAGATCCATGGCGGCATGGGGCTGATGGACGATTTGCCGCTCGAGCGCATCTGGCGCGACGCCCGCGTCGAGCGCATCTGGGAAGGCACTTCGGAAATCCAGCGCCACATCATCTCGCGGGCGCTGCTGCGCCCGTTCGGGGGCTAGAGCATGATCCCAAAAAGTGGAAACCGGTTTTTGGAAAAGATCATGCTCCAACGAAAAGATGACGATGCACAAACTTGAACGTCTTTTGCGCCCACGAACGATCGCGGTCTTCGGTGGCGCGCAGGCTGCCGCCGTCGTCGCGCAATCGATCAAGATGGGCTTTGCCGGCCAGATCTGGCCGGTGCATCCGAGCAAGGCCGAGGTCGCCGGCCGCAAGGCCTATCGCTCGGTGGCCGAATTGCCCGGCGCGCCGGATGCCGCTTTCGTCGGCGTCAACCGGCACTTGACCATCGAAGTGGTCAAGGCACTGGCCGAGCGCGGCGCCGGCGGTGCGGTCTGCTTCGCCGCCGGCTTCCTCGAAACCGAGGCCTATGACGAGGACGGCGAGCGGCTGCAGGCCGAGCTGGTCGCGGCGGCGGGCCAAATGCCAATCATCGGGCCGAACTGCTACGGGCTCATCAACTACGCCGACGGCGCGCTTTTGTGGCCCGACCAGCATGGCGGCATCAGGCTGCCAGAAGGCGGTCGCGGCGTTGCCATCATCACCCAGTCGTCGAACATCGCCATCAACATGACGATGCAGAAGCGCGGCCTGCCGATCGCCTTTCTGATGACCGCCGGCAACCAGGCGCAGACCGGGCTTTCCGAAATGGCGCTCGGCCTGATCGAGGACGACCGCGTCACCGCGCTCGGCCTGCATATCGAGGCCTTCGATTCGGTAGCCGGCTTCGAAAGGCTGGCGGCACGGGCACGTGAGCTGAAGAAGCCTGTCATCGCCATGAAGGTCGGCCGCTCCGAGCAGGCGCGGCAGGCGACCGTCTCCCATACCGCGTCGCTGGCCGGCTCGGACGCGGCGTCCGGCGCCTTCCTGAAGCGGCTCGGCATCGCCCGCATCGATTCAATTCCCGCCTTCATCGAGGCGCTGAAGCTGCTGCACGTCACCGGCCCCCTGCCCGGCTACCGGCTGTCGTCGATGAGCTGTTCGGGCGGCGAGGCGTCGGTCATGGCCGACAGCGCCGAAGGCCGCTGGGTGACGTTTCCGCCACTCACCCCCGAGCACCGCGCGCATGTCAAATCGACACTCGGGCCGCTGGTCGCGGTGGCCAACCCGCTCGACTACCACACCTTCATCTGGAACAACGAGCCAGCGATGACCGCCACCTTCACCGCGATGGTGTCGGGCGGCTTCGACCTCAACATGCTGGTGCTCGATTTCCCACGCCCCGACCGCTGCTCGGACACCGACTGGTGGGCGACGCTGCGCGCCTTCGAATCGGCGCTGAAGACCAACAGCGCGCAAGGCGCGATCGTCTCCTCGCTGCCGGAGAATCTGCCCGAGGAATACACTGCCGGCCTGATGGCGCGGGGCATGGTGCCGCTGTTCGGCATCTCCGAAGCCATGGACGCCGCCCAGGCGGCGGCCTTCATCGGCTGGGCCTGGCGCGAGCTGCAGGCGCAGCCGATCGACACTTCGGCGTCCGGCGCGCCGGCCGGCGACCATGTCACGCCGGACGAGGCCGAGGCGAAGGCGCGGCTCATCGAGGCCGGCCTCCCCGTGCCGAAGGGCGAGCGCGCCGGCAACGCGGTCGAAGCTGTCATCTCCTCGATGGCGCTCGGCTTCCCGGTAGCGCTGAAGGCCCTTGGCGTCATCCACAAGTCCGAGCTCGACGCGGTCCGGCTCAATTTGAGGGATGCCGAATCCGTCAGCACCGCCGCCCACGATCTCGGCCCGCTCGGCACGGGCCTTTATGTCGAGCGCATGGTGCGCGACGGCGTCGCCGAGCTGCTCGTCGGCTTCACCCGCGACCCGATGTTCGGCGCCGTGATGACGCTCGGCACCGGCGGCGTGCTGGTCGAGCTGTTGCGCGACAGCGTCACGCTGATGCTGCCGGCGACCCGCGACGATATCGAGGCCGCTTTGCGCGGGCTGAAACTGTTCCCGCTGCTCGACGGCTATCGCGGTCGGCCGAAGGCCGATGTTGCAGCGGCAATCGGTGCGATATCGGGCATTGCCGCTTTCGTGCAGCAAAACGCCGGCGAGATCGAGGAACTCGACATCAATCCGCTGATCGTCTGCACCGAAGGCAAGGGCGCCTGGATCGCCGATGCGCTGCTGGTGCTTGGAGAGAACAAAAATGTCTGACGTCATCACCACCCGCCGCGAGGGCACTATCCTCGAAGTCACGCTCGACCGGCCCAAGGCCAATGCCATCGACCTGAAGACGTCGCGGCTGATGGGCGAGACTTTCAAGGCGTTTCGCGACGATCCCGACTTGCGCGTCGCCATCGTCAAGACCGCCGGTGACAAGTTTTTCTGCGCCGGCTGGGACCTGAAGGCCGCGGCCGGCGGCGACGCCGTCGACGGCGACTACGGCGTCGGCGGCTTCGGCGGGCTGCAGGAACTGCGCGACCTCAACAAGCCGGTGATCGCCTGCGTCAACGGCATGGCGGTCGGCGGCGGCTTCGAACTGGCGCTATCCTGCGACCTCATCTATGCGTCGGACCACTCCTCCTTCGCGCTGCCCGAAATCCGTGCCGGCACGCTGGCCGATGCGGCGACGATCAAGCTGCCGAAGCGTATCCCCTACCATGTCGCCATGGACCTTCTGCTCACCGGCCGCTGGATGGATGTCGCCGAGGCGCATCGATGGGGCCTGGTCAACGAGGTGCTGCCCAAGGAAAGACTGGAGGACCGCGTCTGGGAGATCGCGCGGCTGCTCGCCAGCGGCCCGCCGCTGGTCTTCGCCGCGATCAAGGAAACGGCCCGGGTCGCAGAATCGCTGACGTTCCAGGACGCGATGAACCGGGTGACGCGCCGGCAACTGTCGACGGTTGACGCACTCTACGGCTCGGAGGACAATCTCGAGGGCTTTCGCGCCTTTGCCGAGAAGCGCGATCCGGTGTGGAAGGGGAAATGAAGGTATTGCCGAAATGACGGCACTCCGTCACGCCCCCCTCTGGCCTGCCGGCCATCTCCCCCTCAAGGGGGGAGATCGGATGTCGCTTCGGTTTTCGCCAATCTCCAACGTTGCAAGATGGGCTGCAAGGCCGAAGCTGCCAATCTCCCCACTTGAGGGGGAGATGGCCGGCAGGCCAGAGGGGGGTGCTCAGGCGCTGCCGTCAGAACACTTTCAGCGCCCATGACCGACTACAAAACCCTCATCGACGCCGAGACCTGGGCCTTCATCGAGCGGACCAATTCTTATTATCCGCCCGATACGATCGACTACACCGTCGCCGAGCAGCGCGAGATCTACAGCCGGATGTGCCGCGAGTTCTTTGCCGGCTATCCCCAAGGCGTCACGGCGGAAACCACCGCCATTGCCACACCCTGGCACATTCCGATCCGCATCTACCGCGCTCCGGCGCCGGAAACGGCGGCGATGGTGCTTTATTTCCATGGCGGCGGTTTTATCCTCGGCGGGCTCGACAGCCATGACGACCTCTGCGCCGAGCTTTGCAGCCGCACTGGCTACGAAGTGGTTTCGGTCGACTACCGGCTGGCACCTGAACACCTTCATCCGGCCGCCTTCGACGATGCCATCAGCGCCTTCGAATGGGCGGCGGCGACTTACGAGCGTCCTGTCCTGCTCTGCGGCGACAGTGCCGGCGGCAATCTCGCCGCCGCTGTCAGTCACGCAACGCGCGGCCATGCGCGCAAGCCGATCGGCCAGATTCTGGTCTATCCCGGCCTTGGCGGCGACAGCTCCGCCGGTTCCTACGTCACCCACGCGGAAGCGCCGATGCTTACCGCGCGCGACCTCGTTTTCTACAGGGACATCAGGACCGGTGGCGAGGATCGCACCGGCGATCTCACTCTGTGGCCGCTCGCCGACGCCGAGTTCGCCAATCTGCCGCCCACCGTCGTGATCACCGCTGAATGCGACCCGCTGTCGTCGGACGGCGAAGCCTATCGCGACCGCATCGTTGCCGCGGGCGGGCGCGCCTGGTGGCTCGAGGAGCCGGGGCTGGTGCATGGCTATTTGCGCGCCAGGCACACGGCCGGCCGCGCCCGCTCGAGCTTTACCCGGATTGTCGATGCGATAGCGGTTTTGGGAAGGGGCGAGTGGATCTGGTGAGGGATGTCTTCCCGACCAGAACGGGCCTTTGTCGGCCGGTACAGCTCTATTTGCGGCGGCGTCGCCGGCCGGAAACCTGCTTCAGCCAAGGTCCTAAATGAAAGCCGCTCATCAGCAGGTACATCGGGACCATGCCGCCCAGCGGTGACGCCTCTTGCCCGGTCGAGCACATCATGTCCGGCGCGCCGCCGAGAAGCGTCAGCAGCGCCATGGTTGCGAAGGTCGGCGCGGCCGCTAAGGACAGCCAGTCGGCTGCACTATGGCCGGCCGGGCTCGCATCGTCGCCGGATCCGCCTGCATGAATCTCGCTCATGTCCGTTGTCCTGCATAGCGAGCGGGAGGCGGTCCAACCGTGCATCCCGCTCCTCCAATTGTCCTGGCCGCATTTCCGCGACGCCAAAGACGTTCTATTCGGTGCGATTCCGGAACGCGGCCTCTCCGGCGTCCGATATCTCGACCCATTTTTTGTCGGGGACGGCTTCGGCGCCGTAATTGTCGTGCCAGTTCCACCACTTGTACGTCGGCGTCTGCGGATAGCCCTCGGGCGAATCCTCCCAGACCTCCTGGCGGCCGAGCGGCGACAGGTCGAGATAGCTCCATACGGTCCCCATCGCCTCGTCACCGCGGTTGTTGATGAAGTAGGTGCGGAAGACGCGGTCGCCGTCGCGGATGAACACGTTATGGCCGTGCCATTCGTCAACGCCGAAGTCGGCATCGAAGCTGTCGGTGATGGTGTACCAGGGCATCTTCCAGTCCATCCGCGCCTTCAGCCGCGCAATGTCGGCCTGCGGTGCGCGCGAGGCGTAGGCAAGCGTGGTGTCGCGGGCGTTCAGATGGGCGAGGTTGCCGACCTGGTCCGCCCCCAACGAACAGCCGCGGCAAGCGTGGTCGGGCCAGCCGAATACGCCGGGCTCGAAGAAGGCGCGGTAGACGATCAGTTGACGGCGGCCCTCGAACAGGTCGAGCAGGCTCACCTTTCCGTTGGGGCCCTCGAACGTATAGGTCTTCTCCACCGCCATCCACGGCATCCGCCGACGCTCGGCGGCCAAGGCGTCGCGAGCCCGGGTCACGGTCTTCTCTTTCACGAGCAGCTGCTGGCGCGCGGCCTCCCACGCGTCAGGCGAAACGACCGGTGGTGTCTTCATCGCGAGCCGCGTCGTCTGCTCGCCTGTGCCATTCTGATGTGCCGTCATTGTGCATCTCCCTTGCTGGTTTGTCGCCGCAGCCGCGACGTGCTGGGTCGTCAGATAGGATAGGGGCGATAGCGGGTTGGCGAGAGTGACAAGTGTGACGCGATTCCGACGGGTCCGCTGATCACGGCCAATTTTCGCCGCCCGCGACGCCCCTGCGCTCATTCGTGCCCGGACTGCTGAATGGGCCGAGCGCCGGCCAGATAGCGGTCATTGTCAAACGGCTCGGCCTGGTTGCTATCCGGACTCCACAGCTGCCGGTGGGTTCGTGTGAGATCGCCGAGGTAGACATGCAGCGCACCCGATCGCGCACCGCCCGTATTCGCAACCGCATGAACGGTATTTGACGCCATGTGCACCACGGCAGGCGCTGCGATGTCCTGCCTTTCGGGAACATCGAGTTCGCTGCCGGCAACGGGATAGATGAAGTTCGTCTCGCTGCCCTTGTAGATGCCGATCAAGGCATCCATCAGGTGGTTGTGAGGCGGGTACTGCAGGCCGGGCGACAGAGTGATGTGATAGATCGTCAGGTTCGGACTCGCATGCAGAAGCACCTCGTCGTCGTCTTCTTCGTGAGCGAGTGTTCCCGATGCGTGAAAGCGGTTGGTGTAGTCGCCCAGGACCGTCCTTACCGCTTCGAGGGGATCTGGCCCCTTCGCGGCATTGACGATATCATCAGCAACAGCGTAGAGGGGCGAGTTGGCGGCTAAAGGCATATCAGTTATCCTCCCTGAGATGCTCAGATTATCAATTTGAGATGATCACGCTAGCGAATGCTGAGGCCAGCGTCAATCGGACAGCCAGACGGACAAAATATGAAAACGACGAAGTTGACCGCCGAACCGGCAAGACCGGCTACGGTCGAGGCGACAGCACTGTCGGCCGCCGACGTCCTTCGCAGGGAACAGGCATATGAGCAGCTGAGGAACGACATCATTGCCTGCGTGCTGCGCCCCGGTGAAGCGCTGACGGAGAAGCAGATCGGTGACCGGTACCAGATCAAAAAGGCGACCATCCGCGCGGCGCTGGCCCGACTGATGCAGGAAGGGCTGGTCAGGAGCGAACCGCGCCGCGGCTACGTCGTTGCGACGCTTAGCCTGCGGGACGTCAACGAGATCTTCGATGTCCGCAGCTTGATCGAGCCGGAAGTGTTCAGGGTGGCGGCATCGAACATGACTGAGCGCGGGCTCGAGGATGTCAGGCTGGCAGCGCAAAAAGTGCTGAAGCCGGAGACGCTACGCAGCCACGTCGCCTTCCTTGCGGCCGACCGTGCGTTTCGTCTGGCCCTTGCGGAGCTCTCGGGAAATTTACGACTGGCGCATCTGCTGGACCAGATACTCGACCAGTCGGCGCGGGTTCTCCACCTCGGCTTCAAGTCCCGCGACTTCACCCAGTTGATCATCGCCCAGCAAAAGGAGCTGGTCCTTGCCTGTGAGGCAGGCGAGATTTCCGCCATCGTCAAACTTGCCCGTTCGCAGTGCCTGTCTCTCAAGAAGCAGGTGCTCGAGGCTTTGCTTGCCGGTTCCAAGCTTCAAGACGTCAATTTGCAGCCCTTCACCTAGAGCCGGTTCCGGTTCTCCTGGAACCGGTAACCCGCTCTAACTATCTGTTTTGCCGCATTTATGCGGACGCCAAATGATTCCATTCGGCGGCAAAATGCTCTAAGGGAAGTTGGCCATTCGGTGCGACCCGCCACCTTGGCGCAACGGCCGCCGGCGGGCCTTGTTTCACCCCACCGCGTGTGCCGCCGCCCGTCCGGCACTGCGGCCGGAAAAGATGCAGCCGCCGAGAAACGTGCCTTCGAGCGCTGCATAGCCGTGCATGCCGCCGCCGCCGAAACCGGCGGCCTCGCCCGCCGCGTACAGCCCCTCGACTGGTTGGCCGCCGGCGCCCAGCACGCGGCTGTCGAGGTCAGTCTCCAGCCCACCGAGCGTCTTGCGGGTCAGGATGCTGAGCCTGACGGCAATCAGCGGGCCATTGGCGGGATCGAGCAGCTTGTGCGGTCTTGCGGTGCGGATCAGCCGGTCGCCGAGATAGGCTCGCGCGCCGCGCAACGCGGTAATCTGCATGTCCTTGGAGAACGGATTGTCGAGCTGCCGGTCGCGGGCGCGGATTTCGCGCTCAACCTGCGCCAGTTCGAGCAGCGGCTCGCCGCCGGCCACTGCGTTCATGCGGGCGACCAGCGCCGGCAAATCAGGCTCGACGATGAAATCCTCGCCCTTCTCCATGAACGCCTTGACCGGCGCGGGCACGCCGCTGGTGGCGCGGCCGAGCACCTGGCGCCAGCTCTTCCCCGTCAGATCGGGGTTCTGCTCGGAGCCCGACAGCGCGAACTCCTTCTGGATGATCTTTTTGGTCAGGATGAACCAGGAATGATCGAAGCCGGTGCTCATGATGTGGCTGAGCGTGGCCAACGTGTCGAAGCCGGGATAGAGCGGCACCGGCAGGCGCTTGCCGCGCGCGTCGAGCCACAGCGATGACGGGCCGGGCAGGATGCGGATCGCATGATCGGTCCAGATCGGTGCCCAGTTCCTGACGCCCTCAACATAGTGCCACATGCGGTCGCGGTTGATCAGCCGGCCGCCGGCGGCTTCGGCGATCGCCAGCATGCGGCCGTCGACATGATCGGGAACGCCAGTGATCATGCGTTTCGGCGGCGCGCCCATCCGCTTCGGCCAATTCTCCCGGACCAGCCGGTGATTGGCGCCTATGCCGCCGGAGGCGACGATGACGGCCTGCGCCTTCAACTCGAAATCGCCGGTGATCTCGCGCGAGCTCTTGCGGCCGCGCTCGGCATCGCTCGCCGCCAACAGGTCGCCGCGCACGCCGTCGACGACGCCGCCCGTCCGCGTCAATTCGTTTACCCGGTGACGGAATTTGAAGCGGATCAGCCCGCGTTTCTCGGCCTCGCGCACGCGCTGCACGAACGGTTCGAGCACGCCAGGGCCGGTGCCCCAGATGATGTGGAAGCGCGGCACCGAATTGCCGTGGCCGACGGCATTGCCGCCGCCGCGCTCGGCCCAGCCGGCCACCGGAAAGAATTTCAGGCCGCGCTGCATGAGCCAGGAGCGCTTCTCGCCGGCGGCGAAGCCGAGATAGGCCTCGGCCCAGCGGCGCGGCCAGAGATCTTCCGTGCGGTCGAAGACCGCGGTGCCCAGCCAGTCCTCGAGCGCCAGCTCATACGAATCGCGGATGCGCATGCGCCGTTGTTCGGGCGAATCGACAAGGAAGATGCCGCCGAGCGACCAGAATGCCTGGCCGCCAAGCGACTGTTCCGGCTCCTGCTCGACGATGATGGTCTTCTTGCCGGCCGCAGTCAGTTCGGCCGCCGCGACAAGGCCGGTAAGGCCGGCGCCGACAATGATCACATCCGCATCGTCGGACATCTATTTGGCCATGATCTTGTCCAAAAACCGGCCCCCCTTTTTGGGACATGGCCGGCCTAGACTGTTTCCCAGCCTTCCTTCTCGCCGGCGCGGAAGATGGCATCGATGACCTTCTGGTTGAGCACCGATTCTTCCAGAGTGAAGACGCGGTCCTTGCCGCCCTGCGCAGCCCACGCGAAGGCCTCGACTTCCAGCCGGTATTGCTGCGTGCCGGGAAAGCGGAACACCTGCGCCTCGCTGTGGTTCTGGTTGTGCAGCTCGACGCGGTGATGGTCGTAGAGCCCGGCGTTGAACGGTGAGAACACCTCGATGAAGCCCTTCTCGCCGTGGAAGACCATCACCTGGCGTGCCGCCATCTGCGTCGACAGGTAAAACGACAGCTCGAAGTCGCCGAAATCGGCGCGGATCGAGGAATAGATGTCGGTGCCGAATGTCTTGTCGCGCTCGATCGTCGCCTGGACGCGCAGCGGCTCCTTGCCGGTCGAAAAGCGCGTCGATACCGTCGGATAGACGCCGATGTCGGGCAGCGCACCGCCGCCGAGATCGAGCTTGTTGCGCATGTTGTTGGGGTCGACATTGTAATAGGAGAACGCGCCCTGGACATGGCGCAGCCGGCCGATGGCGCCGTTGGCGATGAGGTCGCGCACCTTGATCCATTGCGGATGGTAGACGACCATGAAGGCTTCGCAGACCAGCACCTTCCTGGCATCGCGCAGCTTGATCAGCGGCGGAATGTCCCTGGCATCGAGCGCCAGCGGTTTTTCGACCAGAACATGCTTGCCGGCCTCGATCGCCTTGGCCGTCCATTCGACATGCTGCGAGGTCGGCAGCGGAATGTAGACGCCGTCGATGTCGCTGGAGGCGAGCAGCTCCTCATAGGAGCCGAACGCGTGGCGCGCACCGAAGCGTTCGCCCAGCGCCCGCGCTTTCGACAGATCGCGGCTGGCAATCGCGGACAGCACGCCGTTCTCCGCCTCGACGATTGCCGGCAAAAGCTGCTCGCGGCCGATCTTGGCCGTCGACAAAACACCCCATCGGAACATCAGATTTCTCCTCTCGATTGCAGGCCTGGAGGTTTGCCCTAATTCAGGAGAAAAGCCAATGCGGGAGCATGGTTCCTCGCCCCACGAAGTGGGGAGAGGTGGCCCGGCGAAGCCGGGACGGAGAGGGGTCTTCGTGACGGGCTGGAATTCGCTGTTTAAGGGCGGCGCCTGATAGGCTTCGTATTATGGCCCGTCTCGCGCTCAGTCCCTTTTAGGAGTCTGACTTCGCGACCGTCGTCCCCCTCTCCGTCCCGGCTTCGCCGGGCCACCTCTCCCCCGCACCGCGGGGGCGAGGAACCCAGGTCCTGCAGCGATGGTGAAATCGCAGGAAGAACCGCTCAACCCCTTCTACCCGTCAGCGTCATGTCGAAATCGACGACGTTGGAATAAATCGGCGTGCCGACATCCATGCCGTAGCGCGACCGCAGCACCTTGCCGGTGACGTGGAATTTTATCGTGCCCGCCCGGAGGCCGCCGAGCTCGGCCGTGAATTTTTCCTGAAAGGTCTTGCCGCGCGCCGTCAGCCGGCCGGTGACAAGGGCCGACGTGTCGCCGGTGCGTTTGACGCTGGTCGAACGGAACTGGATCTCCGGATTGTTGGCCGCGTCGAAAACGGCGTCCGAGCGGAGAAAGGCATCGATGCGGCTTTGGCCGGTACCGACGCTTTCGGGGAAGATGGTGAAATTGACCCGGGACCGGCCGACATCACTGTTGTCGATGAGGATACTGCCCTTGAAGCGGGAGAAGGCACCGTCGAGCCCGCCGCCGCCGAGCTTGGCGATGGAGAAATGGATGCTGGAACTCCCCGGGCTGATCGTGTAGCTGCCGGCCGCCTCGCCAAGGGCAACGGCGGCGAAAACAGGCATGGCAAAACAAGCGGCGGCTGCCGCAAATCCGAAGATGCGCGCGTACATGGAAATGGTCCTCTTGGCAGGCAACGCTTTCTTGCGTCCTCGCCCCATCAACGAATGAGCCGTCCGCTCTATTCCCTGTCGTGATGTGACGAAGCCGTGATCATGCGCGTCAGCACGGTATCCCTCAGCCAGAAATGATGGCGCAGCGCTGCGGCGAGATGCAAAGCGACAAGTCCGATGCCGGCATAGGCGAGATACCAGTGCGTCGCTGCCCAGAAGCTTTCTGCCGTGTCCGATTCACCGAGCGGCAGATTGGGCATGACGAACAGATTGAACGGCACGCTCGGGATCTCCAGCACCGAGACCGAGACCAGCGCCCAGCCGGACAGCGGCAGAGCGAGCTGAAACGCATAAAGCGCGAGATGGACCAGCGGCGCCATCCGGCGCTCGAAAGGGCCGACCGAGCGCGGCAGCGGCGGGGCCGGTCTGCCCAGGCGCCAGGCGATGCGCAGGATGACCAGTCCAAGCAGCAGGAAGCCGAAGGATTTATGCAGCTGGATCAGCTCGAAGGCGGTGCGCTGGCTGGACAGCCGCACCATGACGAAGCCGAGCACGAACTGGCCGATAAAGAGCGCCGCGATCAGCCAGTGAAGGATGATCGCCGTCCAGCCGTAGCCGGCCGTCTGGTTTTTGGGCAGTGCTGACATGGTCGGTGAACGAATGCCAGGTCGGCTTTCTTCCACCTCTCCCTTGTGGGGAGGGTTGGCTTACTCGCCGACCTTGAAAAAATCGACAAAGGCCCTGAGCGCCGGCCGCATCTGGCGGCGGCTGGGGTAATAGACGAAGAAACCATCGAAGCGCGGGCACCAGTCCTCCAGCACGCGAACGAGCTTGCCGCCGGCGAGCGGGTCGCGGACATAGTCCTCGAACACGAAGGCGAGCCCGGCGCCGTCGACCGCGGCATTGGCAATCAGATGGTCCTCGTCGAGGATCAGCGGCCCTTGCACCGGGATTTCGATCTCCTCGCCGTTTTTCTCGAATTCCCAGCGGTAGAGAATGCCGCTGGAGAAGCGGAAGCGGATGCAGCGGTGAGCGGCGAGATCGCGCGGATGCTGCGGCTTCGACCTGGTCTCGAAGTAGGATGGCGTGCCGACCACCGCGCCGCGAAGGTCTGGTCCGATGCGCACTGCGATCATGTCGCGCTGCAGGCTCTCGCCCAGCCGCACACCGGCATCGAAGCCGCCCTCGACGACGTCGGTGAAGCGGTCCTCGATGACGATCTCCAGCACGATGTCGGGATAGGCAGCAGCAAAGGCGCCGAGCCTTGGCGTCAGCGCCAGGTGGGCGGCGGTGCGCGGCACGGTCAGCCTGAGATTGCCCGCCGGCCGGTGGCGCGCCTCGATTGCCGATTCAAGCGCAAGGTCGATTTCCGACAGCGCCGGCCTGAGGCGCTCGAGCAGTTGCGCGCCCTCCTCGGTCGGAGCGACGCTGCGCGTGCTGCGCGCCAGAAGGCGCACGCCGAGGCGCGCTTCGAGGCTGGACACCGCGTGGCTGACCGCCGACGGCGCGATTGCCAGTTCCTTGGCGGCGCCGCGAAAACTGCCGCATTGGGCGACCATTGCCAGTACCGCGAGCTGTGAAAGATGGGTTCGCTTCATTGATCTATTTCTTGGAACAGCCCGTGCAATTGAGAGCCGATTATCGAACTCGGCGCAAGACGCTATCTCTGCGGCATCACAACCATCACAACAAGGAGACACGTGATGCAAACCCGAAAGCTTGGCAATGAACTTGACGTCTACCCGGTCGGCCTCGGCTGCATGGGGATGAGCTTTGCCTATGGTGGCCAGCCGGAGGCGGAGGCGATTGCCACGCTGCGCCATGCCGTCGAGATCGGGGTCAATTTCTTCGACACGGCCGAGGTCTATGGCCCTTACGAGAACGAGATCCTAGTCGGCAAGGCGCTGAAGCCGGTGCGTGACAAGGTGACGATCGCAACCAAATTCGGCTTCAAAATCCTCGAAGAAGGCAGCGGCATGGAGCGCATGGCCGGTGTCGATAGCCGCCCGGAGCATGTCAAGGCCGTGGCCGAAGCGTCATTGAAGCGGTTGGATACGGAGGTGATCGATCTCTATTACCAGCACCGCGTCGACCCCAACGTGCCGATCGAGGATACGGTCGGCGCCATGGCCGAGCTGGTGCGCGAGGGCAAGGTGCGGGCGCTCGGCCTGTCGGAGGCGAGTGCGGCGACCATCCGCCGGGCGCATGCCGTGCACCCGATCGCCGCCGTGCAGAGCGAGTATTCACTGTGGAGCCGCGATCCGGAGGAGGAGGTGTTTGCTGTCTGCCGTGAGCTCGGCATCGGCTTTGTCCCCTATAGCCCGCTCGGCCGCGGCCTGCTCACCGGCACGATCGCCAAGCCCGATGTTCTCGGCGCCGACGACTGGCGCCGCGGGTTGCCGCGCTTCCAGGCCGACGCCATGGCGGCCAATGCGGCGGTCGTCGCCGTGCTGGAAAAGATGGCCGCCGGGAAGGGCGTGACGCCGGCGCAGCTGGCGCTCGCCTGGGTGCTGCATCAGGGCGACTTCATTGTGCCGATCCCTGGTGCGCGAAAAATGCGCCATCTGGAGCAGAATACGGCGGCAGCCGATATCGTGCTGAGCCAGGCCGAAGTGGCATCCATCGGCGACGCGCTGTCGCCGGAAAAGGTGGTCGGCAAGCGCTATACCGAGGAGCTGCTGGCCCTGGTTAACGGGTGAACGGCGATCGACGGCGTAATCGAAACGGGGCGTTTCGGCACCCCTTTTTGACTAGTACGGTGCGATGCAAAGCGTTGTGAGACCTCGGCGCGAGGCATCCCCTCTGTCCTGCCGGACATCTCCCCTCAAGCGGGGAGATTGGCAGTTCCCGCGCCCTGCCCGCCCTTCCGGCGCCGGTGATTGGCGAAAGCCGAGGCGACATCCGATCGCCCCCCGAGGGCCCCCGAGGGGGAGATGCCCGGCAGGGCAGAGGGGGTGCCTCGCCCCGACATTTCCTACCAAGGCACGACACTGATCTCCGGCCAGTTCTCCCTGGCACGCGCGCCCTTTGCCTCGTGCGTCTGGCGACTGTCCAGTACCCGGTTCGGCGTGATGCGAAACGAGAAGATGTCATCCAGGCCAAACGGCGCGACGAGATCAAGTCGCCCGTCGGTATCGAAGCGGACACCGACCGCATGGGTCTTCGAGGCGAAGAAGCGAACCGAGTCGCTGGAACTGGAATAACATGGACAGGACCGTCCGAACTTGGACGGATACCATAGATGCACCCGCGCCTGGTTGCGAATCTCGACCGGTAGGGGCAGATCGGCAAAGACCGGCGCGGCGCGGGCGATCACACTGTCCTCGGCTTCATAGGACAGATCGCTCTCATCGAAATAGAACAGGTCGACATCCCGGATGCCGTACCCCGAGGGCTTTCCTGTCAGATGATTCCAGACGCTGTTGTAAAGCGCGCCGGACACGACCAGCCAGTCCGGCAGGCCCAGCACCCGTACCCGCGACAGCGTCTCGGCAATCAGCGGATCGGCCGAGACGATATCGAGAAAGGCTGCACGCTGTTTCTCGAAAGACAGCCCGCAATAGCGCAAATGGTCCATCGCCCTTTGGACGGCGATTCGTCACCTGCCGGCAACCCCTCTAGATCGTCAACGCGCCATGCGTTGTGCAATTATCGGAAAGGGCGTCGTGACGCCCATGTCTGCAGGCTAGTTTCCCTCCCGTCCAAGGCTCATTGTTCGGTCGGTCTCGGACCAGAAGACTGGCTCCTCGATTGACGGCCATTCTTCGCCATACACAAAGCCTTCGATCGCATCTAGCTTTCCTTCAATCCCATCGAAGAACAGCACCATGCCGCAAAGAAGCTGATCAGGTCCAACGCACGCTACCCGAAGCGAACTGAACACTCGACTCTCAAAGCGCAATTCCGGGGGAACCGATGAGGCAACGATTGTGGTCATGAACCCTACAGGATCGCGGCTGCGGTCTTTGACTTTCAGCCCGTTTGCTATGTCAGAAGAAATGCCCGCGAAACGACAGAACTCCCGAACGAAAAACATTTCGAGCGAGGTCAATTTCATCCAGCTATCCCGCGCAGCACGCCGCCGGTCTGCTTGCCGACATTATCGACGATGCGCTTGGCCAGCGCCTCGAAATCCTCGTCGGTCAGCGTCTTTTCGACCGGCTGGATCGACACTTCGATGGCGATCGATTTCTTCGCCGCGCCGAGCGCTGCACCCTCGAAAACATCGAACACCGAGACGCCGGAAATCAGCTTTCGATCGGCGGCAAGGGCGGCGCGAACGAGTGTGCCGGCTTCGACCGCCTTGTCGACGACGAAGGCGAAATCGCGCTTGACCGCCTGGAAGGCGGACAGATCAAGCCTCGGCTTTGTTCGCGTCGGCTTGGCCTTCGGCTCGGGCACGGTATCGATGAACACTTCGAAGCCGCAAAGCGGGCCGGAGACGTCAAGCCCCTCCAGCGTCTTCGGGTGGAACTCGCCAAACGTGCCAAGGATTACCTTCGGCCCAAGCTTGATCGTGCCGGAGCGGCCGGGATGATACCAGGCCGGGCCGCCGGCCTCGATCTGCAGCCGCTCGACCGGCGCGCCGCAGGCTTCGAGTGCTGCGATCGCATCGGCCTTGGCATCGAAGACGCCGACGGCGCCGGCGTTGCCGGCCCAATGGCGGCCGGAGCCCTCGAGCTTGGCGGTGCCGCGCCGCACGCCGGCGGCAACACGCCGCTGCTGGTCGGCGCCGTCGCCCTCATAGGTGCCCGACACTTCGAACAGCGCGACATCGCCGATGCCCCTGTCGGCATTGCGCTGTGCTGCCGCGATCAGCCCCGGCAGCAGCGACGGCCGCATGTCCGACATATCGGCGGCGATCGGGTTGGCAAGCTTCAGCGCCTGCTGGCCGCCGCCGAACAATTCGGCGTGTTTTGCCGGAATGAACGACCAGGTGACGGCCTCCATCATGCCGCGCACGGCGAGTGCCCGCTTGGCGGCGCGGGTGCGGATCTGCAGCACAGTCAGGATCCTGGCGTTGACCGCATCGTGCGACCCGAGCGGCTGCGGCGCGATGTTGTCGACGCCGTGGATGCGCATGACCTCCTCGACCAGGTCGGCCTTGCCATCGACATCCGGCCGCCAGGACGGGACCGCCACATTGACGACATCGCCCGTGCCCTCCGGCCTGAAGCCGAGGCGGGCAAGAATGTCGAGGCTTGTCGAGCGCGGCACTTCGATGCCGGTCAGCCGCTTCACTTCCGACAATGGGAACGAGACGATCTTCGGCTGATGGCCGGCATAGCCGACGACTTCGGTTTGCGCCGGCGTACCGCCGCAGAAATCGAGCACCAGCTTCGTCGCCAGCTCCACACCGGGAATCATCATTTCCGGGTCGACGCCACGCTCGAAGCGGTAGCGTGCGTCGGTGATGATGCCGAGCGTGCGGCCGGTGCGGGCGGTGGTGATCGGGTCCCAAAGCGCCGACTCGATCAGCACGTCGGTGGTGTTCTGGTCGCAGCCGGAATGCTCGCCGCCCATGATGCCGGCAATCGATTCGATGCCGTCCTGGTCGGCGATGACGCACATCTCCGGCGTCAGCGTGTATTCGCGGCCGTCGAGCGACAGCACCTTTTCGCCATCACGCGCCCGGCGCACGGCGAGATTGCCGGTGACCTTCGCCGCGTCGAAGACATGCAGCGGCCGGCCGCGGTCGAAGGTGACGTAATTGGTGATATCGACGAGCGCGCTGATCGGCCTCAAGCCGATGGCGAGAAGCCTTTGCTGCAGCCATTTCGGCGACGGTCCGTTCTTGACGCCGCGCACCAGGCGCAGCGCAAAGCCGGGACAGAGCTCCGGCGCTTCGATCGTCACCTTGACCGGCGTCTCGCCCTTGCCGGGGATCGGCTCTATCGGCGAGCTCTTCAGCGTGCCGAGCCCGCTCGCCGCCAGATCGCGGGCGATGCCATGGACACTGGTCGCATCCGGCCGGTTCGGCGTCAGATTGATCTCGATCAGCGGGTCGTCGAGATGGGCATAGGCGGCGAAGCTGGTACCGACCGGCGCATCGGCCGGAAGGTCGATGATGCCGTCATGCTCCTCGGACAATTCGAGCTCGCGCTCGGAGCACATCATGCCGTGGCTTTCAACGCCACGGATCTTGCCGACGGTCAGCGTCACGTCGATGCCGGGAATATAGGTGCCCGGTGCTGCAAAGGCGCCGATCAGGCCCGCGCGGGCGTTCGGCGCTCCACACACGACCTGCACCGGCGGCTTGCCGTCGCCGGTGTCGACGGTCAGCACGCGAAGCCGGTCGGCGTCGGGATGCTGGACCGCCGTCAGCACCTTGGCGATGACGAAGGGAGCCAGGCTCGCCCGGTCGTCGACATGCTCGACCTCGAGGCCGATCGAGGTGAGACGCTCGACGATTTCCGCCAGCGAGGCGTCTGTCTCGAGATGATCCTTGAGCCAGGAGAGGGTGAGTTTCATGACTGTGTTCCGTCTGGTCTGGGCACGCTGCACTTGAAGCTATGCGGCCGCGCGTCGGACATGTGCAGGAAGGCGAGCTGCCCGCGGATTTGCTGCGGCCCGGTCGTCACGCGCTCAAGCCCCCGAACAGCGTCGGCATGTCGAGCGGCCTAAAACCGTAATGCGAAAGCCAGCGGACATCGGCGTCGAAGAAGGCGCGCAGATCCGGCATGCCGTATTTCAGCATGGCGATGCGGTCGATGCCCATGCCCCAGGCGAAGCCCTGGTATTCGTCAGGATCGAGGCCACCGTAACGGAGCACATTGGGGTGGACCATGCCGCAGCCGAGGATCTCCATCCAGTCCGAGCCCTCGCCGAAGCGCACCTCGCCGGGCCGCGAACGGTCGCACTGGATGTCGACCTCGAGGCTGGGCTCGGTAAACGGGAAGAAAGACGGCCGGAAGCGCATCTTGACGCTCGGCACCTCGAAGAAGGCTTTGCAGAACTCCTCCAGCACCCATTTCATGTTGGCGACGTTGGCCGATTTGTCGATCACCAGCCCCTCGACCTGATGGAACATCGGCGAGTGGGTGGCATCCGAATCCTGCCGGTAGGTCTTGCCGGGGATGACGATGCGGATCGGCGGCTTCTGCATCTCCATGGTGCGGATCTGCACCGGCGAGGTGTGGGTGCGCAAAAGCTTGCGCTCGCCCTGCTCGTCCGGCTGGAAGAAGAACGTGTCGTGCATCTCGCGCGCCGGGTGGCCTTCCGGGAAGTTCAGCGAGGTGAAATTGTAATAGTCGGTCTCGATGTCGGGACCTTCGGCGATGGCAAAGCCGAGATCGCCGAAAATCGCTGCGATCTCGTCGATAACCTGGCTGATCGGATGGATGCGGCCGCGCTCGGCCGGCGATTGCCTGACCGGCAAGCTGACGTCGACCTTCTCGGCGGCAAGCCGTGCCGTGATCGCCACATCTTTCAGCTCGGCGCGGCGCGCCGAAAGTGCCTCGGTGACGCGGTTCTTGAGGCCGTTGATTGCCGGGCCCTTGACCTGGCGCTCCTCGGCGCTCATCGAGCCGAGCGTCTTCAGCATCTCGGAAACCGAGCCCTTCTTGCCGAGGGCCGAGATACGCACCGCCTCGATCGCCTGCTCGTCGGCGGCCGAGGCGATCTCGGCCATCAGGGAATTTTCGAGAGTTTCCATGTCACTCATGTTCCAGATCCGATTGGAAGCAAAGAAAAACCCGCGCCAGCCCTGCCAGCGCGGGTTTCCCAAATCAAGTGTCGAATAGCTTGGGAAGCGCTGGTCTTAAGCGACAGCGCTTTCAAAAGCATTCGGCGTGGTATTCTTCAGGTATTCGAGCGCGACCTTGGCCTTGGCCACGAGTGCGGCGAAGGCCTGCGGCTCGTGGATGGCCATGTCCGACAGGATCTTGCGATCGATCTCGATCCCGGCCTTGTTGAGACCGTCGATGAAACGGCCATAGGTCAGGCCATGCTCATGCGTCGCCGCATTGATGCGCTGGATCCACAGCGCGCGGAACGAGCGCTTGCGGTTCTTGCGGTCGCGATAGGCGTACTGCAGCGACTTTTCCACCGCCTGCTTGGCGATGCGGATGGTGTTCTTGCGACGGCCGTAAAAACCCTTGGCGGCTTTCAGGACCTTCTTGTGCTTGGCGTGCGAGGTGACGCCTCTCTTTACGCGTGCCATGTCATGATCTCCTTAACGCTGTCCAGACCGAATGCTCAGAGGCCGTTCGGCAGAAAATTCTTGATGACCTTCTTGCCATCCGGTTCAGCCAGAACCATCGTGCCGCGGGCATTTCGAATGAACTTGTTGGACCGCTTGATCATGCCGTGACGCTTGCCGGCCGCAGCCGACAGAACTTTACCCGTACCTGTGATCTTGAACCGCTTCTTGGCGGCCGATTTGGTCTTCATCTTGGGCATTTTGCTACTCCGTTTATATGCGCACCAATGCGCTTTTTGTTCGCTTCAGGCCGACCAAAGCCCGAAAAGCAAATGAAACCGCCACGGCATGCCCTGCCGGGCGGTTTTTTGGGAACGGCGGTCCTATACGTCAAAGCGGGGGCGCGCGCAACACCCCGTGCCCAGCAACACTGTACTCAGCAACACCGTACTCAGGGGAAACGGAACAGCACCGGCAATATGCCGGACTGCTGGGCGCCGTCGATCAGTTCGAAAGCCGGCAAGGCAACCAGGAAGACCAGACCGTCGAGCAGCGTGGTTCGCAGCAGGCGCGGCTTGAAGCCGCCGGTGTCGCCTTCCTGATACAGCGACAGTTTCGGGAAGAAGCGCGGCACTTTCAACAGGTAGGCCTGGTATGGCGCGCCAAGAACCTGCTTGAGGAATTTCTCCTCGCGCAGGATAACGATGTAAAAGGCACCCGCGCAGAGCGCTCCAAAGCCGATCGTGGCGGTGATGGAGCCGATCTGTGCGCCGACACCGGCGGCAGCTAAAGTAGAGAAGACATAGAGCGGGTTGCGGGTGATCGAATAGGGTCCGCCGGTCACCACTTCGGAGGATTTGCGTCCACCAATATAGAGCGTCGACCACAAGCGTCCGACAACGCCGAGAAAGATCAGCAGGACGCCGACCATTTCGATCGTTTCATGCACAGGCGTATCGGGCGGAAAAACCGACTGCCCGAACAAAAGCATAGCGAAAAGGACGACGACGACGACGGCAAGCACCATCCTGCGCGTGTGCTGGTAGCTGCCCAGCCCATATTTGGCTTCCGAATGCTTGACGTCATTGACCATGTCGGGAATCCGATCGTCGAGGGAACCAGAGCGTCTTTGCTCTCGCCGGCGATCGCAGCGTCTGGCCAAGAAACAGGCGCCCCGCCGATCGCCGGGACGCCTTGCAATATGATTCAGGCGGATTTAATGCACGTCGCGCAAAAGTGCGCAGCGGTTTTGCGACAACGACATGCACAAACAGAACTAAAGCGCAACGCGCTTTAGCGGGGCGCCAGCACCATCATCATCTGGCGGCCTTCGAGCTTCGGTTCGGCTTCGACCTTGGCGATGGGCGCCACTTCCTCGCGAACCTTGTTCAGAAGCTGCATGCCGAGTTCCATATGCGCCATCTCGCGACCGCGGAAGCGCAATGTCAGCTTGACCTTGTCGCCTTCCTCGAAAAAGCGCCGGACGGCCTTCATCTTGGTCTCGTAGTCGTGGCTGTCGATGTTCGGGCGCATCTTGATCTCCTTGATCTCGATGACCTTCTGGTTCTTGCGCGCCTCGGCCGCCTTCTTCTGGTTGGCGTATTTCAGCTTGCCGAGATCGAGGATCTTTACGACGGGCGGCACTGCATTGGGCGATATCTCGACCAGATCGAGCCCAGCCTCTTCGGCGAGCAGCAATGCATCGTTGATGGAGACATCGCCGCGGTTCTGGCCTTCGGCGTCGATTAGCTGGACCCGGGGAACCCGGATATCACGGTTGGAGCGCGGGCCTTCCTTGGTGGGCGCCGCTGCTTTGAAAGGTCTGCGAATGGCCGTGGTCTCCTTGAGCCGTTTCGTTAAGGGGTTCTTCGGTTCAGAATTGCGAACGCGCAATGTGGTGAGCGCGCGGTCGGAGTCAATAGCACAGCATTCTGAGGAAATCACCTGCTCGATGGAATGCTCCTCTGCACCAAGCGAAGAAAGTGGCGGAGCACTTTTCGTTGAATGCCTTGCTGTGCCAAAAGACCGGCGTGAGGGAATACACCATGACCACCACCCCGATCTTTCTGGACGTCGACGGGACGAGCATCGCCGTCAGGCATGCGACAGGTGCCGAGCCCGGCATCGTCTGGCTCGGCGGCTACAAATCGGACATGCTGGGCACCAAGGCCGAAACGTTGTCGGAATGGGCGCGCAAAGAAGGTCGCGCCTTTCTGCGCCACGATTATTCCGGCCACGGCGAATCGGGTGGCGCCTTTGCCGACGGCACCATCTCGAAATGGCTGGGCGAGAGCCTGGCGGTTTTCCGCCGCTTCACCCAGGGCAGGCAGATCCTGGTCGGCTCCTCGATGGGCGCCTGGATCGCGCTGCGCATGGTGCAGGAATTGCGCAAGGCGGGCGAAAACAGCATCGCAGGTCTTGTGCTGCTGGCCCCGGCGCCCGATTTCACATTCGAACTGGTGGAGCCGGTGCTGACCGGGGCGCAGAAGCGCAACCTCAGGAAAAAGGGCTTTTTCGAAGAGCCGTCGGACTATTCCGCCGAACCGTACATCTACACGCGCGCACTGATCGAGGACGGCCGCAACAACCGGGTGATGACCGGGCCGATCGACACGCACTGTCCGGTCCACATCCTGCAAGGCCTGGCCGATCCCGACGTGCCGTCGAGCCATGCGCTGAAGCTGGTCAGCCTGCTGCCGGCCGACGACGTCACGCTGTCGCTCATCCCCGACGGCGACCACCGCCTGTCGCGGCCGCAGGATCTCGACATGCTGGTGCGGGCGGTGGACGCTATGGTGCGGCAGGCGGGATAGAGACATGCGCATTTCCATTCCGGTGTCCGCCTTCGTGGCGGCGATCGTCGGCTTCGGCGGTACGCTGGCCATCGTCATTGCCGCCGCCAAGGCGGTCGGCGCAACGCAGGTCGAGACCGCAAGCTGGGTGACGGCGCTTTGCCTGGCGATGGCGATCGAGAGCCTGTGGCTGTCCTGGCGTACGAAAATGCCGGTCATCACCGCCTGGTCGACGCCAGGCTTGGCGCTGATCGCCGCGTCGACCGGCTTTTCGATGGGTGAGGCGGTTGGTGCCTTCGTCGTCACCGCGGTCCTGCTGATCACCACCGGCCTGTTCGGGCCCTTGACCAAGCTGATCGCCAGAATACCGGCGTCCGTCGCGTCCGGAATGCTGGCCGGCATCGTCGTCACCTTCGCCATCAATGCGGTGAAAACCGTTCCCGTCGACCCCTGGCTGATCCTGCCGCTGGTTGCGGCGTTCTTCGTCATCCGCCTGTTCAACCCGGCCCTCTCGGTGCTGCTGGTGCTGATCGGCGGCGGTCTCGCCGCCTTCCTCACCGGCCGGGTCGGCGGTCTGCCGGCACCGGAACTCTCGAGCTTGACGCTGGTGATGCCGCAGTTCACCGCCACTGCGATCATCGGCCTCGCCTTGCCGCTCTATCTCGTCACCATGGCCTCGCAGAACCTGTCCGGCCTCGCCGTGCTGAGGGCAGCCGGCTATCATCCCGAACCAGGGCCGCTGATCGGCGTCACCGGCCTGTTTTCGCTGCTGACGGCGCCGCTCGGCGCCTCGACCACCAATCTGGCGGCAATCTCGGCGGCGATCTGCACCGGGCCCGACGTGCATCCCGATCCGGCCGAGCGCTGGAAGACCGGGCCGTTCTATGCGTTGGCCTATCTCGTCTTTGCCCTGTTCGGCGCCTCGCTGGTGGCGATCTTCGCCGTATTGCCGCAGAGCCTGATCGCGCTGGTCGCCGGCCTGGCGCTGATGGCGCCGCTCGCCAATGCACTGTCGATCGCCTTGAAAGACGAGGACGAGCGGATGGCCGCCACCGTCACCTTCGCCGTCACCGCATCGGGGCTGACGCTGTTCGGCGTCGGTGCGGCGTTCTGGGGCCTGATCGCCGGATTGGTCGTGCTTTTCCTTGAAATGCTCAAAAAGCGATAATCATTTCAGCCGCTTGTCCGGTTTTGGCGGCTGCTGTCTTGAATCGCCGTTTTCTTCATCCCATTTCGATTCCACGCAGCCGGATTTGGCTGTCTCCAACTGAAGGATTGGAAGAAATGAACACATCTGCATTGATCCGTCCGGCCTGGACGCCGGCGACCATCGCGTTGATGGTGATCGGGTTCATGGTGTTCTGGCCGCTCGGCTTAGCCATGCTCGCCTACATCATCTGGGGCGATCGGCTCGAGGGCTTCAAGCGCGACGTCAACCGCGCCACCGACGGCATCTTCGCCGGTTGCCGCCGCGGTTCCGACAGGGCCGCGCGCTGGGGCCATGGCTCTGCACGCACCGGCAACGTCGCTTTCGACGACTGGCGCGAAAAGGAACTCGAGCGGCTTGCCGAGGAACGCCGCAAGCTCGACGAGATGCTGAGCGAGTTCGATGAATATGCCCGTGAATTGCGCCGCGCCAAGGACCAGGAAGAGTTCGATCGCTTCATGGCCAACCGCAACAAGTCGACGTCGCCCACGACGGGTGGGTCAACTGGCTCGACGACGAACAACAAACGCGGCGGCAACTCCACGCCAGGCCTGCTCGACGAGTAAGGTCCCGTGCCCAGATAGATAATCCAACGGCGTCGCGTCAGCGGCGCCGTTTCTTTTTTGTTCTAGTCGTTTCCCTCGAATCACGTATCGTCCCGGAATGTCCTTCGGCTTCTTCCGCACCCCGACGAAACCCAAGCCCACGCCCGTCGTGGAGCGCGAGCATTGCGTTGCCGGCCGCACGCTGCCGCTCAAGATCGTCGAGAACGACCGGGCGCGGCGCCTGACGCTGCGCATCGATTCCGGCGGCCGCGGTTTGCGCATCACCGTGCCGCCGGGGCTGCGCCGCGGCGAGGTGGAAAAATTCCTCGACCGCCATCAGGACTGGCTGGAGCAAAGGCTGGCCAAGGTACCCAACCGGCCGCAGGTGCGGCCCGGCATCAAGGTACCGGTGCGCGGTGTGCCGCATCGCATCGTCCATGAACCGTCGAAACGCGGAACCGTCACGCTGTCGCGCGACGAGCGCGGACCGCTGATGATCGTGCATGGCGAGCGTGTGCATCTGCCGCGCCGCATCGCCGATTTCCTGAAGCGCGAAGCCAAGCGCGAGATCGAGGCGCTGGTGACGAAGCACAGCGCGGCGATTGGCAAGCGAGCCAAGGCGATCCGGTTCAAGGACACGTCGAGCCGCTGGGGATCGTGCACGTCGGACGGCAATCTGTCGTTTTCCTGGCGCATCATGATGGCGCCGCGGCCGGTGATAAACTACCTCGTCGCGCATGAGGTGGCGCATCTCAAGGAGATGAACCACGGCCCGAAATTCTGGAAACTATGCGAGCAGCTTTGCCCGGATACCGAGCGCTGCAAGGACTGGCTCAAGCGCAATGGCGGCGCGCTGCAGGCGATCGCGTTCGAGTAGGATGCTTGTAGGGGCACGAAATGGAAACTGTAGCGATCCTTCGCGCCGGCCTCAATAGATTCTGCACTGCCGATCAATCGTCATTGGCCGCGTTCAACTCCTCCGGCCGCAACCCCTCATCGACATGGCGCGGCCAGGGCAGGAAATCCTTCTCGAAGGTCTCGTTGCTGAAATAAGCCAGCGCCCGGTGCGCCTCGGCGCCGTTGAAGGCTGCCTTGTCCATCAAATGAGCGATGACCTCATGGGCCTGCGCCAGCTTTTGCCTGAGTTCCGCGACGGTCTTTTCCGGCATGATGTTTGTTCTCCCGCCTCTGTGCCTGAGCAAGTAGCGTTGCGCTTATATTAGCAAGGTAGCGCGTTCCGCTCTTACATTAGCAAGGTAGCGCGTTCCGCGCTGGCGGCAAACAGGATGCTTTTTCTCGACTCTTTGGCCGTTTCATGCCAATCCCGCGCCATGGCGCTGGACATCAAGATATGCGGGTTGAAGACCGACAAGGCACTGGCTGCGGCATTGGCCGGCGGCGCCAGCCATGTCGGCTTCATTTTCTTTGCCAAAAGCCCGCGCTATGTCGAGCCGGCGGAAGCCGGCCGCCTGCGCGAAGCGGCGCGCGGCAAGGCCAAGGCGGTTGCCGTGACGGTCGACGCCAGCGATGCGTTCCTGGATGACATCGTTGAAAAGATGCAGCCCGATATGCTGCAGCTTCACGGCGCCGAGTCTCCCGAGCGGGTGGCCGAGGTGAAGGCCCGCTACGGCTTGCCGGTGATGAAGGCGCTGCCGGTCAGCGAGGCCGCCGATCTCGGGCGAGTCAAGCCCTTCATCGGCATTGCCGACCGCTTCCTGTTCGATGCCAAGCCGCCTAAGGGTTCGGAATTGCCGGGCGGCAACGGTCTTGCCTTCGACTGGCGCATTCTGGCTGGCCTTGACGCCGGCGTCGATTACATGCTTTCCGGAGGGCTCAATGCCGGCAATATCGGCGACGCCTTTCGGCTGGCGAACCCGCCCGGAATAGATGTTTCCTCGGGCGTGGAGAGCGCGCCGGGCGTCAAGGAACCGGCGCTGATCGAACAATTTTTCCGCGCCGTCGGGGCAGCACGCGACAACCGCGCCGCCTGACCACGCTTCAAACCACAGACCAGGAGATCGGCGATGGACAAGCCGGCGATACCGAATTCCTTCCGCACCGGCCCCGACGAGCAGGGCATGTTCGGCATTTTTGGCGGTCGTTTCGTTGCCGAAACGCTGATGCCGCTGATCCTCGAGCTGGAGAGGCACTGGAACGAGGTCAAGAACGACCCGGATTTCAAGGCCGAACTGACCGATCTCTCGACGCATTACGCCGGGCGGCCGTCGAAGCTCTATTTCGCCGAAGGCCTGACCAGGCATCTTCGTGAGGTGTCCTCGGCGAAGGGCCTCGGGGGCGGCGCAAAGGTCTATTTCAAGCGCGAGGACCTGAACCACACCGGCTCGCACAAGATCAACAACTGCCTCGGCCAGATCCTGCTCGCCAAGCGCATGGGCAAGACGAGGATCATCGCAGAGACCGGTGCCGGCCAGCATGGCGTCGCTTCCGCTACGGTCGCGGCGCGCTTCGGGCTTCCTTGTATCGTCTATATGGGCGCGACCGATGTCGCCCGGCAAAGCCCCAACGTCTTTCGCATGAAGCTTCTGGGCGCCGAGGTGCGGCCGGTGACCGCCGGCCACGGCACGCTGAAGGACGCCATGAACGAGGCCCTGCGCGACTGGGTGACCAATGTCGAGGACACCTACTACCTGATCGGCACCGCCGCCGGCCCGCATCCCTATCCGGAGTTGGTGCGCGACTTCCAGTCGGTTATCGGCACGGAGGCGCGCGCTCAGATCCTCGAGCAGGAAGGCCGACTGCCGGACACCATCATCGCTTGTGTCGGCGGCGGTTCCAACGCCATCGGCCTGTTCCATCCCTTCCTCGATGACAGGCAGGTTCGCATCATCGGCGTCGAAGCCGGCGGCCGCGGCCTCGACGGCATCGAACATTGCGCCTCGATGAATGCCGGCGCGCCCGGCGTGCTGCATGGCAACCGCACCTACCTCCTGCAGAACGCCGACGGCCAGATCATGGACGGCCACTCGATCTCGGCCGGGCTCGACTATCCCGGCGTCGGTCCCGAGCACTCATGGCTGCGCGACTCCGGCCGCATCGACTATGTGCCGATCCTCGACGACGAGGCGCTGGAGGCGTTCCAGCTGACGACACGCGTCGAGGGCATCATTCCGGCGCTGGAATCGGCCCATGCCATCGCGCAGGCGGTGAAGATCGTGCCTGATATGGACAAGGACCAGATCGTCATCGTCAACCTGTCCGGCCGCGGCGACAAGGACGTGCATACGGTGGCCAATATGCTGGGCATGGAGATCTGATCATGGCCACCCGTATCGACCGCCGCATGGCAAAGCTGAAGGCCGAGGGGCGACCGGCACTCGTCACCTATTTCATGGGCGGCGACCCAGACTACGACACGTCTCTGTCGATCATGAAGGCACTACCGGGCGCCGGCAGCGACATCATCGAGCTCGGCATGCCGTTTTCCGATCCGATGGCCGACGGCCCGGCGATCCAGGCGGCCGGCCTGCGGGCGCTGAAGGGCGGCCAGACTCTGGTCAAGACGCTGAAGATGGCCTCGGAATTCCGCGCCGGCGACAGTGAAACCCCGATCGTCTTGATGGGCTATTACAATCCGATCTACATCTACGGGGTCGAGCGCTTCCTGAGCGATGCGCTGGCCAGCGGTATAGACGGGCTGATCGTCGTCGACCTGCCGCCTGAGATGGACGAGGAGCTTTGCATCCCGGCACTCAGGGCCGGCATCAATTTCATCCGGCTGGCGACGCCGACCACCGACGACAAGCGCCTGCCCAAGGTGCTGCAGAACACGTCGGGTTTCGTCTACTACGTCTCGATGACCGGCATTACCGGTTCGGCGCTGGCCGACACCGGCAGGGTGGCGGCAGCGGTCAAGCGCATCAAGAGCCATACCGACCTGCCGGTCTGCGTCGGCTTCGGCGTCAAGACCGCAGAGCAGGCGCGCACCATCGGCGCGTCGGCCGACGGCGTCGTTGTCGGCACCGCGATTGTCAATGCCGTCGCCAACGTGCTGGGGCCGAAAGGCGAAAAGACTGCCGATCCGGCCGAGGCCGTCGCCACGCTGGTCAGCGGGCTTTCGCAAGGGGTTCGCGCGGCTCGCCTTGCTGCCGCCGAATAATCTTCCTACGTCTTCTTAAGGGACAGGAGCCGAAGCGATGAACTGGATCACCAATTACGTCCGTCCGAAGATCAATTCGATGCTCGGCCGCCGCACCGACATGCCGGAAAACCTGTGGATCAAGGATCCCGAGACCGGTGAAATGGTGTTCCATAAGGATCTGGAGCAGAACCAGTTCGTCATTCCGTCCTCCGGCCACCACATGAAGATATCGGCAAAGGAACGGCTGAAATTCTTCCTCGACGACGGCAAATACGAGACGCTGGAAAACCCCAAGGTCGTTCAGGATCCACTCAAGTTCCGCGACGAAAAGCGCTACATTGACCGGCTGAAGGATGCCAAGACCAAGACCGGCATGGAAGATGCCATCATCAATGCGCTGGGCACGGTCGAGGGCCTGCCGGTGGTGGTGACGGTGCAGGATTTTGCCTTCATGGGCGGCTCGCTCGGCATGGCGGCCGGCGACGCCATCGTGCATGGTTTCGAGGTCGCCTTGCAGCGCAAGCGGCCGCTGATCCTGTTTGCGGCCTCCGGCGGCGCCCGCATGCAGGAAGGCATCCTGTCGCTCATGCAGCTGCCGCGGACCACGATTGGCGTCGACAGGCTGAAGGAGGCCGGCCTTCCCTACATCGTCGTCCTGACCAACCCGACGACCGGCGGCGTCACCGCCTCGTATGCCATGCTGGGCGACGTGCACATTGCCGAGCCCGGGGCGCTGATCGGCTTTGCCGGACCGCGCGTCATCGAGCAGACCATCCGCGAAAAGCTGCCCGACGGCTTCCAGCGCGCCGAATATCTGATGGAACACGGCATGGTCGACATGGTGGTGTCGCGGCTGGAGATGCGCCAGACGGTTGCGCGGCTGCTGAGAATGCTGCTCAAGCTGCCGGAAGAGCAAAACCCGCGGGAGCCGGAAATTCTGCCGCCGGTGGCGATACCGGCCGAAGCCCGGCCGCAAGCCTGACGCGACATCACGCGGCGCGAGCGGCTGTTGTGTGCCGTTGTGCGCGCGCGTAGGATTCCTTCATGACCACGCTTGCCGCCGACCGCGAAATCGAAAGCCTGATGGCGCTTCACCCGAAGGGCTTCGACCTTTCGCTCGACCGCATTTCGCGGCTGCTCGAGCGGCTCGGCAATCCGCAGGACCAGCTGCCTCCGGTCATCCACATCGCCGGCACCAACGGCAAGGGCTCCTGTGCTGCTTTTTCACGGGCGCTGCTCGAAGCCGCCGGCTACCGCGTCCACGTCCACACCTCGCCACATCTGGTGAACTGGCACGAGCGCTACCGGCTGGCCGCAGATGGCGGCGGCAGGCTGGTGGACGACAAGGTCTTCGCCGAAGCCATCGCCCGCGTCGCCAAAGCCAATCAAGGCCAGAAGATCACCGTCTTCGAAATCCTCACCGCCGTCACCTTCCTGCTGTTTTCCGAACATCCAGCCGATGCCGTCATCCTCGAGGTTGGCCTTGGCGGCCGCTTCGACGCCACCAATGTCATCGCCGAGCCGGCCGTGTCGGTGATCATGCCGGTGTCGCTCGACCACGAAGCCTATCTCGGCGACCGCGTCGAGCTGATCGCCGCCGAAAAGGCCGGCATCATCAAGCGCGGATGCCCGGTCGTCATCGGCGCGCAGGAAAGCGAGACGGCCCAGCAGGTGCTCATCGAAACCGCCGAGCGGCTCGACTGCCCCGCCTTCGTCTATGGCCAGGATTTCCTTGCCTATGAGGAAAACGGGCGCATGGTCTATCAGGACGAAGACGGATTGATGGACCTGCCGCCGCCGCGCCTGCCGGGGCGCCATCAATTCGCCAATGCGGCGGCGGCGATCGCGGCGGTCAAGGCGGCGGGCTTCGAGATCAGCCACCGCGCTGCCGAGAAGGCGATGGCGAATGTTGCCTGGCCGGGCCGCATGCAAAAGCTGCCGCAAGGACGGCTGAGCGAACTGGCGCCGAAGGGCGCCGACATCTGGCTCGACGGCGGCCACAATCCCGGCGCTGGCGTGGTCGTCGCCGAGGCGCTGGCCGAGCAGGAGGAAAAGAACCCGCGTCCGCTGTTCCTGATCTCGGGTATGATCAACACCAAGGACCAGAGCGGCTATTTCCGCGCCTTCAAAGGGCTGGTCCGGCATGTCTACACCGTGCCGGTGAGCCTGAGCGACGCGGGCGTGCCGAACGACGAGCTGGCGACCCGCGCCATCGAGGCCGGCCTGTCGGCCGAACCGGTCAGTTCCGTCGCCAATGCGCTGATGCTGCTGCGCGACACGTGGGACGGACCGCCGCCGCGCATCCTGATCGGCGGGTCACTTTACCTGGCCGGCGCGGTGTTGGCCGAAAACGGCACGCCGCCGGTTTGAGGCGTGCTTCAGCCGGGCCACGGTGACGCCAAACTTGTCAGACCACCGCGAGGAGCCAATCATGATCAAGGTAAAGCAGGTCGCACACGTTTGCATTTTCGCGAATGACCTGGAGATGACGCGAAGCTTCTATCGGGACGTCCTCGGCATGGACACCCAGTTCAATTTCCTGCGCGACGGGAAGATTTTCGGCTTCTACCTCAATTGCGGCAGCCGTAGCCATGTCGAGGTGTTCCAGAAAGACGGCGCCAGCTATGGCGACTTGAACCAGATCAACCACTTCTGCCTCGAAGTGGAAAACATCGACGCCGCGATCGCCCATCTGAGGTCAAAGGGGGTTGATGTCACTTCCAAGAAACGCGCGTGCGATGACACCTACCAGGCTTGGATCCGCGACCCCAACGGCGTGAGGATAGAACTGTTCGAATACACTGAGAAAAGCGCACAATTCGTCGGCGGCGATCGTATCGCGGATTGGTGATCGCGCCTCGCCGCGACAATTGTAGCGGCGCAGCCGATGGTTGGTGGACTACTTCAGCTCGACCTCGATGAAGGCGAATTCGCCATCGTTTGCGCTGATGACGTCATGTTCGACGCCCTCGTTGCGGAAATACGGCGCGCCCTTCTTCATCTCGGCAAAGGATTCGCCATCCTTGGTCAGGAGCTTCACCTTGCCGTCGGTCAACGGCACGATCACATAGTCGTGGCCATGGCGGTGCCAGCCGGTGTTGTCGCCCGGGGCGAAGCGGTATTCGGTGACGATGACGCGCTCATTGTCGATGAAGACGGTGGCCTTGGCGGATCCGGTCATATCGCTTCTCCTGCTTTAAGCCAGACAAGAGCATGAGACTGCAAGTGGCGAGTGCCAGATCTGCGGATCGGTGACGCCACAAGAAAGCCCGGCGCGAGGCCGGGCTTTTCTGCAAAATTTTGATCGGATCAGGCGAGGCTGCCGTTGATCCAGTGCGACAATGCCGTTTTCGGCGCAGCACCGACCTTCATGTCGGCGACTTCGCCGCCCTTGAAGATCATCAGCGTCGGGATCGAGCGCACGCCGAACTGCGCGGCCAGCTCAGGATTCTCGTCTATGTTGAGCTTGGCGATCTTTATCTTGCTGCCGAGTTCGATGGCGATGTCCTCGAGCGCCGGGGCGATCATCTTGCACGGGCCGCACCATTCCGCCCAGAAATCGACCACGACCGGCTCCTTGGCGTTGAGCACGTCGGCCTGGAAATTGCTCTTGTCGACCTTGACGGTGGCCATGCTGAGATCCTTTCGATTTATTCGTCCCACCAAATGTGGTGGTGATCGTGTCCGTCTTCAAGCAAGTGTTGTGTCACGCTCCCGTGAGTCTAGCAAGCGCGTCGTCCATGGCCGCTGCCGGCAGCTCGATCAGCCGCGGCACCTCGGTGAACAGCAGCGCCGCCGAGACCTCGCGTCCCGGATAGAGCGGCTGAAGCAGCGCGCGATAAAGTGCGAGCTGCAGAACATAGGCTGGCGGCACTTCGGCGAGCGTAGCTGGCGCTGGCCGATTGGTCTTGTAGTCGACGATCGAAACCTTGTCCGGCGTTACTGCCAACCGGTCGATCTTGCCGGAAATCGAGCGCAGTTTGCCCCTTACCTCCAGGCTGCCCATGATGGCGACTTCGGCGCGCGAGTTTGGCGCAAACAGCGGCGCGAAGCGGCTGTCGGCAAGAATTCTGAAAACGCCAGCCAAGGCCTTGTCGTGCTCGTCGTCGGGCCATGCCGCGCCGGCTCTTGCCAGATAGCGTTCGGCGGCATCCCGGCGTTTTCCCTCGGCGATGCCGGGCAGCATCTGCAGCAATTTGTGCAGCGCCAGCCCGCGCACGACGGCCAAGCCGGGTTCGGCGTCGGCATCCAGTACCGGCGAACGCGTGTCGGCCACCGCTTGCCGCGCCTCGTCGATCAGCACCGAGGCGCCGGACGGCGAGAGCGGCCGCGGCAATTCCTCGAAGGGCGGCAGAGACTGGAACAGGGTTTCAGGCAGTGGTGCAAAGCGTTCCGCCTGTCGTGCCTCATCCACTGACGCCGGTGGCATGGGCGGCAGTTTCGTCACCTGGAAACGATGCACGGTCTCGCCAGTGGCGGGATGCCGGCGTTCTTCGCTCTCTGCGGCACCGACCAGTGCGCGGCTGACGATCGAATGCCAGGTACCGATATTCGGCGCCCGCTTGCCGTGGTAGCCGCAGACGATCAGCCGATCCTCGGCGCGGGTCATGCCGACATAGAGCAGCCGGCGGTATTCGTCGTCGGCGAGCTCGCGGGCGCGGGCCGATGCGGCGCGTGAAAACCCATTTGCGACATCGCTGGCCGAACGCCAGAGATAGCCCTTGCCCTCCCAGCAGTCGCCCGAGCCTTCGAACGGCATCAATCTCGGCAGATGCTGGTCACTGAACGGCGCGGAGCCGCCATCGACAAGGAATACCACCGGCGCCTCCAGGCCTTTGGCGGCATGCACGGTCATGACGCGAACCTCGTCGCGGGTCTGGTCCATTTCGCGCTTGATCTCGGGGCCGGCGTTTTCCAACGTCGACAGGAAGGATTCCAGTCGCGGCAGGCCGGTCCGCTCCTCGGCCAGGCAGAAATTCAGGAATTCGTCGAGGACGTCGCCGGCCTCCGGCCCGAGCCGCGCGATCATCTTCTTGCGCAGGCCGTCGCGGGCGAGAGCTGCAGCATAGAATTCGAACACCGGCTTGAATGCGGCCTCGTTCGACCATGTGCCGAGCCGGCTGACGACGGCGGCCAACGCCTCGCTTTCGCCGGCATGCCGGCGCAGCGAGGCGATCAGCGAGACGCTCGATGGCCTCTCCGCAGCAAGCGCGAAAAGCTGCTCTTCCGAGACATCGAAGATCGGGCTGCGCAGCACGGCGGCCAGCGACAGATCGTCCTCGGGCTGGATGAGAAAGTGACCGAGTGCGATCAGGTCCTTCACCGCGATATGGCCAGGCAGGCTGAGCCGGTCGGCGCCGGCCACCGGGATGTGGCGGCGCTTCAACGCCCGTGTCAGCGCATGGACGAAGCGGTCGCGCTTGCGCACCAGCACCAGCACGTCGCCGGGCCGGAGTTTCTTGCCGCGGCCTTCGATGACCTCACCGTTGCCGATCCAGCCGGCAATCGTTGCGGCGACGTTTTCAGCGACGCGGACTGCCGGCGCGTGGGCATGGTCGACCGCTTGCGTCCAATCGTCTGGTTCGTCGACGACGTTGGCGCCGATCGACGGCCAGACCTCGACATGACCCGGCGCATCGTTGCGGATCGCCTTGTGGTCGAGCGGATCGGGATCGTGGCTGATGCCGCGCCGCACGTTCGGGTCAGCAAAGACACGATCCACCGCCGCAAGCACGTCGTCGGTCGAGCGAAACGACCAGGTTAGCTTGAGATCGGCGAAGGCGGCGGCGGCGGATCTGACTTTGCCGGCAAACAAAAGCCGGCTGTCGGCAAAGGAGTCCGGGGCGGCTCCCTGGAAGGAATAGATCGACTGCTTTTCGTCGCCGACCGCAAAGATGGTGCGGTGGACGGCGTCGCGTGCGCCGAGCCCGGCAAAGAACTCCTCCGCCAGCCGCTTGACTACCTCCCACTGGTCGGGACTGGTGTCCTGCGCCTCGTCGAGGAGGATGTGGTCGATGCCCTGGTCGAGCTTGTACTGCACCCATGGGCCGGCGTCGGGCCGCGCCAGTAGATGGACCGTGCGGGTGATCAGGTCGTTGAAGTCGAGGAAGCCGCGCGCGCGCTTCAATTGCTCGTAGCGGGCGATCAGCCAGTCGGCGATGGTCAGCGCCGCACGCGTGCCTTCCAGCATCCTGAACAAGGCCAGCCGGTCGGAGATTTCAAGAATGGCGTCGACCGCCGCCAGATATCGTTCGGCAAGATCGGGCAACCGGTGAAGCAATGCCCTTTTAAACGTCTTTGCCGGATCGTAAGGCTCGCCGTCGGCCCTCAGGAAAGCCTTGGAGAGCAAATTCAGGCGACGTACCGGATCCTCCTCGGCAAAGGCAAGGCGGGCGTATGGCAGCAGATTGTTCAGCACGATGCGCGCATCGGCGGCCTCGGCTGCCCGTGAAAAGGTGACGAGATAATCCGGCAGGAAGCCGGGCAGCGGCCAGACCGAGGCGGCTATACCTTCGGCCGTCTGGCCGGCGCGGAAATGGAACTCGTCGAACAGCGCCTGAAAACCATCGCCGCCGGCCGCGGCGATGAACGCACGCAAACCATCGCGCTTGCGCACGATCTCGGCCAGCAGTGCGTCGAGCCCATGCTCGCCGCCGCGCTCCAGCACGGTGGCGAAGGCCTCGGACAATGCCGCATCGCCTGCAACGCCGCCCGAAATCATGTCGCGGCGGGCGGCGGCAAACAGCGAAGCCTCCATTTGCGGATCGAGCATTTCGAAATGCGCAGGGATATTGGCTTCCAGCGGGAACTGATGCAGCACCGATTCGCAGAAGGCGTGGATGGTCTGGATCTTCAGCCCGCCCGGTGTTTCCAGCGCCCCGGCAAACAACCGCCGCGCCCGGCGCATGGTTTCGCGGTCGGGCTGGCGGCCGTCCAGCGCCTCTATCCGTGTCGAGAGCTCGGCATCGCCCAGGGCCGTCCATTGCGACAGCGTCGAAAACACCCGGTTCGACATGTTGGCGGCGGCGGCACGCGTATAGGTCAGGCACAGGATCTTGGACGGATCGGTGCCGCGCAGCAACAGCCGGATAACGCGCTGGGCGAGTACATGGGTCTTGCCGGATCCGGCATTGGCCGACACCCAGGCGGAATTGCGCGGGTCGGACGCGCTTGCCTGGCTCGCGGCAGTGTCGCTTGGAATGGGGTAGGCCTTTTTCATGCCTCCCCTCCCTCGTCATCGGCGTCGCCGCCGGCGGACCATTCGAGCACGCGGGCGAGATGGTCGTAGTCGCCGTCGGTCTCGCCCTCGCGGAACGGCAGCGCCCGCGACAGATAGCCGGTCGCCGGGTCGGCGTAGTGGATCAGCAGTTTTTCCAGCCGCGCCCACGCTTCTTCGGCGAGATCGGCGGCGGTTCGCGGCTTGCGGTTGTATTCGAGGATGGATTCCTCGAACACTTCGCCATTCGGCCTCAGCCGCACGAAGGCCAGTTGCGACGGCTCGCATGCGCCAAGCTCCTTGAAAGCGCCGCGCCTGAGCAGCGCGCCCTCGAGTGCCAGTTGCGGCGCGAGCAGCGTGTGCGCCTGTGCTTTGGATGGCGAGGAGCCGGTCTTGTAATCGAGGATGTCGGCCATGCCGCCGGCCAGCAGATCGATGCGATCGGCATAGCCGGACAGGGTCACACCGGATCGGCCCACACCGGTCTTTTCGGCGCGTTCCTCGGCGTGCCGCCGTGCCACGGCTGCCCGGCCGCGCTCCCATTCGATGATGCCGGCGGCAAGCTTTTCGAAGCGTGGCCACCACACCGCCTCGACATCGGCCGGCAGCGCCGCCTCGGCAAAGCAGGAGCGGCCTGCGGCGATGAGCCCGTCCAGCGCCTCCGGCGCGCGCGGGTCGGCCACCGTCGTTGCGAAAAGGTGCAGAATGGCGTGAAACAGCGTGCCACGCTCGGCAGCGCCCGGATCGCGAATGACCGGATCGAGCGGCATCAGGCCGAGTATCCTTCTGGCATAGACCGCATAGGGATCGCGGCGCAGCGTTTCGATCTCGGTGACCGAGAAGTGGTGCGGCCGCGCGGCGAGCGGCGGTTTCGGCTGCGGCCGCGGCGCAAAGTCCTGCTTTTCGCCGGCATCGAGCACACGCGCCCAGGCAAGCAGTTCGTCGCCGCGTCGGCGAAGTGCAGCAGCGTGGTCCTCGCCGACGAATGTAAGGATGCGCTGCAGCCAGCGCGAAGGTACCGACGGTGCATCGCCGGAGCGGCCGGAGCGAGCCAGCACCACTTTTTTGACGCCCATGGCCATCTGGAAATCATGGGCGGCAAGGCCGATGCGCCGCTCGGGCGGTTCAAGATCGATGCCGGTCTTCATCAGCCGCGACATGAAGCGGTCGCTCTCCGGCTTGCGCGGCCACACGCCTTCGTTGAGGCCGCCGACGACCAGCGTGTCGACATCCTGAAGCCGCGCTTCCAGCACACCCCAGATGGCGATGTTCCTGTCGGTGCCCTGCGCCGGCTTGACCGTCTCGGGCGCGATCAGCGCCTCCATCACGTCAGGCCATTCGTCAGCGGCGAAGGAGAACGACACCGAGGCCGCGACCAGCCCGCGCAAGAGCTCGGCGAGCTTTTCGCCGGCATCGCCCGCATAGAGTTCGCTCGGGCTGCCGTCAGCGGCGCGGCCGAGGCTTTCGAGCGCAACGACGCTGGCGCGCACAAGAGTGGCAAGATCGGCATTCTCGTCGCCGCGAAGAGCAACCAGCGGCGCCAGCGCGGCCGTTAGCCGGATCAGCAGGTCGCGCGCCTGTTCGATGCGCCTGACCGAAAGCCGCGGCCACCAGAAGGGTGGGCGGCGATTGCCGCTGCCGTCGAATTCGAGGAGCCGGGTGTCGAAGAGCTGCGGCAGCGACGCCACGTCCGGACGCCCTGTGCCACCGCGCAGCGCCACAAGTTCGACGATTTCGGCCGCATGGCGCACGCTTGCCCGCTCCAGGCCGAGGCCAAGCAGGGGATGCTTGAGCAGCGACAGCAGGGCGACGGGGTCGCCCGGGCGGAAGGCTGCCTGAAGCGCCAGCCTGAGCAGGCTGGCGGCTGGTGTGTTGATCAGCGGCGTGCCGCCGGAATCGTCGGCGGCAACGCCGAAGCGCAGCAGCTCGACTGAGACGCGCCGCGCCAGAGCGCGGTCGCCGGTGACGAGTGCGGCGCGCTGGCCGGGCCGTTCGACAGCCTGTTTGAGCGCGACGGCGATCGCCACGGCTTCGTCGCGTTCGCTGGCGGCTTCGAGAAGCGTCACCTCGGCGAAGGCCTCGGCAATATCGCCGGCCCTAAAGCGGGCGCGCGTCTCGGCCCAGAGCTCGGTGGTCTCCGCCGGGCGCAGCGCTTCGCCGACAAGTGCGGCGCGCAGCGCAAGCGGTCGCGGCGCAACAGCAAGCTCCTCGACATCGGCGCGCGGCACGCCGATCTTGCCGATCAACTTTGCCAGGCCGTATTGCGGGTGGCCAAGCACGGCTGGGCGCGCGCCCGGTGCGGTGATCGCGGCAAAGGACGGCTCATCCAACGCCAGGTCGAGCCCGGGCAGCACAACGGCGCCATTGGGCAGGCCGGCGATCACGGCAAGCAGCTCGGCCGTGGCGGGAATGGAGCCGGTGGAACCGGCGGCGATCACCGGTCCGGCCGGCGGATTGCGCTTCAGCCGCGCCGCCTCCAGCCTTATCAGGGCATTGCGATGCGCGGCCGGATTGGAACGATGGCGTTCCTTGAGCAGGTTCGGCCAGTTCTCCGTCACGATGGTCAGGAAGTCGAGTGTCACCTGCCACCAGCCTGCAAGATTGCCGGTTACAAGGTCGGCGAGCCTTGCCCAATCAGTGCCTTCGGTGTCGATCTCATCCATCAGGCGTGCAAGGTCGCGCGCCAGCCAGATGGCGTCGGCGGCGGAGGCCGGTATGACGATCTCCTCGTCGAACAATGCCGCGACATGTGCCGGCAGGCGGCGTTTCCACGCCCGCACCAGCGGCGCAAGCAGCAGAAGACGCTCGACCGCGGCGATCGGCGGCGCAAGGTCGATGGCGGCCGAACCTCCTGCCTCGAAGGCGGCTTCATCCTCATCGAACTCACCAAGCGGGCGGATGACCGGCAGGATCGCCGAGCGGCTTCCCGAGCGCGAGAGAGCATCGACGAAGACGCCGCGAAGCGCCCGCGCCGCACGGCGCGTCGGCACATAGATGGTGAGATCGGCCAGCGCCAGCGGATCGCCGTCATAGGCGAAGCCGGGAACTAAGCGCCCCGCAAGCAGCGCCTCGGCCAGCGTCGGCAGGAACGGCGCTCCGGGCGGGATCGAGAAAATGCGGCGGGAGCCGCTCATTTCGACTCGGTAAGAGCGCCGGGTGCCTCACCGACAGCATTGGGCGTGCCGGCAAGCGCGGCGGCGACCGCTGCTTCCGCCCGCGGGATCGCGTCAGGTGTGCCGACAGTAATCCAGTGACCCTGCATTTTCATGCCGAACAGGCGGCCGGCGGCGATTGCCGCATCGAAATAGGCGTTGAGCGACAGCGGGCCGGCTGGCGCATCCTTGAAGATGCGCGGATGGACGATTGCGGCGCCGGCATAGATCAGGCCGGCCGGATCGTTGTTCGCACGCCGCAAGGCGCCGTCCGGCGCCATCAGGAAATCGGTGCCGCCGCTATGTCCGGTTGCCGACTGGAGATCCGCAAGCATCAGCAGAATGTCCATTGTCGCGCCCTCCCATGCAAGGGCAAGTCGCCTGAGATTGGAAACGCCGCTGTCGATCCAGAAGGTGTCGGCGTTGAGCACATAGAAGGGCGCCCCTAACCTGGGCAATGCCTTGACGATACCACCGGCGGAGTCAAGCAAGCCCCTACTCTCATCCGAGATGACGATTCTCGGCGCACTGCGGCGGGCTACATGGTCCACGATCTGTTGCGGGAGGTAATGGACGTTGACGACGGCCTTGGCGACGCCGGCTCCGGCTAGGCAGTCCAGCCCCCAGTCGAGCAATGTCTTGCCGGCGACCTTGACCAGCGGCTTCGGCATGGTGTCGGTGATCGGCCGCATGCGCTTGCCGAGCCCGGCGGCGAGCACCATGGCGGTCGTCGGCATCGGCTGCTCATCCGCCGCCTTCAGGCCCAAATCCTTAGCCGTCAAATCGAGCGTTCCTCCAGGAAGCCGTGGGCGATGTAGAAATCCTGCAGCCCGGCCAGCGCCGGATGCGCCAGTGCCCGGCGAAGATAGTCGCGGATGCGCGGCAGATGCTTCAGATAATAAGGCTTGCCGTCGCGTTTTTCGAGCCGCACGAAGATGCCGAGGATCTTGGAATTGCGCTGTGCGGCCATGATTGCATAGGTTTCGCGGAATTCGTTCTCATCGAAGGCACCGGCAGCACGTCGCGCGGCGATGTAGGCGGCGAGCGTGTGCTTTTCGATTTCAGGTGAGATGGTGACGCGCGCGTCCATGGCGAGCGAGGCGACGTCGTAGGCTGACGGACCGATCAGCGCATCCTGGACATCGACGACGCCGAGACGGTCGTGACCGAAACGGTCAGCGCGCCAGATCAGGTTGGGCGAATGAAAGTCGCGCAGCATCAGCGTGTATTCGCGCCCCTCGAGCCGATCGAGCACCGCACTCCATTCGCTGCGATAACCGGCGCGCAACGCCTCGCTTGGCGAAGCGCCTGATATCGCCGGGACATACCAGTCGACCAGCAATTCGGCCTCGATCATCATGGCGTCGCGGTCGAAAGGCGGCACCTCGTGGAAGACGCCGGGGCCGGCCTGCATGCGGGCCGGCCATGTTTTGCCGTGCATCATGGCAAGCAGTTCGGCCGCCGCCGCATAACGCGCGGCCACCGGCTGGCCGTGCTTGTCGAGGAAGCCTTGGGAACCGAGATGCTCCAGCAGAAGAAAACCCTGGTCGAGATCCTGGGCATGAATTTCCGGGACGCTGACGCCGCCGGCCCGCAAGGCCCGGTCGATGGCGACGAACGCCGAAACGGATTGCGCGGTGTGAGCGATCTCGGCATAGGGTTTGCCGTCGCGGACTGGCGGTCCGAGCACCAGCCTTGGCGAGTTCATCAGCACGCGCGGCGGAAATCCGGCGAGCGTGACGATCTCGTAGGAGCGAGCCGAGGCATCACCGATGAAATATCGTCGCTGCGCTTCGCCCCAACCGGCCTGCCCGAGAAAATCGCGCATTGCCAGCGATCGCGCCGCGCGCTCGAAGGCGGCGCCCTCTCCCGATAGTCTCGCCAGTCGGCCGTCGCCCTGCTGGAGAAGTTCGACCAGCACCGAGGTTTTCGGCAGATATGCCTCTGCCCGCTCCGGCCATTCGACCAGCGCGGCGCCTTGCGTCAGCGCCTCGTCGAAGCCCAGTTCGTCCAGCTCGGATGCCGTGCCCAAGCGGTAGAGATCGAAATGATGGACCGGCACATGCGTGTCGTAGCTCTGGACCAGCGTGAAGGTCGGGCTCGGCACGTCGAGCCCGGCATCGTCGGCCAGTGCCCTGATCAGCGCCCGTGCCAAGGTCGATTTGCCGGCGCCGAGATCGCCCTTGAGGGCGAGCACGTCGCCAATGCGCAACGACATGGCGAGATCCTCGCCGAACCTTGCCGTCGCAGCCTCGTCGGCGAGAAAACGCTCCAGCACCAATACCGCCATCGAACGCGCTACTCGGCCGCCGCGCGGATGCCGGACGGCGTGTCGGGAAAGGCGCAAACAACCGTGGTGCCCTTATCCCTGCCGGTCTCGATGCGGACGCTGCCGCCATGCAGTTCGACAAAGCTCTTGACGATCGACAGGCCGAGCCCGGCGCCACGGCGGCGGCCGCCATTGGTGCGCGGCTCGAAGCGCCGGAACACTGAGTCAAGCAGGTCCGGCGGCATGCCGGGGCCGTCATCGTGAACGGAAAATTCCACGCCGTCGGCAAGTTGGCGGCAGGCGAGCGTTATGGTGCTCGCCTCCGGCGCGTAATTGGCGGCATTGCTGAGCAGATTGAAGAGGATCTGGCGGACGCGGATCTCGTCGCCGTGGAAGGTTTTCGGCGCGGCCGCCGCGTCGATCCTGAGCTTGATTGCATGTTCCTCCAGCCGATCGGCGACCAGTTCGGCGGCAGCCGTAATGGTTCGATCGATGTGAACTTCGGAAATGTCGAGTTCCATGATGCCGGCATCCACCGTCGCCAGGTCGAGGATGTCGTTGACGATGGTGAGCAGGACCGAGGAGGACGAGCCGACATGCCCGATATATTCGCGTTGCTTCTGGTTCAGCGGACCAGTCGACGGCAGTGAAAGAAGCTCGGTAAAGCCGATGATGTTGGTGAGTGGCGAGCGCAGCTCATAGGAGACGTGCTGCACGAATTCGTTCTTGATCTGGTCGGACTTTTGCAGCGCCTCATTCTTGTCCTTCAGCGCCCGCTCGACATTGACGCTGTCGGTAACGTCGACGAAGGTCATCATCACCTGGCCGTTGGGCAAAGGGATGACGGCGTAGCGCAAAACGGTGCCGTTGTTCAATTCGGTTTGGCCGTGGCGGTCGCGGCGCTCGTCGTCGAAGCCGGTGATGGCGGCAACGAACCCGCCCCACGGACTGTCGACGGCACGGCGGTCGCAAAGGTCGCGGATCGTCGAGACATGGACGTTGGGTTTTGAGGCATCGGCATCCAGCCCCCACAATGCCGCGAACGCCGGGTTCGACAGTCTCAGCCTGCCGTCGGGGCCGAACACAGCGACGCCTTCGGCGAGGTTGTCGAGCGTCTCGCCCTGGACCCGGACGGCGGTCTGGTAGCGGCTTTCAAGGTCCATCTTCTCGGTCAGGTTCTCGAACACCCAGGTGACGCCGCCCTTGGGCTGCGGATTGGCGACGACGCGAATGGTCTTGCCGTCCGGCAGATGCCACCAATGCTCCTGCGATTCAACCGCGCGGTAAGCGCCGAGCAGGCTCTCTTTCCAGCGCCGCCATTCGGGCTGCTCGGCGATCTTGCCTTCGCTGCGCAGGCGGTCGAGCAGCAAGGCGTTGTCCGGCGCGCTGTGCAGGAAGCCGCTGTCGAGGCCCCATAGTTTCTGGAACGCCTGATTGAAAAACCGCAATTTCTCGTCGGTGTCGAAAATCGCCACGGCGGTGTTGAGCTGATCGAGCGTGTCGGCGTGGCTCTGCATGGTCCGCTCATATTCGGCGCGAATGGCCTCGATAGCGCTGATGTCGCAGGCAAGACCAGCCGAACCATCCGCCCCGGCAAAATCGGTCACGGCAAACATACGGCGGTCGCCTTCGATAACCGTGGAGAGCGTCTGTTCAAAGACCGCGCGCGACCTGTGCTGCGCAGCGATCGTGTCGCGCGCCTGGCCGCCGAGGAATTCCTTGCCATCGCGGACCGCCGCTTCGGCATTCTCGGCCTCGACCGCTTCGGCATAGGCGCGGTTGACCCATTTCAGCCGCCCGTCGACAGTACGCAGCCATGACGGCATCTTGAGCGCATCCAGAAGACCGATCAGCGTCTCATGGTCGGCAGCTAAGCGCTGGTTCTCGATCTTCAGCCTGGCCTGGCTTCGCTGTGTCTCCGAAAGCGAGACGAAGCGAACCAGCACATGCGCCGCACTCTTGCGGCCGTGAACCTCGAGCGGCTGGCCGGCCTGCGATTCGATGACCAGATCGAACGGCTTTGCCTTGTCCCGCAGTGCCGCGACGGCATGTTCGAGTGCAGCCGCCGAACGCGGCATCAGCCAGCGGCCGAAAGCCAGGAAGGCCGCCCGGTCCTCCGGCGCGCCGCTCTCGATCGGCAATGTCCCGACAAGCTCGGGCTTCTTGTTCTCGGCCGCCCATACCACCACGCGCTGATCGCGGGAATGGAGCAGCGCCTCCGAGCGCTGCAGCGCGGCATTGACGTCGGCGATACGGGTCCTGAGCTCGGCATTTTCCGCCGCGGTGCGCGCCCGTTCGCGGATCAGAAAGATGGCCGACAGCAATGCCGCCCCCATGACGCCGACGAACATGGCGAGTTGCATGACCTCGACCGTGCTGACCGACAGCCCGGCCTTTTGCGCCACGCGGGTTTGGGCATGTGCAGTAAAGCCAAGCAGCGGACCAACCAGCGCGGAAGAAGCAAGCAGCACCCCGACACGGCTGCCGGCGCGCCATAGAAGGCTGCCGCCTCTGGCAGCGGAGCCCGTGATCGAATCGTTATGGCCGCCGGAAACGGCCTGTCCCGCGCAAGGCGGGTTATCCCCCGGCATGTCTTGGTCCTCTTCGCCGCCTGAATGCAAGACCGCCCTGATGCGTGCGCCCGGGCCTCGTCCCCGGACCGCGAATCAGCACCATAGCGCTTGCGCGAATCGGCGTGAAGAATCAATCAGCGCAAAAATAAAGCCGGGCGAAAAGTCAATCGCCCGGCTTCAATATCTAGTGGCAAGTTTCGCCGTGGTTAATAGCGGTAGTGTTCCGGCTTGAACGGTCCCTGCGGAGTGACGCCGATATAGGCGGCCTGTTCGCCGGACAGTTCGGTCAGGCGGGCACCGAGCTTGTCGAGATGCAGGCGCGCGACCTTTTCGTCGAGATGCTTCGGCAGGACATAGACCTGGTTCTCGTACTGGCCGGGCTTGGTGTACAGCTCGATCTGGGCCAACACCTGATTGGTGAAGGACGCCGACATGACGAAGCTCGGGTGGCCGGTAGCGTTGCCGAGGTTGAGCAGGCGGCCTTCCGACAAAAGGATCATCCGCTTGCCGTCCGGGAAGGTGATCATATCCACCTGAGGCTTGATGTTGGTCCATTTCAGGTTGCGCAGCGAGGCCACCTGGATCTCGTTGTCGAAGTGACCGATGTTGCCGACGATCACCATGTCCTTCATCAGGCGCATGTGGTCGAGGGTAACGACGTCCTTGTTGCCGGTGGTGGTGATGACGATGTCGGCCGTCGGCGCCGCGTCTTCGAGCGTGACCACCTCGAAACCGTCCATCGCCGCCTGCAGCGCGCAGATCGGATCGACCTCGGTGACCTTGACGCGGGCGCCGGCGCCCTTGAGCGAAGCCGACGAGCCCTTGCCGACGTCGCCATAGCCGCAGACAACCGCGACCTTGCCAGCCATCATCGTGTCGGTGCCCCGGCGAATGCCGTCGACAAGCGATTCCTTGCAGCCATATTTGTTGTCGAATTTCGACTTGGTGACGGAATCATTGACGTTGATCGCCGGGAACGGCAGCAGGCCTTTTTTCTGCAACTGATAGAGCCGGTTGACGCCGGTCGTCGTCTCTTCGGTGACGCCGCGGATCGCTTCCTTCTGCTTGGTGAAGAAGCCGGGCGATGCCTGCATGCGCTTCTTGATCTGGGCAAACAGGATCTCTTCCTCTTCGCTGCCCGGATTGGACAGCACATCCTCGCCGGCCTCGGCGCGGGCGCCGATCAGGATGTACATGGTGGCATCGCCACCGTCATCGAGGATCATGTTGGAGGTGCCGCCATCGGCCCACTGGAAGATCTTGTCGGTGTAGACCCAATAATCCTCCAGCGTCTCGCCCTTGACGGCAAACACCGGAATTCCGGCCTCGGCAATGGCCGCGGCAGCGTGGTCCTGGGTCGAGAAGATGTTGCAGGAAGCCCAGCGGATGTCGGCGCCGAGCGCTTTCAGCGTTTCGATCAGCACCGCCGTCTGGATGGTCATGTGCAGCGAACCGGTGATGCGCGCGCCCTTGAGCGGCTTCTTGTCGCCGAATTCCTCGCGGCAGGCCATCAGGCCGGGCATTTCGGTTTCGGCGATCTCGATCTCCTTGCGGCCCCAGCCGGCAAGCGCGATGTCAGCGACCACATAGTCCTTGCTACCCGTCATGGCAGTGCTCCGATGCGAATTGATTGCGGGACGCGCCCGCCCCGAAGGCATTTCGGAGGGCGCGAGTTGCCGGCCTGACTAGCAGATCGGGAGTGGGACGACAATGGGATATAAAGAAATCTTTATCCGTGCATGTCTTCAGCGGCGGCGGCCATGAGAGCGCGCAGAAGGGGTGCTGTCCAAGGTGGCCGTCCCTCAGACCTCAAATCGGCAACACTTTCAAAGCCGGAAACAAAAACCCGCCTCGGCGGGCGGGTCTTCGGGGCCAATTGGCACCATAGCGAAATTAGTAGCATAGCTGCCGGCACAAAGCAAGAACAAAATACGCGACGGTCGCGCAAAAATGCGATTTCCTTCACCGCCGCAAGGTTGCGCCCGAACATGCCGTAGCAGGTGCCGTCGGCGAAGCCGTCAGCACTCCTCGCCGAAACGGGAAGCAACCAGTTGCTCCAGCGCATCGATGACCTCTTCGGCCTCCGGGCCGGTGGCGGTGACGCGTATCGAATAACCGGGGCTCGCCGCCAGCATCATCAGGCCCATGATCGAGGTGCCGCCGACCTTGACGCCGTCCTTCTCGACCTGGACCGTGGCGTTGAAGCCGCTGGCGATTTGAACGAACTTGGCCGAGGCGCGCGCATGCAGGCCGCGCTGGTTGACGATTGGAAAGTCGCGAACGATCTTGTCCTTTTCCGGCAACAGCGCGCTCATTTGCTGCTCAGGAGTTGACTGGCGACATTGATGTATTTGCGGCCGGCAGCCTGCGCCTCATCCAGCGCGGCCGTCATGTTGTCGCCCTTGCGAACGCTGGACAGCTTGATCAGCATCGGCAGGTTCATGCCGGCAATGACCTCGATACGCCCGGATTCCATCACGGAAATGGCGAGGTTAGAGGGCGTGCCGCCGAACATGTCGGTCAAAACGATGACGCCTGATCCCGTATCGACGCGGCCGACTGCCTCGATAATGTCGCGGCGGCGCTGTTCCATATCGTCGTCGGCACCGATCGCCACGGTCTCGAAATTGTCTTGTGGCCCAACGACATGTTCCACGGCATTGCGGAACTCGGCGGCCAGTTGACCGTGCGTTACAAGCACGAGTCCGATCATTCTTTGGTGGCTCCCGTCATCGCCGCTTCACAGGCGCATTTTATGCTCGCCGACCGTTCCAGGTGGCGGGAGCGCTATCTTGTCGACGCAAGGCCCGTTGACAAGCCCAAAATTGCGCCGGCCCAAGCCAATTTGACGCATTGCAGCAAAAAATCGAAATCGGATCACAGGAAAGGTGCAATCGACAGGCGCGACATCACTGCCGGCAAGGCCGCCGCTACATTGCGCCCGGCAAGATCGATGCGCGGCACTGGTACGCCGACAACGAGTTCGCTGCAGTCTTCCTGGAAGCGGGCCATTTTGCCGGCTGGCACCAGCCGGATAATGAGGTCGATCACGCAGCTTGGCTCGAACCGTATCGGTTTGGGGCCGAATCCCGGCACCTCGACGAGGCCGGCTATGCTGGCTGGTGCGCGGCAGACCAGCCGCCCGTCGCAATCTGCAGCATAGAGCTGGTCATCGCCGATCAGCCGGGAAAACAGCCCACGCTGGCTGCAATGATCGATCAGGGCGAGCGCCAGCGTCGTCTTGCCCAAACGGGACGGTCCGGTGATGAGAATGCCGCGATCACCTATCAGGATCGCGGTGCCGTGAATGTTTTCAGGCTGCACAATAGGACCAGGCGTGATTGGAATTCATCCGTCAGCCTTCCGCCGGCAGCGTCACCACGAAGCGCGCGCCCTTGATCTCGCCAGGCTTGGTGCCCGGGATGTTCTCGGCGCTCAGCGTGCCGCCATGGGCTTCAACGATCTGCCTGGATATCGACAGGCCAAGGCCCGAGTTCTGACCGAACGCCTCGCCGGCCGGCCGATCGGTATAGAACCGCTCGAAAATGCGGTCGATGTTATCGGCACGGATACCGGGTCCATTGTCGTCGATGGTGACGATGTTGAACTTGCCGGCGCGCGCCAGCGATATGGTGATGTGGCCACGTTCCTCGGGAACGAACGAGCGGGCATTCTCGATCAGGTTGGTGATCACCTGGCCGATCCTCAGATCATGACCGACGACGAAGTAGCCTTTCACGCCCTGCGGCAGTTTGGCGACCTTGAATTCGATCTCGACCGCCTTCTTGTTGCGCGTGGCCTCGCGCGAGACGGCGACCAGATCGGTGATGAACTTCTTGAGGTCGACGGTTCCTGCATCTTCCCGCGCCAGCTCGGCATCGAGACGGGAGGCATCGGAAATATCGGTGATGAGACGGTCAAGCCGCCTCACATCGTGCTGGATGATATCCATCAGCCGGCTGCGCGAATTGTCGTTCCTGGCCAGCGGCAATGTCTCCACCGCGCTGCGCAGCGAGGTAAGCGGGTTCTTCAACTCGTGCGAGACATCCGCGGCAAAACTTTCGATCGCCTCGATGCGGGCGTAGAGCGCATTGGTCATGTCGCGCACGGCGATCGACAGATTGCCGATCTCGTCCTGGCGGTCGGAGAAGTCGGGGATTTCCTCGCGGTTCTTGACGCCGCGGCGAACCCTGACCGCCGCCGCGGAAAGCCGGCGCAGCGGGTTGGCGATGGTGGAGGCCAGCAGCATCGACAGGATGGCGGTAACCAGGGCGGCAATGCCGAATACGCGCAGGATCGCCTTGCGCTCGGCCGCGACGATCTTGTCGATGTCGCCGCCTTCGGTCGACAGCATCAACACGCCGAGAACGGCACGGAAGCGCTGGATCGGTACCGCCACTGAAACGATCTGCTCGCCCTGCTCCGAGATCCGCACGATCGTCGACGGGCTGCCGGTAAGCGCCTTGACCACTTCCGGAAACGCGGCGCCGTTGCCACCCGGCTGCTCGCGATAGACAGGCAGCTGCTTGTTGCGGAAGAAATCGAAGACGAATTTCTGGATGCGCTCCAGAAGGTCTGGCTGTTCCTCTTCGACCGGCGGCAAATCGTAGCGAAGGATCTGGCCGCGCGAATAGAGATGGCGGGAATCGAGCAGCAGGTTGGCGTCGCGGTCGTAAATGCGGGCGCGTGTGCGCGTCGGCGAGATCAACCGCCTGAGCACCGGCGCCACGCGTTCCGGATTGATCGGGAAATCGAGGTTGTCGAGCTGATCGGAGCCCGGGCCGAGGCTTTCGCCGGCCTGCAACTCGAGCAGCTTCTCCGGATCGATGCTGATCGAATCGGTCTCGACCGTCGCCGAGGCGGCGATCGCGCCGGCGATGATCTCGCCTTGAGTCATCAGGCTCTCGACACGGGCGTCGATCAGCCCGTCGCGAAAGGTATTGAGATAGAGAATGCCGGTGACCAGGACGGCAAGGCCGGCAAGGTTGAGAAAGAGGATACGCCGCGTCAGGCTGGAAAAGATGTGATGGCCGAGAAACCGGCGCATCGGCACCGTAATTTTCGACACGAAGGCGGGCAGAATCCGCGGCGGGCGCCTGGCGGCGCCCGACCGTCTCACTCGCTCTACTTGCACTGCCATCGAATAGCAGCTCCCGCTCGACTCAAGCTTCGCGGAACCGATATCCGACTCCGTAAAGGGTTTCGATCATTTCGAAGTCATCATCAACGGCCTTGAACTTTTTGCGCAGCCGCTTGATGTGACTGTCGATGGTGCGGTCATCGACATAGACCTGCTCATCATAAGCCGAATCCATCAGCGCATCACGGCTTTTTACGACCCCCGGACGCTGTGCCAGCGAATGCAGGATGAGGAACTCGGTGACGGTAAGCGTCACCGGCTCGCCCTTCCAGGTGCAGGTGTGGCGCTCCTGGTCCATGACAAGCTGGCCGCGCTCAAGCGACCGGGCCTGCTGGTTGGGCGCCTTGGCCGCCGCCTCGCGGGTGCTGGCGCGGCGCAGCACGGCGCGGACGCGCTCCACCAGAAGACGCTGCGAGAAGGGTTTGCGGATGAAGTCGTCGGCGCCCATCTTGAGGCCGAACAGTTCATCGATCTCATCGTCCTTGGAGGTCAGGAAGATTACTGGCAGGTCAGATTTCTGACGCATCCGGCGCAGCAACTCCATGCCGTCCATGCGCGGCATCTTGATGTCAAGGATGGCGAGGTTCGGCGGGCGCGCCGCCAGTCCCTCCAGCGCCGATGCCCCATCCGTGTAGGTTTCGACCCGATAACCCTCGGATTCGAGGGCGATCGAAACCGAAGTCAGAATGTTGCGATCGTCGTCGACAAGCGCGATTGTTGCCATTTCAAGCGGCTCCCTCATGAGCTGTCCCTTCTTTCGTCGAGAAGGGGCTTTTGCAGGACAAATTAGGTACAAAATGTGGCACAGGCTGTATCCGCTGTCACGCGCGGCATGTCGACGGCTACAATTGTACCTCGATATGGATTGGACGAATGAACATCGCCAATCCTTTGGGCAACCATCAGTGTTTTTGCACATATAAACGATTTAAACAACTTTCAAAATATTTAAATCGATTAATGATTTGATATCATTCGCCTTTTCTGGTTTTGACGTTTTTAGCTCCTGCAATGGGGGTTCCGGAATTCGCCGGTAAAGACGCGGTAAATCGAAGAAGGGACACCCATGTCGGAAGCCGGCAAACGCAATCCTGCATGTGCAATCGATCGCATCGACCTGAGAACCACGGGCGTGGTGCGCTATAATTTCGGCGCGGCCGCGCTCTACGAGGAGGCAATCCGCCGTGGCGAGGCCCGACTCACCGCGCATGGCGCGCTTGCCGCCGAGACCGGGCAGCACACCGGCCGCTCGCCCAGGGACAAATTCGTGGTGCGCGACGAAAGCACCGCGCCGCATATATGGTGGGACAACAACAAAGCGATTTCGCCGATCCAGTTCGATACGCTGCTTGCCGATTTTCGCGCCCACGCGGCCGGAAAGGACCTTTATGTGCAGGACCTGGTCGGCGGCGCCGACGAGGAACTGAAGCTGCCGACCAGGGTGATCACGGAGCTTGCCTGGCACTCCTTGTTCATCCGCAATCTGCTCATCCGACCGGCCGCCGCCGAACTCGAGCATTTCATGCCCGATTTGACGATCATCGACCTGCCGTCGTTTCGCGCCGATCCCGCACGCCACGGCACGCGCGGCGAAACGGTGATTGCCGTCGATCTTTCGCACATGATCGTGTTGATCGGCGGTACCTCGTATGCCGGTGAGATGAAGAAGTCGGTGTTCACCGTGCTCAACTATCTGCTCCCGGCAAAGGGTGTGATGCCGATGCACTGCTCGGCCAATGAAGGGCCCGTCGGCGACGCGGCCGTTTTCTTCGGCCTTTCCGGGACCGGCAAGACGACGTTGTCGGCCGACCCGTCGCGCACGCTGGTCGGCGACGACGAGCATGGCTGGGGACCGCACGGCATCTTCAATTTCGAGGGCGGCTGCTATGCCAAGACGATCAAGCTTTCGGCCGAAGCCGAGCCGGAGATCTTCGCCACCACCCAGCGCTTCGGCACGGTGCTGGAGAATGTGGCGCTCGACGCAGGCCGCGTGCCGGATTTCGACGATGGCGGGCTGACCGAAAACACACGCTGCGCCTACCCGCTCCACTTCATCCCCAACGCCAGCAAGACGGGGCGCGCCAGCCACCCGAAGAACATCATCATGCTGACCGCCGACGCATTCGGTGTGATGCCGCCGATCGCGCGGCTGACCCCGGCGCAGGCCATGTACCATTTCCTCTCCGGCTATACCGCCAAGGTGGCGGGGACCGAGAAGGGCGTTACGGAACCCGAAGCGACATTTTCGACATGCTTCGGCGCACCGTTCATGCCGCGGCATCCGTCGGAATACGGCAATCTGCTGCGCGAGCTCATCGCCCGCCACGGCGTCGATTGCTGGCTGGTCAACACCGGCTGGACCGGCGGCGCCTACGGCACCGGCAAGCGAATGCCGATCAAAGCAACGCGGGCGCTGCTTGCGGCGGCGCTCGACGGCTCGCTGAAAGCGGCCGACTTCCGCACCGACGCCAATTTCGGTTTCGACGTACCGGTGACGGTTGCCGGCGTCGACCGCGCCATTCTCGACCCTAGATCGACTTGGATCGACAAGCCCGCCTACGACCGGCAGGCGGCAAGGCTGGTCGGCATGTTCGTCGACAATTTCGAGAAATTCGAAGCCCATGTCGACGCCACGGTGCTCGGCGCCGCACCACGCATGCAGGTAGCGGCTGAATAGCCGTCGCCCCTGGTGATGCTTCAAGGCCCGGCTTCGATCGGGCCTTTTCTTTTTTCGCCTGCCGCGCCATGAGTGCGGCATGAACGCCGACGACAAGATCATCATTACCGACGATGCGGTGATTAATCCGGGCGACCTGCACGAGGACTTCATCCGTTCGTCCGGCCCGGGCGGCCAGAACGTCAACAAGGTGGCGACGGCAGTGCAATTGCGCTTCGATGCCGCCAATGCGGCTGGCCTGTCGGAGCGGGTGCGCGAACGGACCATCAAGCTTGCCGGCCAGCGCGCCACCAAGGACGGCGTCATCGTCATTGAAGCCGGACGCTTCCGCACCCAGGAGCAGAACCGGGCGGACGCCCGGGCGCGGCTGACGGCACTGGTCGCCAAGGCCGCCGAACCACCACCACCGCCGCGCAAGAAGACCAGGCCGTCCAAAGGCGCGGTCGAAAGACGGCTCAAGAGCAAGGCCGGGCGCGGCTCGATCAAGAAACTGCGCGGCCGGGTCGGGGATGAGTGACAGCCGAAGCGGCTTCCGATCTCAGATCGCCGGTTAAAGCGCGCAGCCACCGTCGGAGGCGGCTTTCGGGTCGCCGTTTTCATTTGACGGTGGCATTCTGATTTCTCCAGACCAACGGATTAAGCGACGCGATGCTCGTACTGCCCAAAGGCGTCCGCCATATGCCCGACTACCTGTCGCGCGCCATGCAGGAAGTGCTGGTTGAAGATATCCGGCAGATCGTGCAGAACGCGCCGCTGTTCGTGCCGGCGATGCCGCGTACCGGCAAGGAGATGAGCGTGCGCATGACCAATTGCGGTCCGCTGGGCTGGGTCACCGACCAGGAGCACGGCTATCGCTACCAGCCGACCCACCCGGTGACCGGAAGGCCTTGGCCGCCGATCCCGGAGATGCTGCTCGAACTGTGGCGGGATGTATCTGCCTATGCGCACCTGCCGGAAGCCTGCCTGGTCAATTTCTATTCGCAGGATGCCAAGATGGGTCTTCACCAGGACCGCGACGAGAGCGATTTCTCCGCGCCTGTCGTCTCGGTGTCGCTCGGCGACGATTGCCTGTTCCGGGTCGGCCAGACGACGCGCGACGGCGCCACCAAATCGTTCAGGCTGAGGAGCGGCGACGTCGTCGTGCTTGGCGGCGAAGGGCGGCTCTGCTTTCACGGCGTCGACCGTATCTACCCGTCGACCTCGGCATTGCTCAGGAGTGGCGGCCGCATCAATCTGACGCTGCGACGGGTGACGATGCCGAAATAGGCTGTTCGGGTGGCCGGTGGCCCGGGCGGACATAATCGTCGCGCAGATAGATGCGCTCGGTCTCGTCCTCGATAAGAATGCGGTAGTGCGCCAGGATGGCGTCAAAGCCAAAACGCTCCATCAATTGGCTTGTCCACATCGTGTTGTTTTTCTTGAAGACGACGATATCCGGGCGCAGACGCACGAACTCTTCGCGTTTGCTTTCGACGTAGCGCGCCATGATGGCTTGGTAACGCATGGCTTCGGCGGTGTCACCCGAGAGAGATGCCTGCCGGGACAGGGAAAGTGCGAACGCTCCAAGCCAATCGCTGACGTGGGTCGAAACGAACTGCCCATCGATCATACGGTTCAACGGATGTCCCGAGGAAATATCCGAACTGACCAACGCTACGGTCGGCCGATCGGTGGCGGCGCGAATTGCAGCAACCAGCGCCGGCCCTGGTTTCTGGGTGCTCCAGTACGGCAAGAAAGCGATTGCCACCGCCGCCAATGCCCAAGCTCGCGAAGGAGCCGTCACGAACGTCAACAGCTTCGACGGCCGCTGCACGATCCTGGGCAGTGCCAACAGGCAGAAAATGGCTGCCACAGCGCAAAAGATCGCGGGATAGGCATGATAAGACCAGCCTTTGGCTTGGTAGAACAGGGGAAACATGCCGGCGATCGATGCCGCCAACGCTACCGCCGCCAGCTCTGGAAACCGCCTGGCCGGCCACAGCCACCAGATCAGGAAGACAAGGAAACACCACGAGAAACCGTAGCCGATCACAATCGGCCAAAAGATGCCGATCTTTGCATAAACGTCCGCCAAGAGGGGATAGATGTCGCGCACGAATTCCGGATGGATCAGCGTGACCGTGCTGAGATAGACAACGCAGATGCCGCCAATGACCCAGTGTTCCAGGGCGAAGATCGATTTCAGACTGCGCCGGCGCACTGCAACGACCAGCGCCGGCGCCAACACCATGATCGCATAGTAGGGCTTGACCAGCAGCAGAATGCCGCCCGACAGGCCGGCGAGTGCAGCGAGCCCAGGGTCTGGTTGGGCAGCTGCATCTCTGCGCGCGCGCCAGGCATGAAGCGCAAGCAGCGGCATGAAAAGTGCCATGCCGATATGCTCCCGCTCGCTGAAGGCATTTCCGGGGAAGACCACCAACATTGCGCAAAACGCTGGCCCCAGTGCAAACAATGATGCAGTTTCGGTGAAACCCGCACGCTTGACGATCACGCCCGAGAGCGAAAGTCCGATAAGCACGGCAAGGTATGTCCAGGCCTCAACCAGGATTTCCGGGGCGGTGCCCAGCAATCTGGCCGCAGCCACTGGCGGCAGATAGAGCCAGACGCTGAATGGGGGATTGGTCTCGTAGATTTGCGAGTAAAGCCGCTCACCGGACAGCATACGCTCGCAGACCGTGATCAGCCAGCTAGTGTCGGGAACAGTCCCCCAACGTCGCTGCCAGAAGATCGAGAAGACGGTGACTGCGGCTATGGCCAGGACATTGCGGCTAGGAAGCAGCGACGCCGCAATATCCCGGTCGCGCCAGCGGCTCAAGCCGCCAATGTCGTTCGAGACGCTCATGCTGTTGCACCGAGGCTCTCGAGATCGAGCCATATGTCGTCCAGTGGAGCGATTGGATCCAGCCGTGTCATGGGTTTCCGGGGGCTCCTGCTCTATCGGTTTGGAGCGGCGCAGGCGCCGTGTAACGCAGATAGACAGTGATTTCCGGCTCGGCGTGCAGCAGACGATAGTCGGCCAAGGCGACCTGGATCCGCTTGTCCTGCAGCATCAGGGCAGTCCACGCCGGCGAGCCTGACAGCACGATATCGGGCTTCTTCGCTGATATCTCGGCGGCGTTTTCGCCGATCACCCGATCGCGGATGCTTTCAAGTTCCGGTCTCCGTTCGAGATCGCCGGTGACGCGGGCGAGCGTGTCCGCGTTGGAGACCGCCCAGGCGCTCGGATGGCGTGATATGAACCTGCCGCCGACCAGCCTGGCGAGGGGATGGGCAACCTGCATCTGGTCGGCAATCGACATGATGGCCGGGGTTTCGACCGTTGCGCGGATCGCGGCGACAGACCGGGCGATCGGGCCGTTATCCGTCGTCAGCGCCGCGTACTGTGCCCTGACCGCTATTTGCAGCACCAGCACGCAGCCGAAGATCAGGGCGGCCTTGCGAACGATGCCTGCACTGCCGAATGTGCCGAACCGCACAAGCTGCATGCCAAATGCAAGTGTCGCAACAACGACCATCGGCAGCGCGTGATTGGGCCAACCCTTGCCCATGACGATGAAGGCCGGAATGAACCCCAGGGCGGTCAGGAGCGGAATCCTGACGTCCCAGTTCGTGTTTCTCAGGCCGCCGGCCGCTAGCATGGTGGCGGCGGCCAGAAGCAGCACCACTTTCGGCCAGTTTGCCAGCATATCGGCGGCAGAGGCCCTCAACGGAAGATAGACCTCCCTGACCAAGGGCAGGACGTCGCTGACGTAAGCGCGGTCGAAGAGCGCGATGGACGCGATATAGGCGGCCACGATCGCAGCGCCCATCAGGTTCTCTGCGACGAAGAGCGGTCTCAGCGACCGCCTTTCAAGCGCAAGACAGAGCGACGGCAACATGAAGGCCAGCACAAAATAGGGCGGCTTGACCATGACCACGACCGCCGCGCAGAACCCGGCGACCATGTGCTCCAGGCGCGAGCCCGCGCTGAAATCCAGGTTCCGCTGACGTGTGCATTGCAACGCCACCCAAGGCAGAATGGCAATCAATGCGAAGTGCTCGCGTTGGCCGAATTGATCCGGCATGAAACACAGGATCAAAAACAGGGCCGCGGCTGCCGCCCACAGCGCATGGGGCTGCCGGTAGACCGGTTCATCGCGCGCGAGAATACGGACGGAACCGAAAAGACTGGCCAGGCTCAGGCAAACGACGCCAAGCGTCAGCCAGAATTCCGCACGCATGCCAGTCAGCTTTTCCAGGAGCATGAACGGCATGTAGAGCCAGATCGAGAAAGGGGGGTTGGTCTCCACGATGTCGGTGTTGAGCCGCTCTCCGCCAAGCAGGCGGTCGCAGACGACCAGAAGCCATGACACGTCAACATTGGTCGGAATTGCAACAGTCGATAGCCAGACGGCGTATGTGACGATCAGACTGGCCAGCAGCAACGGAGCACCCGCTACGCCCACAAAGGGCGAGAAGCGGTTCGCGCCGGGCAGCAGTTCACTGAGGGATCGCGCGCTAGAGACCACGAAACACCCAGCGCCCGAGGACGACATAGTTGATGACCGGCACGGCAATGCAGGTGAGCAGGATCGGGATTGCGGCAGGGACGCCGAGCATCTGGGTCAAAAGCCCCGGCAGGGCGATCGCGACGGCGAGGCCGGAAGCGGTGAGCAGGAGGAAGCGGGGCAATTCCATAGCGTGGCTGCCGCCCGAGGTGAACGTGAAATATTTATGCCCGGTGTAGGAGAACAGCGCGGCGACGGCGTAGGCCGCAAACGATGTGAGCGCCGCCGGCAGGGCCGCCGTTGCCTGTCCACGCGACAGCAGAAAAGCGCAAACGGCGTAGATCAGCGTCGACGCAATGCCAATCAGCGCAAAGCGCGATAGTCGACGATACGAGCCGGTGCCCATGACGCGGTCAAGCTGCCAATTTCTCGTCGGGGCGAGCGGTTTCGACGGCGCTGTCCTTGCGGAATACCGCCAGCAGCGAAACCCCGAAGGGCAAGCTTGCATTTGGTATGATGCGGCCTTCCGCCGAAAACACTGCCTTCATCGCCGCATTCAGTGGTTTTGGCGGCGTGGCATGGCCGGCTGGCAACGCCGACTTGCGCAACCTGTCCACCAGTCGTGCCAGCGCCGCTACCGGGAAGAGCGCGGCATTTGTGTAGCTCAGCCGGTCGATCGCGAAACCAGCCTTTTCAATTCGTTCACGCAGCAGATTGCGTGAATAGCGCCGCATGTGATGCAGCCCAACATCATGCGTGCTCCACAACCATTGGTGTGCTGGCACCGTGAGGACGACGCTGCCGCCCGGCTTCAGCATCTGGCGGATCGCGGCAAGCGACGCCTCGTCTTCGGCGACATGTTCCAGCACGTCGAACAGGCAGACGAGGTCGCAGCTTTGCGGCGCGACAGGAATGTTGTCCGGCAGATGTCCGGCGAGGAAGTCGCGGCCGGTCTTTTCCCAGGCAATCCTGCGCGCGAGATCGCTCATCTCGACTGCCGTCACTGCGCCGAACTGCTCCAGCATCCGGATGTTGCCGCCGGTGCCGGCGCCGATCTCTACGATGCGCGCGTTTTCAGGCAGGCCGATGCTGCGAATGACCGCCTCGGCGATTGCGCGACGCCCGCAGAACCACCAATGCTCGTCTTCGGTGGCGGCCATCTGTCGGTAAGCGTCGATCTCCATCAGCTCATTCCCTCATATTTGCGGCGCACGATATAGATCGGACGCTGCTTGATCTCGGCGTAGACCCTGCCGAGGTATTGTCCGATGATGCCGATGCCGAGTAACTGGATGCCGCCAAGGAAAAGAACACTGACCAGCAGGGAGGCGTAGCCGGGCACATCAACGCCAAAGATCATTGTCTTGGCAACGATCAGCAGGCCGTAGAGGAACGACAGCGCGGAAATCGTCGCGCCGACATAGGTCCAGATTTCAAGCGGAGCGGTGGAGAAGCTGGTGATGCCTTCGAGCGCGAAGTTCCACAGCTTCCAGCCGGAGAATTTCGACTGGCCGGCGATGCGCTGATCGCGGACATATTCGACGCTTGCGGTGCGGAACCCGACCCAGGCGAACAGGCCCTTCATGAAACGACGGCGTTCGGGCAAAGACCGCAGCGCCTGGATGACCTGGCGGTCGATCAAACGGAAGTCGCCGACATCGTGCGGGATCTTCTGCTGCGCGATCCAGTTGTGAACGCGGTAGAACATCGAGGCGGAGCGCTGCTTGAGAAAGCTGTCGCTCGACCGATTGGCTCGCTTGGCCAGAACAACCTCAAAACCCTCGCGCCACTTTTCCACAAGCAGCGGAATGACATGCGGCGGATCCTGCATATCGACATCCATCGGGATCGCTGCATCGGCATCGCAGCTGTCGAGCCCCGCGGTCATCGCGGCTTCCTTGCCGAAATTGCGTGAAAGGTCGATTACGTGGATGCGTGGATCGGTTTGTTGGGCTTCGATCAGCTTTTCGAGCGTCGTATCGCTGCTGCCGTCGTTGACGAAGATGAACTCGAGGGCAACGCCTTTGTCCTTCAGCAGCGCGGTGCTTTCGCATACCGCCTTCAGGAATGGAGCAATTGCGCCTTCCTCATTGTGGACAGGCACGATCAAGGCAATCGTTGCGCCGTCGCTGCCCGGACGTGCGATGCGGTCAGCTGCCGGCCGATCGATGTTTAGGAATGGCGCATTCATTTGTTTGCCGAGCCCGCAGATCAGGCCCGACAATAGAAAGACTGGGTTAAGATGACTTTAAGGAATGTCCCGGGATTTCACAGTTTCCTGAGCGCCACTTCCTCGACCAGATGGTTGGCGCCCTTGCGCAGGATGAGATCGGCTCGCGCGCGGGTCGGCAATATATTCTCGCGCAGATTCTTCAGGTTGATGTTGGTCCACAGGCCCTCGGCGATGGCGCGGGCCGCATCTTCGGAAAGTTGCGAATAGCGGTGAAAGAAGGAGGCCGGGTCGCGGAAGGCGGTTTCGCGCAACCGCATGAAGCGGGCGATATACCAGTGATGGATCAGCGCCTCCTCGGCATCGATGTAGATGGCAAAGTCGAAGAAATCCGACAGGAAAGGCACGATCTTGCCATCCTTCGGCAGCTTGCCCGGCTGCAGGACGTTGATGCCCTCGAAGATCAGGATGTCCGGCCGGTCGATGGTCTGGAACTCGCCCGGGATGACGTCATAGGTCAGGTGCGAATAGACCGGCGCGCGGACGTTGCGCTGCGCCGATTTGATGCCGGACAGGAAGCGCAGCAGGGCGCCGACGTCGTAGCTGTCGGGAAAGCCCTTGCGCTCCATCAGGTTGTTGCGGCGCAGGACTTCGTTCGGCAGCAGGAAACCATCGGTGGTGACCAGGTCGACCTTGGGACTCGACGGCCAGCGCGCCAGCAGCTCCTTCAGCACGCGCGCCGTGGTCGATTTGCCGACCGCGACGGAACCGGCAATGCCGATGATGAACGGTGTCTTGGCCGCGTCCAGCGCGTTGAAGAAGGCCTGGCGCTGCCTGAACAGGAGTTGACTGGCTTCGACATGAGCCGACAACAGCCGCGACATCGAAAGATAGATGCGCTCGACCTCGTGGAGATCGACCGGATCGTTCAGCGACCGCAGACGACGGACCTCGTCCTCGGTGAGCGTCATCGGCGTATCGGCGCGGAACCGCGACCATTGCTCGGCCGAGAAGAAACGATAGGGTGAATACTTCTCGGTAGGAGCGAGCTGGTCCATCGAGTTCCTCCGCAGCGATCAGCCCCGGTCCAGCCGAGACGCCTTTTCGGCGATGCCCGAACGACCGGTGCGGCGTTCAAGCTCGTTGAGCACATCGCTCAGCGGAATGCCCGCTACGCCAAGAACGACAAGCCAATGATAGATGAGATCGGCGCTTTCCGAAACAAGCGCGTCCCGGTCGGCGCTGACGGCTGCGATCACCGTTTCGACTGCCTCTTCGCCGAGTTTCTGCGCTGCCTTGCTCATGCCACGCTGAAAGAGCTTGGCCGTCCACGAATCCGGATCGCCGGAACGTGCGCGTTCGCCAATAATCTTCTCCAGATCGGAGAGCGAGAACTCGGTCATGACGGCGTTTACAGCCTCTTCTTAGCCGGAAAGGCTCTAGGACCGATTACCCGGCGAGTCCAGCCGCATCGGCAGTCCGGCCTGAGCCATGTGCAGCTTGGCTTCGGCGATGCTGTAGGTGCCGAAATGGAAGATCGACGCCGCCAGCACCGCGCCGGCATGGCCGTCGCGAATGCCTTCGACAAGGTGGTCGAGCGTGCCGACGCCACCGGAAGCGATGACCGGCACGCGTACGGCATCCGCGACCGCGCGGGTAAGGGCTATATCATAGCCGGCCTTGGTTCCGTCGCGGTCCATCGATGTCAGCAGGATCTCGCCGGCGCCGAGGTCGACCACTCGCCGAGCGAACTCGACGGCGTCGATGCCGGTCTTCTCGCGGCCGCCATGGGTGAATATCTCCCAGCGATCAGCCTCGCTCGCAGCGGACACTTTCTTGGCATCGATGGCGACGACGATGCACTGGTTGCCGAATTTGTCGGCAGCCTCGGCGACAAAATTTGGGGTCTTCACCGCCGCCGTGTTGATCGACACCTTGTCGGCGCCGGCCAGTAGCAGCTTCCTGATGTCGGCGACCTGACGGACGCCACCGCCAACGGTCAGCGGCATGAAACATTGTTCGGCGGTGCGGGCGATGACATCGAAAATGGTCTCGCGGTTTTCCGACGAGGCGGTGATGTCGAGAAAGCAGAGCTCGTCGGCGCCGGCCGCGTCATAGGCTTTTGCCGCTTCGACGGGATCGCCGGCATCGACCAGGTCGACGAAATTGACGCCCTTGACGACACGGCCGTTCTTGACGTCGAGACAGGGGATGACGCGGGCTTTCAGCATCAGATCCTCTCGATCGCCGCAAGAAACTCGACAAGCAGCTGGCCGACGACGGCCGGAACTTCGGACTGGGAATCAAAGGCCGGGTCATAGGCCGAGAGCGTCACGCCGACGATTGGGATTGACCTGGCCAGTCCGCAGGCAAGCTGCCGTAGCTGTTCCGTACTCGGGCCGCCCGGGTGCGCGTAGCGGTTCACCTGCAGCACATCCGGATCGAGGACATCCAGGTCGAGATGCAGATGCGCCCGCACAGTCCCTGTCGCCGTGAGCTTTCCGATCATATCGAGTGCACCGGCACATTCGGTGCGCACGATCGGCAAAGTTTCCAGCAGTCGCTTTTCGTCGGGATCGAGGTCGCGGGCATCGACCAGCATGCAGCGCGCCGGGTCTATCGGCCGGAACCCCGGAATTGCTGCCGCCATCGGATGCCAGCAGAGCCCGAGCGTCGCCGCCAGCGCCATGCCGTCGAGAAAGCCGTAGGCCGACGTCTCCGGCGTGTTGAGATCGCCATGCTGGTCGATCCAGATGATCGAATCCGCCGCTTCACCGGCAACCGCACCGGCGGCGGTCAGGCAATTTCCAGCAAGGATAATGGGGAAGCGTCCTCCATCGCGGGCGAGGTTAACCTTGGTCGCGACGGCGTTGCAGACGGCGAAGCCGGTTGCAATTTCGCGCCCCTGCTCGTCTCCGACCTTGCCGATATCTTCGACGGCGACATCATGGCCAGCCACGGTCAGGGCTTCGACCAGCCCACCGCCGACGATGGCGTCCGGCCCCTGGCCGCACCCCTCGTGATAGTGCCCGCTGTCGTAGGGAGCAACGATAATCGAGACCTTCACGTTTCACACCCTGCCATCGGTTTGCCACGCAGGATCGCCAATGCCTCGGCCGGGTCGATGCGGCCGTCGTAGAGGGCGCGGCCGGAGATCGCGCCTTCGAGCTTGCGGGCATCGGGCATGGTCATGCGCACGATGTCGGCGATCGAGGCGAGCCCGCCCGAGGCGATAACCGGGATCGACACCGCGTCGGCGAGATCGATGGTGGCGTCCCAGTTGATGCCGGTCAGCACACCGTCGCGGTCGATATCGGTGTAGATGATGGCGGCGACGCCGGCACCTTCGAATTTCCTCGCCAGTTCAATGACGCCGAGGCTCGAGGCCTCAGCCCAGCCTTCGACCGCGACCTTACCGCCCTTGGCGTCGATGCCGACAGCGATCTTGCCCGGGAATGCATTGCAGGCCTGCCTGACCAGATCCGGATCGCGGACCGCCACGGTGCCAAGAATGACGCGGGCCAGCCCACGGTCGAGCCAGTCCTCGATCTGCGCCAGCGTGCGGATGCCGCCGCCGAGCTGCACCGGATTGCTCGTCGCCTTCAGGATGGCGCCGACCGCGGCACTGTTGACGCTCTGGCCCTTGAAGGCGCCGTTGAGGTCGACGACGTGCAACCATTCGAAGCCCTGCTCTTCGAAGACGCGCGCCTGAGCGGCGGGATCGTCATTGTAGATGGTGGCGGTCGCCATGTCGCCATGCCTGAGGCGCACGCATTTGCCGTCCTTGAGGTCTATCGCCGGAAACAGAAACACCTTCAGGCGCCTTCGACGATGACAAAGTGGCCGGTCGAGCCGGCGAGCCTGTACTTCAACGCCTCCTGGTATTCAGGCGAGCCGTAGCATTCCAGCGCCTTTTCATAGGATTCGAATTCCACCAGCACGTGGCGATTGCCTGCCGGTCCTTCCGGGCTGGTGTACCGCCCGGCGCGCACCGGGAACTTCGCGCCGTATTTCGCGAAAGCCGCGGCATTGGCCTCGATATATCGCTTGTAGATCTCGGGATCGCGGACATCGACCATTGCCATCCAATAGCCCTTCTTGCTCATGGTTCAGGGCCTCCAGCCTAGGAAATTGGTGATCAGCGCCAGGCCCAGCGCCTGGCTCTTCTCGGGGTGGAATTGCGTTCCGGCGAGGTTGTCGCGAGCGACAGCGGCCGTTACCGGGCCGCCATAGTCGGCAACCGCCAGCACCTCATCCTCCTTCCGTGCATCGAGATGGTAGGAGTGGACGAAATAGGCGTGCAGTCCCTTGCCACCCGTCGCAATGCCGGAAAACAGCGGATGCTTGCGCTTCAGGTCAATCGTGTTCCAGCCGATCTGCGGAATCTTCAGTGTCGGATCGGCCGGCGTGATCTCCTTGACGTCGCCGGCGACCCAGCCAAAGCCCTTTGTGACGGTCTTTTCCAGGCCTCGCTCCGACATCAGCTGCATGCCGACGCAGATGCCGAGGAACGGCCGAGCCTTGGCGATCGCCACCTCCTCGACCGCTTCCCACATGCCGGCGACCGCACGCAGTCCAGCGGCGCAATCGGCATAGGCACCGACGCCGGGCAGGACGATGCGGTCGGCGGTCCTGACCCGCTCGGCATCGGCGGTGAGTTCGATCGCGGCGGCAATACCGGCTTCATGCGCGGCACGCTCGAAGGCCTTGGTGGCCGAGCGCAGATTGCCCGACCCGTAATCGATGATCGCTACCCTCATCTCAGGGCTTTCCCGGAATATGGTTCAGCCCCAGCGCCAGGCCCATCTGCGCCGACCGGGCATGTGCTGCGTCTGGGACGATGCGTTGCACCGTCGGTTGTTCATCCGACTGAGCATCGGCTTCCAATGCATAGCGGAGGTCTGCGTCGTCGAGCCTGTCGGCCTCGACCACGCCCCATTCATGCCAGCCGCGACGGCGCAGGGCTGCGATCCGCAAGCCCTGCCCTTCCAGTCCGACAAAGAGCATGACAAGCAGGGATAAAAGCGAGCCGGTTGTTTCCAGGTCCAGCCTTTCGCCTAGCATCGAGAGCAGGCCCATGGCGACAAACGCCAATGCCGCCTCGACCCACAGCCGGTGCCAGGCCAGCCACAGCGGCGGCACCAGGAAGCCGAGCCAGGCAAAGCCGTCACGGATAAAGGTAGTGTCCACGCTTTTGCTGCGGCCTGGCGGCTTCATCACGACATAGATGGCCATGACGCTATCCTTTCAGGGATCCCTTGGTGGAGGGAACCGCGTCCGGCTGGCGCGGGTCGCGCTCAAGCGCCGAACGCAACACACGCGCCACGGCCTTGAAGCAGGTCTCGGCGATGTGGTGGTTGTTGGCGCCGTAATGATTGGTGACATGAAGCGTGATGCCGGCATTCTGCGCCAGCGCGTGGAAGAATTCGCGCACCAGCTCGATATCGAACGTACCGATCTTCGGCGACGAGAACGAAACATTCCAGACCAGAAAAGGCCGGCCGGAGACATCGATTGCCGCCCGCGTCAGTGTCTCGTCCATGGCGAGATCGATCGAGGCGTAGCGCATGATGCCGCGCCGCTCGCCCAACGCCTTGGCCAGCGCCTGGCCGAGCGCGATGCCCGTATCCTCGACCGTGTGGTGGTCGTCTATGTGCAGGTCGCCCTTGGCCTTCACGGTCATGTCGATCAGCGAATGGCGCGACAACTGGTCCAGCATATGGTCGAAGAAGCCGACGCCCGTCGAAATGTCGGATTTGCCCGAGCCGTCGACCTGAACCGACACGGCGATGTCGGTTTCCCTGGTCTTGCGGCTTATCTCGGCGGAACGGGGCGCCATGACCTCATCCTTGTCTCAGATTTGCACCGTTCAGGCGTTCACATGCCTGAAAACGAAAGCCTTCTAGCAGCATGATCCGGCGATTGCCAGTTACCGCTGCGGAGCACAGTCCGGCCCGGCGGATGGCCGGTTTGCAATCATCCGGCCTATGCATACATATGGCCGATCAAGTCACTCGTAACGCGCCGATCGCCTCGATGGGATCGGTGCTGATCGGAGCAGAAAATGTCGAATGAACTGACCATGCATGCCACGACCATCCTGACCGTGCGCAAGGGCGGCAAGGTGGTGATCGCCGGCGACGGCCAGGTCAGCCTCGGCCAGACCATCATGAAGGGCAACGCCAAGAAGGTGCGCCGCATCGGCAAAAGCGGCAACGTCATTGCCGGCTTCGCCGGGGCCACCGCCGATGCCTTCACGCTGCTGGAGCGGCTCGAAGCCAAGCTCGAACAATATCCCGACCAGCTAACACGTGCCTGCGTCGAGCTCGCCAAGGACTGGCGCACCGACCGTTATTTGCGGCGGCTGGAAGCAATGATGCTGGTGGCCGACAAGTCGGTGTCGCTGGCGCTGACCGGCACCGGCGACGTGCTGGAGCCCGAATTTGGCGTCATGGCCATCGGCTCCGGCGGCAATTACGCGCTGGCAGCGGCACGCGCTTTGATGGACAGCGACAAGGGCGCAGAGGAGATCGCCCGCAAGGCGATGCAGATCGCGTCAGACATTTGCGTCTACACAAACAACAACTTCGTCGTCGAAACCCTCGATGCCGCCTGAGCGGAGCCTCCGCTATGGTTTTCGGCCGGTGATCCAGAGGGACCTGCCGATGATCGCCGGCTGGCTTGCCGAGCCGCATGTCGCCGAATGGTGGAACGACCCAGAGACCGAGATTGCGGAGATCCGCGAGCATATCGACAGCATTTCGGTCGAGCCGCTGATTATCGAGCTCGACGGAAAGCCCATCGGCTATTTGCAGAGCTACGATCCGCATCTGGAGGACGGCCATCCCTATAGCGACCAGCCGTTCGGCACGCTCGGCATCGATCTGTCGATCGGCGTGCCGGGGCTTGTCGGGGTCGGCCACGGCTCGGCGATCGTCCGGCAGTTCGTCGAGCAGCTTTTCGAGGAAGGTACGCCGCGCGTCATCATCGACCCGGACCCCGCCAATGCACGGGCTATCCGTGCCTATGAAAAGGCCGGTTTCAGGGCTATCGATCGCAGGAAGTCGGAATATGGCGATGCCGTGCTGATGGCGATTGATGCCCCAGAGGGCGACGCCGGACAGGGTGAGGCAAAAGAGGGGCAATAGCAGCATGAGCGTATCCAGCGACAAAACCGTCTCGGCCTACGAAGACAGCTGGCGAATGGGGCTTCTGCTGGTTCTCGGCCTGGTCATCTTCCAGGCCGGGGTCCTCTACGGCATGGGGCGGACGCCGATCTGTACCTGCGGCTATGTCAAGCTGTGGCACGGCATTGTGCAGAGCTCCGAAAATTCCCAGCATATTTCCGACTGGTACAGCTTCTCGCACATCATTCACGGTTTCCTGTTCTATGCGCTGGCGTGGTTCCTTTTCCCGCGCTCGCCGATCGGGCTCAGGCTGGCCTTTGCGGTGGTTATAGAGGGCGGCTGGGAGTTGCTCGAGAACAGCCCTTTCATCATCGACCGCTACCGCGCCGGCACAATCTCGCTCGACTATTATGGCGACAGCATCATCAATTCGGTGTCCGACACGCTGGCCATGGTGCTGGGGTTTGTCATGGCGCGAAGGCTTCCTATATGGGTGATCGTGACCCTCGCCCTCATCTTCGAATTCGGTGTCGGCTATCTCATCCGGGACAATCTGACACTCAACGTGATCATGCTGCTGCATCCGTTCGAGTCCATTCGGCAGTGGCAAAGTGGAATTTAGTGACATGAGCACCTTCTCTCCCCGCGAAATCGTTTCGGAACTCGACCGCTTCATCATCGGCCAGAAAGACGCCAAGCGTGCCGTGGCGATTGCCTTGCGCAACCGTTGGCGCCGCCAGCAGCTCGAGGGCCAGATGCGCGAAGAGGTGATGCCGAAGAACATCCTGATGATCGGCCCGACCGGTGTCGGCAAGACCGAGATTTCACGCCGCCTGGCACGCCTTGCCGGTGCGCCTTTCGTCAAGGTCGAAGCCACCAAGTTCACCGAGGTCGGTTATGTCGGCCGCGATGTCGAGCAGATCATCCGCGATCTGGTCGAGATCGCCATCGGGCTGGTGCGCGAGAAGATGCGCGAGGACGTCAAGGCGCGTGCCCACATCAACGCCGAGGAACGGGTGCTCGAAGCGCTCGTCGGCAAGACGGCGAGCCCGGCCACCCGCGACAGTTTCCGCAAGAAGCTGCGCGACGGCGAGCTCGACGACAAGGAGATCGAGATCGAAGTGGCCGATACCGGCAATGGCGGCATGCCCGGCTTCGAGATCCCCGGCATGCCGGGCGCCAATATCGGCGTGCTCAACATCAACGACATGCTGTCGAAGGCGATGGGCGGCAAGAAGACCAAGTTGCGCAAGACGACCGTCAAGGAGTCCTACGGGCTGTTGATCAGCGACGAGTCCGACAAGCTGCTCGATCAGGACGAAGTGGTGCGCAGAGCACTCGAATCGACCGAGAATGACGGCATCGTCTTCCTCGACGAGATCGACAAGATCGCCTCGCGCGAAGGCGGCATCGGTGCCGGTGTTTCGCGTGAAGGTGTGCAGCGCGACCTGCTGCCGCTGGTCGAAGGCACCACGGTTGCGACCAAATATGGACCGGTGAAGACCGACCACATCCTGTTCATCGCCTCGGGTGCGTTCCACGTCGCCAAGCCCTCCGACCTGCTGCCGGAATTGCAGGGCCGCCTGCCGATCCGCGTCGAGCTGCGGGCGCTGGAGAAGGACGATTTCGTCCGCATCCTCACCGAGACCGAAGCCAGCCTGATCAAGCAGTATATCGCGCTGATGAAGACCGAAGGCGTCGACCTGGTCTTCACCGATGATGCGATCGATTCGTTGGCCGGCATCGCCGTGGACCTTAACGCCAGCGTCGAGAATATCGGCGCCAGGCGGCTGCAGACGGTGATGGAACGGGTGCTGGACGATATCTCCTATGACGCGCCGGACCGCAACGGCACCTCGGTGACCATCGATGCCGCCTATGTCGAGAAGCATGTCGGCGACCTCTCCAGAAACACGGACTTGTCGCGTTTCATCCTGTAGGAGACGCTTCATTCTCGAAGCGGGTCGGGGAATTGCTCCCGGCCTCCCCAATTTGGCCCAGCATTCCCGATGTGTGGCCAAATGGAAGCATCCGGCAAGCTTTCGTCCCGTCGGGTGCAGGCGTCTCTCGACTCCCGGTGGAGCATTACCTAGTTTGCCGGCGACTATTTGGGCGGCGGCGCATGAAAAAACTGATCCTCGTCATTTTGGGGCTGACGCTGGCGGCAGCCATGTTCGCCGCGCAAGCGGCAACGATGGTGCCGCCGGGCAACCGCAACACCGAGCAGCCCGACATACCGGGCGCTTCGAGCCGGCGCACCCAGGCGACCAACACCACCTTCCAGGCGAAATACCGCAAAGTCTTTGCGCTGCTCCAGAACGATGCCGAGTTGCGCGGCAAGATCAAGCAGGCAGCCGCGGCCTATGGCATCGACCCAATGCATATCGTCGGCGCCATCGTCGGCGAGCACACCTACAATGTCGATGCCTACGACCGGCTGCAGACCTACTACGTCAAGGCGATTTCGTATCTGTCGAGCAAGCTCTCCTTTGCCTATGATGGCGAGGACATCTCCGATTTCGTGCAGCGGCCGCAATTTGCGAAATGCGCAGGGAAGTCCGACAGCTACGATCTGTGGGAGTGCCGCGAACAGGTGTGGAACCGGTCGTTCCGCGGCAAGACCGTCGACGGCGAGAGCTTTCCCAACGACCGCTTAGGCGCCACTTTCTTCCAGCCTTATTATGCCGGGCAGACTTTTGGCCTTGGCCAACTCAATCCGCTGACGGCGCTGCAAATGAGCGACCTCGTGCACAAGGTTTCCGGCCTGCCGGAACTCGACGTCGGCGATCCCAACGCGGTCTACAAGACCATCATGGATCCTGACCTGACACTGCCTTATGTCGCGGCGACGATAAGGAAGTCGATCGACGCCTATAGAAGCATTGCCGGCTTTGACATCTCAGGCAATCCCGGCATCACGTCGACGCTCTACAATGTCGGCAACCCCGAACAGCGCGCCTATGCGCTGAAGGCCGAGAACGACAAGCGCCGCGCTGCGGGCGAGCCGGAAAAACTGCCCGAGGAAAATTACTATGGCTGGCTGGTCAACGACAAGCTGCCGGAGCTGAAGGCGCTGTTTTAGCCGAACGCGCTCGGCCAATTATCCACGCGGCGTTCATGCCGCCAGCAGCGACTTCAGCTTGATCGCCTGCGAGCCCAGCGCTTCCGGCGCCGGCCTTGCCTGCTTCGCAATCAGCATCTCGGCCAGCCTTATGTCGCGGGCGACCGCGTTGCCGGCGCCGATGCCGCTTGCCGCAACCAGCCTGCCGTCTTCGGCGAGGTGGAACAGGATGAAGGCGCGGTCGCCGAGGTCGCGGCGCACGACGCTGCGGCCTTCGTCCGACAGGCCGGCGATCTGCAAGGTCAGGCCGTACTGATCCGACCAGAACCACGGCACCGCCGCATGGGACTCGCCGGCGCCAAGCATATTCCTTGCGGCGAGCGCGCCCTGCTCCTGTGCGTTGCGCCAGGCTTCGAGCCGCACGCGCCGGCCGCCATAGATGGCGAGCGGAAACGAACAGCAATCGCCGGCGGCAAAGACATCCGGGTCGCTGGTGCGAAGCTCGGCGTCGACGGCGATGCCATTGTCGACGGTCAGCCCCGCCTCCGCGGCAAGTCCGGTCACCGGCACGGCGCCGATGCCGATCACGGCCAGATCGGCGACAATGTCGCGTCCACCGGCGAGCGCGATGCGCACTTCGGCGCCATCATCGGCAATGGCGGCGATGCCCTCGCCGCACAGGATTTTCACGCCTTCCGCTTCATGCGCCTGATGGATGACCTCAGCGATCTCGGCTGGCACGCCGCGCATCAAGATGCGCGGCTGCGCCTCGATGATGGTGACCGCGGCACCCAGTCTGCGTGCCGCCGCGGCAAGCTCAAGCCCGATGAAGCCGCCGCCGACTATGGCGATGCGATTTCCGGCGCTGAGATGGGCGCGAATGGCCAGCGCGTCGTTGAAGGTCCGGAGGTAGACGCAGCGCCCGCCAAGGCCCGGCATAGGCAGCTTGCGCGGCACCGAACCGGTCGCCAGCAGGAGCTTGTCGTAGGCCAGGGCGGAACCGTCCGAGAGGCGCACGACATGCGCCTCTCGGACGATCGCCACCGCCTGGACCGAATGGATATGCCTGATCGATCTTTCGGCCAGAACCGCCTCGCTGGCGATCGCCTTGATTAGGGGCGCGTCGGCAACCATCGCGTCTTTCGACAGCGGCGGGCGCTCATAGGGAAGATGCGGCTCGTCGCCGACCAGCGTCACCGGGCCATCATAGCCGAGCTCGCGCAGCGCAAGGGCGGCGCGCCCGCCGCATTCGCCGGCGCCGATGATGACCATTCCCTTCGTCATCATCAACCGATCCGGACAAGGACTTTGCCGGCGTCGACTTTGACCGGATAAGTTCTTAGATCGACGCAGACCGGCGCGCCCCTGGCAGCCCCTGTCTTGTAGTTGAAGCGTCCGTTATGCTTCGGGCATTCGATGATATCGTCCATCACCAGCCCGTCGGCCAGATGCACCTTCTCATGCGTGCAAAGCCCGTCGGTGGCGAAATACCCGTCGTCGGGGCTGCGATAGATGGCAAAGGTGCGGCCGCCATGGTCGAAGCGCATCACGTCCTCTTCGTCGATGTCCTCGGCGTCACAGGCCTCGACCCAGTCGCTCATTTACGGGTCCCTCGATGTTTGGTGCGTTGGCATGGGCTTGTCATTCAGCAGCCACTGCAACAGCAGCGTTATCGCTGTGGAAATCCTCGCGATAGGGCCTCGCCGTCGGCGGCAGTTCGCGCTTGATGAAATAATCCTCATTGCGCAGCTGGCGCAGGAAAGCCGGTATCATCTCGCGGTAGCCGGCCAGGATGGATGGTGTCGGCGCCGGCAGATCGTGCTTGATCAGTTCGTGCAGCCTGGGCAGCGCGTGATAGGGCACCATGGGAAACATGTGATGCTCGACGTGGTAGTTCATGTTCCAGTAGATGAAGCGGCCTATCGGGTTCATGTAGACGGTGCGGCTGTTGAGCCGGTGATCGGTGACGTTTTCAGCCAGGCCGCCATGCTGCAGCAGGCCGACCATGACATGGTGCCAGGCACCGTAAAGCCTGGGCAGACCGACCAGCATCAGCGGCAGGAACGAGCCGGTATAGAGCGCCAGCGCAATGGTCGCGGCATAGATTGTCGTCCAGATGCGGGCAATGCGAATTGCCTTCGGCTGCTCCTGGTCGGGAATGAAGGTTCTTTCGGCCGGACTGACGATACCGGCTGCATTGCGCAGCATGCCGCTCATCGCATGCCAGGCGTCGAGAATGCCGACGAAGTTGAGCACCACGCGCAGCAGATCGGGCGGACGCATCACCGAGATCTCCGGATCGCGGCCGACTATGATGGTATCGGTATGATGTCGCGTGTGGCTCCAGCGCCAGGTCACCGGGTTGCGCATGATCATGAAGCAGGCGACCTGATAGACCACGTCGTTCATCCACTGCGTCCTGAAAGCGGTGCCGTGGCCGCATTCGTGCCAGCGTGAGTCGGTGGAGGAACCGTAGAGGACGCCGTAGACGAAGAAGAACGGCACGCACCACCAGCTGCCCCAGAACCAGGCGGCGCCGGCGCCGCTGAGGATCATGGTGCCGAGCCAGATGATGGTGTCGCGGATCGCCGGGCCGTCGGAGCGCTGCATCAGCTCCTTCATCTGCTTGCGCGGCACGTCGGTGTGATACCACTCGGCCGCCGCCAGCCCGCTCTCGACGGCAAGCTTCGCGTCGCGGCCGATCAGGCTGTAGTCGCGTCGGGACGCTGCTGCGGCTCTCGTATTCCCGGTTCGGAGTCCAATATCCACCATAGCGGAGGCCTCGATCATATTCGGTCAGCGTTCAAAATAACGCCGAGCCCTGATAGGCTCAATATCACAAAGATAGTTTCTATCATTTTCCATCAGAATGGTGTAAAAGGACCAAACAGTGGAATGAGGCAGCGATGGCGAAACGCCCGACGATCACCGACCTGGCGCGCATTTCGGGGGTCAGCGTTGCCACCGTCGATCGAGTGCTGAACAACCGCTTGCCGGTGCGCGAGGAAACCGCGCGCCGCGTCTATGAGGCCGCGACCAGCATCGGCTATCACGCAGCCGGATTGATCAAGCAGCGGATGCGCCATGAATTGCCCGAATACCGGCTCGGGTTCCTGCTGTTGAGGCGGGAGGACGTCTTCTACAGCGAATTTGCCCGCGAGCTTGAACTGGCGGTATCGCAGTCGCCGCGCTTTCGCGGCGTGGCGACCATCGACTTCGCCGCTTCGCTGGCGCCGGACGAGATCGTCGAGCGGATGCGCAAGCTGGCCGCCAAATCCAGGGCCGTCGCCCTGGTCGGGCCTGATCACCCGACGCTGACGGTCGCCGTCGAGGCTCTGAAAGCCAATGGCGTACCGGTGTTCTCCCTGCTTTCCGACTTTGCATCCGGTATTCGCGAGGGCTATGTTGGCCTGGACAATCGCAAGGTCGGCCGCACCGCTGCCTGGATGATCTCGAAGGCCGCGAAGAGACCTGGCAAGGTTGCCCTCTTCGTCGGCAGCCATCGCTTCCATGGCCATGAGCTTCGCGAGATCGGTTTTCGCTCCTTCTTTCGCGAGCAGGCGCCGGAATTCACTCTCCTCGAGACGTTGGTCAATCTGGAAGCGAACCAGATCACGCATGATGCAATGATCGAGCTTCTGGCCCGCCACCCTGATCTCGCCGGTTGCTATGTCGCCGGTGGCGGCATGGAAGGCGCGATCTCGGCGCTGAGGGAGGCAAAGCCGGCTGAGATGCCGGCGGTCGTCTGCAACGAGATCACGCCCGACTCCCGCGCGGCGCTGGCGGATAATTTCCTGACCATGGTGATCTCGACGCCACTGGCGGCGCTTTGCCGCGAGCTTGTCGGGCTGATGGCGCATGCCATCGAGACCGGCGCTGCGAATGCGCCGGGCCAGACCTTTCTGCCCTTCGACATTTATCTGCCAGAAAACATCTGACGTCGCAGTCATCGGCGGCAGACATGATGTAATCTATCAGAATGCTTTCAGGCCTCGCTTGCCTGAGCGTCCGTCCAAAAGCGCTCGAAATGCCGAAAATCCATTCCTCATGGCGAAATCTCGCTTGACGCCCACGCGAAATGGAATAAATATTTCACCATCTGAGCATTTTGGTTCTTTCGTTCCGGAAGATCTGTTTCAGGCAAATGCCTCTGGAACCAAAAATGGCAATCGGGAGAGAATTCCCTGCGAGATCGGGGATTCCGGGTAGATCGGTGCAGCCGGACACCAATGTGGAGGAGAAATAAAATGAAAAAACTGCTTTTGGGCGTCGCGTTCGCGGCGCTGATGAGTTCGTCCGCCTTTGCCGCCAAGATCGGCGTGTCGATGGCGTTGTTCGACGACAATTTTCTCACCGTGCTGCGCAACGGCATGATTGAACAGGCCAAGGGCATGGACGGCGTCGAGCTGCAGGTGGAGGATGCGCAGAACGACGTCGCCAAGCAACTCGACCAGATCAAGAACTTCGCCGCCTCAGGCGTCGACGCCATCATCGTCAACCCGGTCGACACCTCGGCGACCCAGGCAATGTCGGACGCAGCCGCCGCTGCCAAGATTCCACTGGTCTATGTCAATCGCGAGCCGGTCAACGTCGACACGCTGCCCGAAAACCAGGCCTTCGTCGCCTCGAACGAAGCCGATTCCGGCACGCTCGAGACCAAGGAGGTCTGCCGCCTCTTCAAGGAGGCCGGCAAGACTGAAGCCAATGTCTATGTGATCATGGGCGAGCTGTCGAACCAGGCAGCGGTGCAGCGCACCAAGGACATTGATGACGTGATCGCCACACCGGAGTGCAGCTTCATCAAGATCATCGACAAGCAGACGTCGAACTGGAAGCGCGAAGAAGCGCAGAACCTGATGACCAACTGGCTGTCGACCGGCAAGCCGTTCGACGGCGTCATCGCCAATAATGACGAAAGCGCCATCGGCGCCATCCAGGCGATGAAGGCCGCCAACATCGACATGAAGTCGGTTGTCGTCGGCGGGGTCGACGCTACCCAGGATGCGCTTGCCGCGATGCAGGCGGGCGACCTCGATGCGACGGTGTTCCAGGACGCGGCCGGCCAGGGTGCCGGCGCGCTTGACGCAGCGCTCAAGCTGGCGAAGGGCGAGAAGGTCGAGCACAAGGTCTACATCCCGTTCCAGCTGGTCACGCCGGCGAATATCGACAAGTTCCTGAAGAAGAACTGAGGCGGACCTGTCCGATACGGAGCGGCGCGCCAAAGTAAGACAGCGCCGCTCCGCTTTTTCCCTCTCGGCCTGAACAGCGCCGAGTGGAGACCGTGGCTGACGGAGGAAGCACGATTGGCACAGACATCTCACGGCGTCGGCGGGCTCAGCTATGATGCGAAGCGGCGCGCATGGCCGGCCGAATTCAACGTCTTCCTGGCGCTCGTCATCCTGGTCGGCGCTTTCGAGCTGATCGGCCGGGTCTTCCTGGGCGACAGCTTCCTTTTCAATACCCGCGACAATATCGATGCGATCTTCAACGAAGCGCGCCTGCAGATCATCATCCTGCAGGTGTCGATCGTCGGCATTATTGCCATCGGCGTGACGCAGGTGATCATTACCGGCGGCATCGACCTGTCCTCAGGTTCGATCGTCGGCGCCACGGCGATGATAGCCATGAGCTTCGCCCAGGTAGCGACGGTCAACGGCAACCCGAACCCCAAGGCGATGTTCATCGCCCAGGGCTGGACCGACCTGCCGGTGATCGTGCCCGTGCTGGTCGCGATCGGCTGCGGCCTGCTGGCCGGCCTGGTCAACGGCGCTTTGATCGCCTACACGCGCATCCCACCGTTCATCGCCACGCTCGGCATGATGGTCACCGCGCGCGGCATCGCCAAATGGTGGTCAAAGGGGCAGCCGATCTCGTTTCCGACCGAGAGTTTCGCCGCCATCGGCAAGGGGCTGATGCCGGTCATCATTTTCATATCGCTCGCAGTGCTGTTCCAGCTGATCCTGAGTTACACCAAATATGGCAAGCACTGCTATGCGATCGGCTCCAATGAGGACGCCGCGCGCATGTCCGGCATCAACATCGCCAACCACAAGATCCTCGTCTACGTCATTGCCGGCGTCCTCGCCGCGCTCGCCGCCGTGGTGCTGAGCTCCAAGAATCTCACCGCCCAAGCCGGCATGGGTGTAATGTACGAGCTCGATGCGATCGCCATGGCGGTTATCGGCGGTGTCTCGCTGTCGGGCGGCCGCGGCTCGATCATCGGAACGGTGATCGGCTCGCTGATCTTCGGCGTGATCATCTCCGGCTTCACCTTTCTGCGCCTCGACGCCTATTATCAGGAGATGGTCAAAGGCGTGATCATCGTCGGCGCAGTCGTTCTCGACCAGTGGCGCCAACGCCTGCGGGCAATGAGGGCTTGATCATGTCGGACATCGTCCTGAAGACCGAAAACCTGACCAAGTATTATGGCGGCGTCCATGCGCTGGAGGGTGCCGACTTCGAGCTGCGCAAGGGCGAGCATGTCGCTATCATGGGCGACAACGGCGCGGGGAAATCGACCTTCGTACGCCAGATCACCGGCGTCGAGCAGCGCACCAGTGGCAGGATGTGGTTCGACGGCAAGGAAGTGAATTTTGCCGGCCCCATCGAAGCCCGCGAGGCAGGCATCGAGACGGTGTTCCAGAACCTGGCGCTCGCCGACGACCTCGACGTGCCGTCGAACCTGTTCCTCGGCCGCGAGCGGGTGCTGTTCAATCTCGGGCCCTTCTCGATCCTCGATCGCAAGTTCATGCGCAAGGCGACCGAGGCAGCCTTGGTCCGCACAGCGGTCAAGATCCCCAATCTTTCCAATACTATCCGCCACATGTCGGGCGGCCAGCGCCAGTGCGTAGCAATTGCCAGAACCGCGACCTTTGCTTCCAAGCTCATCATCATGGATGAGCCGACGGCGGCACTCGGCGTGCAGGAGACGATGCAGGTCGAAAACATCATCCGCACGCTGAAGGAGAATGGCGAACCGCTGATCCTGATCTCTCACAACATGCGCCAGGTGTTCGACCTGGTCGACCGCATCGTCGTTTTCCGGCGCGGCCGCATCGTCGCCAATTTGCGCAAGCAGGACACCGACGGCAACGATATCGTCTCCTACATCACCGGCGCCAAGACCGGGCAGGCGGAACTTGCGGCGTAACGGCCAACGCCGAGCCACAGGCGCTGACACGCCCTCCCTTCCGAACCATCCTCAAAGGAAAACTCTTCATGCCTCTTCGCTTTGCTCTTCTCGGTGCCGGCCGTATCGGCAAGGTCCATGCTCGCGCCGTCGGTTCCAATCCTGAGGCCAGGCTGGTCGCAGTTGCCGACGCCTTCGAGAAGGCGGCGACCGATCTGGCCTCTGCCTACGGCGCCGAAGTGCGCAGCATCGATGCCATCGAGAAGGCCGGCGATATCGATGCGGTCGTCATCTGCACGCCGACCGATACCCATGCCGATCTGATCGAACGCTTCGCCAAAGCGGGCAAGGCGATTTTCTGCGAAAAGCCGATCGATCTCGACGCCGGCAGAGTGGAAGAATGCCTGGCCGTCGTCGACAAGGCCGGCGCCACCCTGATGGTCGGCTTCAACCGCCGCTTCGATCCGCATTTTGCCGCCGTGCGCAAGGCGATCGACGACGGCGCAATCGGCACGGTCGAGATGGTGACAATCACCTCGCGCGATCCCGGCCCGCCGCCGCTCGACTATATCGGCCGCTCGGGCGGCATCTTCCGCGACATGACCATTCATGATTTCGACATGGCGCGCTTCCTGCTCGGCGAGGAGCCGGTGGCGGTCAGCGCTCACGCTTCGGTGCTGGTCGACAAGAAGATCGGCGAGGCCGGCGACTTCGACAGCGTCAGCGTCATCCTCGAAACTGCCTCCGGCAAGCAATGCGTCATTTCCAACTCGCGCCGCGCCACCTACGGCTACGACCAGCGCATCGAGGTGCATGGCTCGAAAGGCATGATTGCGGCCGAGAACCAGCGGCCGGTGTCGATCGAACTGGCCAATGAGAAGGGCTATACGCGGCCGCCGCTGCACGATTTCTTCATGACCCGTTATCTCGACGCTTATGCCAACGAGATCGCTGCCTTCATCGCGGCAGCGACGTCAGGCAAGAAGGCGACGCCGAGCGGCAAGGACGGGCTGGTGGCGCTCAGGCTGGCGGATGCGGCGCTGAAATCGGCCAAGGAAGGCAAGACCGTCCGCCTCGACAAAACAATCTGACTATCAAGCACAGGAGCAAGGCGATGAACGGTTCAGCCGGTCGCAATTCCGAAACACGCGCCATCGTCACCGGCGGCGCACAAGGCATCGGCTTTGCCGTCGCCGAAGCGCTGGCCGATGAGGGCTGCCGGGCGCTGGCGCTGATCGGCCGCTCGCAGGAGAAGGGCGACAAGGCTGTCGCCATCCTCGAGGGGGCAGGCGTCGATGCCATCTTCATCAGCGCCGACGTCTCAAAAGTGGCCGACTGCAAGCGTGCGGTCGAAACCGCGATTGGCCATTTTGGTACCGTCAACGCGCTGGTCAACGCCGCTGCCACCTCGGCTCGCGGCTCGCTGGTCGAGACCTCCGAGGATCTGTTCGACCAGATATTCCAGACCAATGTGCGCGGCCCGTTTTTCCTGATGCAGGGCGTGGTGGCGCATTTGCTGGCGCGCCAGGCACAGGGCTCGATCGTCAACGTGCTGTCGATGTCGGCGCATTGCGGCCAGTCGTTCCTGGCGCCCTATTCGTCGAGCAAGGGAGCGCTGGCGACACTCACCAAGAATGTCGCCAACGCCTATCGCGGCAATCGCATCCGCTGCAATGCGGTGCTGCCCGGCTGGATGGACACCGAGGGCGAGGCGATCGTGCAGAAGAAATGGCACGACGCGCCGGAGGACTGGTTGGAGAAAGCCGAAGCCGCGCAGCCGATGGGCCAATTGGTGAAGCCGGCGCAGCTTGCCCGGTTGATCAGCTATATAATCAGCCCGCAGTCCGGCGTCATGACCGGGTCGCTGGTCGACTACGATCAGAGCATCGCCGGGGCGTCACCGGAATAACGCCGGCAAGTCTAGCGGAACGCCGCCCATCACTTCGTCATCCACGGGCGAAGCAAGGAGCGCAGCGACGCGGCGCAGACCCGAGGATGACGAAGTTCGGGGGGCTTCAGCCAATCGCGAATGGGCTGGAGTAAACCTCCTCCTCACCAGACACGTGACAAGCGCCTACGCTTCGACTATATGAACCGGATGATCCACCTGACCGCCTCGTTTTGGTACTTTAGCTACTCGCTGGCGGCGGGAGGATTGCGCTCGATCTGAAGATTGCAGCAACAATATCCGAACAGCCGCCAGACCTGGCGGCTTTTTTGTTTCAGCCGGCAGGTCTCCCCAATCAGGAGCATAAGCCGTGTTGACGACCACAGACGATCTTCGGGTCAAGGAAATCAGAGAACTGAGCACACCCGACGAGGTGATGCGGGAAATACCGCGCACGCTGACGGCGACGCGCACCGTTGCCGCATCACGCAATGCCATCCACGCCGTGCTGACCCGCGCCGACGACCGGCTGGTGGTTGTCGTCGGCCCCTGTTCGATCCACGACCCGGCCGCTGCCGTAGACTATGCCAGCCGTTTGGCATCGCTGCGTGAAAGCCTGTCGGACCGGCTGGAGATCGTGATGCGCGTTTATTTCGAGAAACCGCGCACGACAGTCGGGTGGAAGGGCCTGATCAACGATCCCGACCTGGACGGCAGCTTCAACATTGACAAGGGCCTGAGGATGGCACGCAACGTGCTCTCCGCCGTCAACAATCTCGGCCTTCCGGCGGCCACCGAATTCCTCGACATGGCCACCCCGCAATATATTGCCGACCTCGTCGCCTGGGGAGCGATCGGCGCGCGCACGACCGAGAGCCAGATCCATCGCGAACTCGCATCGGGCCTCTCCTGCCCGGTCGGTTTCAAGAACGGCACCGACGGCAATCTGCGGATTGCCGCCGAGGCGGTGAAGTCCGCCGCCCAGCCGCATCATTTCATGGCGGTGACGAAGGGCGGGCGCAGCGCCATCGCGACGACCACCGGCAACGAGGACTGCCACGTCATCCTGCGCGGCGGCATTGTGCCCAACTACGACGCGGCAAGCATAGCTGCTGCCTCCGCTGAGCTCGGCCGGATCGGCGTGGCACCTCGGCTGATGATCGACGTCAGTCATGCCAACAGCAACAAGAAGCCGGAAAACCAGCCGCTGGTGGCGGCTGACGTGGCGGGCCAGATCGCGGCAGGCGACGAGCGCATCATCGGCGTCATGATCGAGAGCAACCTTGTCGCCGGCCGGCAGGATGTCGTGCCCGGCAAGCCGCTCCTCTATGGCCAGAGCATCACCGATGGCTGCATCGACTGGGCGACCACCGAGACCGTGCTGCACGGCCTTGCCGACGCCGTCGAGCAGCGCCGGTCGGTGCGCCGCGCCATAATCGCCGGCCGGCCAGGAGCCGCCTGAGGCAGCCAATGCCGGCCCTGGCCCTTCTCCCCTTGTGGGAGAAGGTGGATCGGCGCGCAGCGCCGAGCCGGATGAGGGGTGCTGGAAGAAACTCGGCGCAAAAATATTGAGGGATTTTAAGCGTTTATTTCTTCGCTGTAGCGATCCGTCCAACACCCCTCATCCGACCGAGCTTCGCTCGGCCACCTTCTCCCACAAGGGGAGAAGGGGAGACCAGCGCGGGCTTACTACCGCACCTCCATCCAGCGCTGTTCCGCGAACGAGCGCGCCATCGCGTGCACCGTGCGCTCGATCTCCAGGCCTTCGTCGAAATCGATGATCCGCGCCGGCTTGCCGGCAAGTCGCGTCAACAGTTCCCGGCATTCGATAATCTTGAGGTCATTAAAGCCAAGGCCGTGGCCGGGCGCCGGCAGGAAGGCATCATAAGGCTTATGATGCGGCGCCACGAGGATGGTGCGATAGCCTTGCTCGGTCGGCCGGTCGGCCGTCAAATAGAGTTGGAACTCATTCATCCGCTCCTGGTCATACAGTATCGAGCCCTTCGAGCCAAAAATCTGGGTGGCGATCCGGCCTTTGCGGCCCCAGGCCGAACGGTTGACCAGCAGCGTGCCCGCGATGCCGTTTTCGAGATGCATCAGGATGCTGGCGATGTCGTAGGTCTCGACCGCGCGGCGCCCGCCCGAGGCGACGCGGCGGTCGGCATAGGGTTTGGCCATGTCGCACATGACGCGGGCAACGCGGCCGAACAGTATGGCGATGAGCGACAGCGGGTGCACGGCGAAATCGTCGAGCGCGCCGTAGCCGGACGCCGCCTCGTGCTTCCAGAAGAACAGCGCCTCCGGATCGGCCATGAAGTCCTCGTCCATCTCGATACGCAGATGGTTGACCTCGCCGATGATCTTCTCGTCGAGCAGCGCCCCGATATGGCGGATCGCTGGGTTCTGGATGTAGTTATAGCCCAGCGCGGCGACCTTGCCGGACTTTTGGGCCGCCGCAGCCATTGCTTGCGCCTCCGCAAAATTCGGCGCCATCGGTTTTTCACACCACAGATGCTTGCCGGCTTCGAGGATGGCGATGGCCATTTCCGGGTGGAACTGGTTCGGCGTGGTCAGCGAGATGACATCGACATCCGGGTCGTCGACGACAGCGCGCCAGTCACCGGACGCCTTGGCGAAGCCGAATTCGCTGGCACGGCGTTTGGCAAGATCCTCGTTGACCTCGCCCAGATGGACCAGCCTTGGCTTGGCCACATCGGGAAAGACGGTGCCGACCGCGTTCCAGGCAATGGCGTGGCACTTGCCCATGAAACCCGTGCCGATAAGACCTACCCCGACCATCCGCTTGCCTCCCTGTGCGCAAAATTTGTGTGGATGAATTAGTCCATTTTGTCTGCAGATGGAACGCTTGTCTCATTTTTTATGGTGTTCTTGCACAGGCCCGCTATGATGGGCCACAGAGGGAACCAGACGATGAGCCTGGGCGGAGCGACGATGGACGAACGGGTGCCGCGCGATTTCGAGACGCTGCGGGCGACGATACTGGAGCGGCGTCAGAGCCTGCCGAAACGTATCGCCCAGATCGCCGCCTATGCGCTCGACAACCCAGACGATATCGCCTTCGGCACCGCTGCCAGCATCGCCGCTTCCGCCGGTGTCCAGCCTTCGACCCTGATCCGCTTTGCCCAGCAGCTTGGTTTTGATGGTTTCACCAGCCTGCAGTTGGTGTTTCGCGAGCGCCTGCGCGAGCGCAACTCATCCTATGATGAAAGGCTGGCGGCATTGCGCGCCAAGGCCGAGGAAGGCGCCGGCCACCGCGCGATTTTCGACGGTTTTGTTGCCGCAGCCAGTACCTCGCTCAATGACATTTCGCGCACGCTGAATGAAGACCATTTCGAAGATGCGATCACCGTGCTGGCCAAGGCCGAAACCATTTACGTGCTGGCCAAGCGGCGCTCCTACCCGGTCGCCTCCTATATCGCCTATGCATTGGGCAAGCTCAAGATCCGCAACCAGCTGATCGAATCGGCCGCCGGCCTCAATGCAGAGATGATCGGCTTTGCCTCTCCAAGGGACGCCGTGATCGCCATCAGCTTTTCGCCCTATGCCCCGGCCACCATCGAGGAGGCGCGCGTCATTTCGGAGCAAGGCGTGCCGATCGTGGCGATTACCGACAGCTCCTTTTCGCCACTCGCTCAATTCGCCAGGGTCTGGTTCGAGGTCGCCGAGGCCGATTTCGCCGGCTTCCGCTCGCTGTCGGCGACGATGGCTTTGGCTATGGCGCTGACCGTCGCGGTCGGCGAGAAGCGGCGCGATAGCGGCCGCAAGCGCAAGCCTTAGATCACCTCTATTGCCGTTTCGCCTTCTGCCGAAAGCCGCGCTGCGTCGCGTGCAGGCGGCGACCCGAACTGGCGGGCATACTCCCGGCTGAACTGGGAAGCACTCACATAGCCGACGGCGAAGGCGACACGTGCGACGTTGCCCGGCTGGGCAATCAGCAGATGGCGGGCTTCCAGCAAGCGGATTTGCTTTTGATACTGGATTGGGCTCATGGCCGTTGCCGCCTTGAAGTGACGATAAAACGCAGCACTGCTCATACGGGCAATCTCGGCCAGATCGCCGACCCGGACCGGCTGATGGGGATGCGAACGGATCCAGGCGATCGCCCGGCCAATCCGGGACAGATGGCCATCGGCGCGCGCAAGTTCACGAAGCTTTCCGCCTTGGGAGCCTTGCAGGAGCCGAAACAACATCTCTCGCTCGATCATGGTCGCGAGCACGGGAATCTCCGCTGGCCGGTCAAGCAGCCGCATCATTCGACGCAACGCGTCGAGCAGGTCGTCATCAGCGGGAGAGGTGGAGAAACTGTCGCCACTGAGGGCCGGCGCGTGCTCGACGAGGAGCGCGGCGACGGCCTGCAGGTCAAGGGTCAAGCCAATGGCCAGGTAAGGACGCGCCGCGCTCGCTTCGATTATCTGGCTGATGGTGGGCGTCTCGACAGTATAGATGAAATAGCTGGCCGGATTGTAACGAAGAGCCCGGTCGCCGATCAGAACCGTCTTCGCGCCCTGCAGTACGAATAAGATCCCCGACCCCCACACCCCTGGTATTGGCGCCGTGGCGACTTCGCTGCGGCCGATCGAAACGCGGGGAATCGCCGTTCTTGTTCTTCGCCCGCGCGCATGGCGGCCGGCGATCTCGATCAACTCCTGCAGCGCTTCGCTCATTGCGCCAGCATCGCGCATTCGCACCAGCTGCGCAACAGCGTGAGAGGATTAGGCAAGAACCGGAGAATTTCCGGCGCGCGGCGCACGCTGTCTCGCGCCATTTGTGGGTCTTCCACAGCAAACATGGAGACACCGATATGACGACATCGAAAAGCGCGCTGGTGACCGGCGCCAACAAGGGTATAGGCCGTGAAATCGCCCGGCAACTGGCGACCAAGGGCTTCAAGGTCTGGCTCGGCGCCAGGAGCGCCGAACGCGGCATGGCGGCGGCGCAGGCATTGCGCGCCGAAGGCCTCGACGTGGAGTGGCTTGAGCTGGACGTCACGCGGGATGACAGTGTGAAGGCGGCAGCCGAGGCATTCAGGCAGGCCAGCCCCTGCCTCGACGTGCTGGTGAACAACGCCGGCGTCGCCATCAATTACGACCTGCCGCCGAGCCAGCAGCGGATCGCCGACATCCAGGCCACCTACGACGTCAATGTCTTCGGCCCGATCCGCGTGACCCAGGCATTCCTGTCGCTGCTGCTAGCAGCACCTGCTGCCCGGATCGTGATGGTGAGCAGCTCCACCGGGTCCATCGGCCGGGCGCTCGATCCCGCCACTGCGAACCACGCCGTTAACATGATGGGCTACGGCAGCTCCAAGACAGCCTTGAACGCCATCACGGTGGCATTCGCCAGGGAGCTCGCGCCGCAAGGCATCAAGGTCAACGCCGCGGCGCCCGGCTACACTGCCACCGATCTCAACGGGTATAAAGGTCACCGCACGGTGCAGCAGGCGGCCGAGATCGTCATTCACCTGGCGACCTTGGACGCCGATGGCCCGACCGCCGGGTACTTCAACGATGATGGCCCGCTTCCTTGGTAAATCAGCTGGTTTCAGTGGTAGACACTTGACGTTCGTCTGACTTCAAAGTTTCTGAACGCGCGAGCCTTGCACAGCACTTTTCAGCCTTGGGAATGCTCGTTCCATATTGACTATGGATTGGAATTATTATTTCATATTGCCGGCGCCACGCTGCCGCTCGCGCGTGTTACCCAAAACAACAAAGCCGATGGGAGGTTCGAATGGGCGAAGCCGTGGAAGCGAGACATGCGCCGCTCGACATTATCACCATCGGCCGCGCTTCCGTCGATCTCTATGGTCAGCAGATCGGCTCGCGCCTCGAGGACATTACTTCCTTTGCCAAGTCGGTCGGCGGCTGTCCGGCCAATATCGCGGTCGGTACTGCCAGGCTCGGCCTGCGCTCGGCGCTGCTCACCCGCGTCGGCAATGAGCAGATGGGCCGCTTCATCCGCGAGCAGCTGACCCGCGAGGGCGTTTCGGTCCAAGGCCTCAAGACCGATCCGGAGCGGCTGACCGCCCTGGTGCTGCTGTCGGTCGAGGATGAAGGCGTCTCGCCGATGATCTTCTATCGCAGCGATTGCGCCGACATGGCGCTTTCGAAAGACGATATCGATGAGGCGTTTATCGCTTCGGCACGCGCGGTCGTCGTCACCGGCACGCATTTTTCACGGCCCAACAGCGACGCCGCCCAGCGCAAGGCGATCCGTGTCATGAAAGCCAAGGGCGGCAAGGTGGTGTTCGACATCGACTACCGCCCCAACCTCTGGGGTCTCGCCGGCCACGCCGAAGGCTTCGAGCGCTATGTGAAATCCGACCGCGTCTCGGCGCAGTTGAAGACGGTGCTGCCCGATTGCGATCTCATCGTCGGCACCGAAGAGGAAATCATGATCGCCTCGGGCGCAGACGATTGCCTGAGCGCGCTGAAAACCATCCGCTCGCTGTCGGCGGCAACCATCGTGCTGAAACGCGGCGCCATGGGCTGCATCGTCTATGACGGGCCGATCAGCGACGACCTCGAGGACGGTATCGTCGGCAAGGGATTTCCAATCGAGGTCTACAATGTGCTCGGCGCCGGCGACGCCTTCATGTCGGGCTTCCTGCGCGGCTGGCTCGGCGAGGAAGGCCTGGCGACGGCGGCGACCTGGGCCAATGCCTGCGGCGCCTTTGCCGTGTCGCGGCTCCTCTGCGCACCGGAATACCCGACTTTCGAGGAATTGCAGTTCTTCCTGAAAAACGGCAGCAAGCATCTGGCGCTGCGCAAGGACGAGGCGATCAATCACATCCATTGGGCGACCACGCGCCGGCGCGACATCCCCTCGCTGATGGCGTTCGCCTGCGACCACCGCGTCCAGCTGGAGGATGTCGCGGCAAAAGCCGGCGCCGATCCGTCGCGAATCCCGGCTTTCAAGGTGCTGACGGTCAAGGCTGCGGCCAAGGTCGCGGCTGGCCGCGCCGGCTACGGCATGCTGCTCGACGAAAAATACGGACGCGAGGCGATGTTCGAATTCGCCCACCATTCCTTCGCCTGGCTCGGCCGGCCGGTCGAGTTGCCGGGTTCGCGGCCGCTTCGCTTCGAGTTCTCGCAAGACATAGGTTCGCAACTGACCGAATGGCCGGTCGACCACTGCATCAAGTGCCTGTGCTTCTATCATCCCGACGATCCCGCGGCGCTGAAGAGCGAACAGCAGCAGAAACTGCGCGCTTTGTTCGAGGCCGCGCGGAAAATGGGCAGAGAACTTCTGGTCGAGATCATCGCCGGCAAGCACGGCAGGCTCGACGACATGACCATCCCGCGCGCGCTCGAGGAACTCTACGCACTCGGCATCAAGCCCGATTGGTGGAAGCTCGAACCGCAGGCATCGGCCGGCGCATGGGCAAAGATCGAGGCGGTGATCCTGAAGCACGATCCGTGGTGCCGCGGGATTGTGCTGCTTGGCCTGGAAGCGCCGCAGGACGAGCTGGAAGCGGCCTTCGCCGCCACCGCCAAGGCGCCTATCGTCAAGGGCTTCGCTGTCGGCCGCACCATCTTCATTAACGCGGCCGAACAATGGCTTGCCGGCAAGATGTCGGACGAGGAGGCGGTGGCCGACATGGCATCTCGCTTCGAGAGACTGACCGAGGCATGGCTTGCGGCGCGCGGTCGCAAAGCAGCATAAGAAGGCGCGACATAAGCACTGCGGAGGAACCGACATGACCAAGACAATCCGCCTGACGATGGCGCAGGCGCTGACCCGCTTTCTTGCCCGACAGATGACCGAGATGCACGGCAAGAAAGTGCCGATCTTCGGCGGCGTCTGGGCGATCTTCGGCCACGGCAATGTCGCCGGCGTCGGCGAGGCGCTCTACCAGGTTCGCGACGAACTGCCGACCTTCCGTGCCCATAACGAGCAGGCAATGGCGCATGCGGCGATCGCCTACGCCAAGGCCAATTTCCGCCGCCGCTTCATGGCCGCGACCAGTTCGATCGGCCCCGGCGCGCTCAACATGGTGACCGCTGCGGCACTTGCGCATGTAAACAGGTTGCCTGTCCTGTTTCTGCCTGGCGACGTCTTCGCCAATCGCATTCCCGATCCCGTCCTGCAGCAGGCCGAGGATTTTTCCGATGGCACGGCGACGGTCAATGACTGCCTCCGCCCGGTGTCGCGCTATTTCGACCGCATCACGCGGCCGGAGCAGATCATGCCGGCGCTCAACCGCGCCATGCAGGTGCTGACCGATCCCGCCGAATGCGGCCCGGTGACGCTGGCGCTGTGCCAGGACGTGCAGGCCGAGGCCTATGACTACCCCGAGAGTTTCTTTGCCGAGCGACTCTGGACGCCGCGACGGCAGCGCCCGGACCGCAACGAACTGGCGGCCGCAGTCGCGGTACTCAAAGCGGCGAAAAAGCCGCTGATCATCGCCGGCGGCGGCGTACTCTATTCGCAGGCGTCCGAGGAGCTGGCAAAACTGGTGCAAGGCGCCGGCATTCCAGTTTGTGAGACGCAAGGCGGCAAATCCTCGCTCCCGGACGATCATCCGTTGAACATGGGCGCGGTCGGCGTTACCGGCACTTCGGCGGCCAACAGGCTGGCCGAAGAGGCCGACGTCGTGCTTGCCGTCGGCACCAGACTGCAGGATTTCACCACCGGCTCCTGGGCATTGTTCAAGCATGCCGGCAGGACCATCATCGGGCTCAACGTGCAGCCTTTTGACGCCGGAAAGCACCAGGCGCTGCCGCTGGTCGCCGATGCGGCGGAAGGGCTCGCCGAACTCGCTGCGGCGCTGAAAGGCTGGAAGGCCCCTTCAGGCTGGACCGACAATGCGATCACGGGCAAGAAGGACTGGCAAGCGGATGCCGACAAGGTGACGGCGTCGACCAATGCCGCCTATCCGTCCGACGCGCAAGTGATCGGCGCAGTACAGCGCGCCATGGGCTCCGGCGTGGTACTGCTTCATGCGGCCGGCGGCTTGCCCGGCGAATTGCACAAGCTATGGCAGGCGGGCGCGCCCGGCTCCTACCACGCAGAATACGGCTTCTCGACAATGGGCTATGAAATCGCCGGCGGGCTTGGCGTCAAGATGGCCAAGCCGGACGAAGAGGTCGTGGTCATGATCGGCGACGGCTCTTACCTGATGCTCAATTCCGAGATCGCGACCTCGGTGATGCTCGGCCTCAAGCTGACCATCGTGCTGCTCGACAACCGCGGCTATGGCTGTATCAACCGGTTGCAGATGGCGACCGGCGGCGCCAACTTCAACAATCTGCTGAAGGACGCCCGTCACGAAGCCTTGCCCGAGATCGACTTCGCCGCGCATGCTGCGAGCATGGGTGCGATTGCCGAAAAAGTGCCATCGATCGCCGGGCTGGAAACGGCGTTGGTGCAAGCGAAGAAGAACACGCGAACGACGGTGCTGGTCATCGACACCGACCCGCTGGTTTCGACCGAGGCCGGTGGAAGCTGGTGGGATGTCGCAGTGCCGGAAGTCTCGGCACGGCCGCAAGTGAATGCGGCGCGCAAGAAATATGAGGAAGCGCTGAGCGGGCGGGTTCTTTAGCCATCCGCGAACGCGCCTCGAATGTCTGAAACTGGAGTGACGACTTGAAAGCCAAACTGGGCATGTCCCCCATTGCATGGTGGAACGACGATCTCGCCGAACTCAGCGATGATGTGTCGCTGGAGGAGTGCCTGCGCCAGTCGCGCTCGGCTGGCTTTACCGGAATGGAAATGGGCCGCCGCTTTCCCAACGATCCGCAAATCATGCTGCCGATCCTGAAAGAGGCCGACGTGACGCTTTGCGGCGGCTGGTTCTCGGGGACGCTGGTCGACGAAGACATGGCGAAGAACAAGGATCGTATCCAGCCGATGATCGACCTGTTCAAGGCGGTGAACGCGCCATGCATCGTCTATGGTGAAGTCGGCCGCTCCACCCAGGGCGACCGCTCGAAGCCGCTCGCCACCAAGCCGAGGCTTTCGGACGATGAGATGAAAGTCTACGCCAGGCGGCTAACCGAGTTCGGGGAATGGTGTGCCGGGCAAGGCATGCCGCTCTCCTACCATCATCATATGGCGGCAGTAGTTGAGACCGAGCCAGAGCTAGATGCCTTCATGCGCTATTCGGGAGAAGGCATTCCATTGCTGCTCGACGCGGGTCACCTGGCCTTTGCCGGCGGCGATGTGCTGCGCGCTATTGATAACCACCACCGGCGCATCAACCACGTGCATGTGAAAGACGTACGCATGGAGGTGATCAACAAGCTGGATCGTAGCAGGCAATCCTTTCTCGATGCGGTGGCGCTTGGTGCCTTCACCGTGCCGGGAGATGGCTCCTTGGACTTTGGCGCCATCGTCCAGAGGCTCGCCGACCATGGCTATGAGGGCTGGTTCGTGGTCGAGGCCGAGCAGGATCCGAAGAAGAACCCGCCGCTCAAGATGGCGCAGGTCGGCTACAAGGAATTGATGCGGGTGATGACAGCGGCCGGCTATACGGTGGAGACAAAAGGCTTTCCCAATGCTTGAGGCTCGCGAGGAAGGGCTGATCCGATGCCGGGGGTGATCCGATGAAAGACTCCGAGCACCCGTTTTTCCGGCCGCTGTGGCGGCGCGTTGCCGTTGTCGCGGTCTGCCTGGTCTGGTCGGTGATCGAATTCGCCACCGGCACGCCGTTCTGGGGCGTGATCGCGCTCGGCTTCGCCGGCTATGCCGTCTGGCAATTCTTCTATCTCTACAAGCCGGCTGACGAGGACAAGTCATCGGCGGACGCCGAACCGAAGGAATGACCATGTCGAAGCTGCTCGTCAAAGCCAATAAGGGCCACGGCCGCGTCGCTCATGTGACGCCGCAAAACGCCGGCTGGACCTATGTCGGCTTCGATCTGCATCGGCTCAGGCCCGGCGAGAGCGCTTCCGGGCAAACCGCGGATCGTGAGGTCTGCCTGGTGTTCGTCACCGGCAAGGGCAAGGCCAAGGCCGGCGGCAAGGATCTCGGCTTGCTGGGCGAACGCATGTCGCCGTTCGAAGGCAAGCCTTGGTCGGTCTATGTGCCGCAGGGGTCGGAGTGGTCGGTGAGCGCCGATACCGATCTCGAACTTGCCGTCTGTTCGGCGCCAGGACTGGGCGGCGGTCTGCCGGTCCGTGTCATCGGGCCCGACGATCTCGGCCAGGAGGTTCGCGGCAAAGGCACCAACACGCGCTATGTCACCAACATCCTGCCGGAGGGCAAGCCGGCCGATTCCTTGCTGGTGGTTGAAGTCATCACACCCGGCGGCCACACATCGAGCTATCCGCCGCACAAGCACGACCAGGACAATCTGCCGGCCGAATCCTATCTCGAGGAGACCTATTACCACCGTCTCAACCCGCCACAGGGCTTTGCTTTCCAGCGCGTCTACACCGATGCCGACCAGAACGGTGCTCGTTCGCTCGACGAGGCGATGGCGATCGAGGACGGCGACGTCGTGCTGGTCCCCAAGGGTTATCACCCCTGCGCCGCCTGCCACGGCTATGATCTCTATTATCTCAACGTCATGGCCGGACCGAAGCGGACGTGGAAATTCCACAACGCGCCCGAGCACGAATGGCTGATGAAGGCCTAACCACTTCCCCTTCGCCCCAACCGCTGGTCCAAGCGAAAAATCGTCGGCTAACGACCCGGCTGTGTGGTTTTGTTGCCGAAAACGCCGCAAAGCTTCGTCAATTCGTCATGGAAATCACCTATGGCAGCGGGGCTGACGAGGACTTTCGATGCGCTACGCGATCTATTTCACCCCCCGACAGGACGAACCGCTGGCACGGATCGCTGCCGACTGGCTCGCCCGCGACCCATTCGGTGCCGCCACAAAGCCGGTCGAGGCTGCGGGCGAGTTGTCGGCGGCAGAAGTTGCCTTCCATACCGCCTCGGCGCGCCGCTATGGCTTTCATGCGACACTGAAGGCGCCCTTCAGACTGGCCTCCAACGAGACGGAAACGTCGCTTCGTGCAGCACTCGACGATTTTGCCGAGGCGACGCCGCTGGTTACGATCCCGCGCCTCGTCGTCAGCCAGATCGACGGCTTCTTCGCGCTGGTGCCGGAAGCACCGCTGCCGGCGCTCAACCGCTTCGCCGACGACGTTGTGCGCGACTTCGACCACTTCCGCGCGCCGTTGACGGAAGCCGAGATCGAACGGCGCAGCCCCGATTCGCTGAAGCCCGACGAGTTCCGCAATCTGTGCCAGTGGGGCTATCCCTATGTCTTCGAGACGTTTCGCTTCCATATGACGCTGTCCGGCCGGGTGTCGTCACAGGAAAGCCCTCGTCTTCGCCTAGCAATCGACAGCCTGTTTACGGACGTGCTGCAACGGCCGGTGGCGGTGGACGCGCTGACGCTGTTTGTGGAAACTGAACCGGGTGCGCCGTTCATGGTGCTGTCGCATCACGCGCTCGGGCGCCACCCGGCCAGAAGAACTGCCTAAATGGCTATTTGCTTTAACCGGATAGTGCGACGCCAATTCATTTTCAATTGGCTGCAAAATGCTGCAAGGACTGCCTGAAATGACTGCCGAGACCGTTCTTGACAATGCCCGTATCGTGCTGGCCGACCAGATCGTCGAAGGGTCGATCGTGCTGCGCGACGGGGTGATCGCCGCCATCGATCCCGGCGCTGGCCGCAGCGGCGAGGACATGGGCGGCGACTTCGTCATCCCTGGCCTGGTCGAGCTCCATACCGACCATCTCGAAGGCCATTACGCGCCGCGGCCGAAAGTGCGCTGGAACCCGATCGCAGCCGTGCTCGCGCATGACGCCCAGGTGGCGACCGCCGGCATTACCACCGTGCTCGACGCCTTGCGTGTCGGCATGGACGAGGATGCCGACCTGACGGCCGCCGACATACGCAAGCTGGCCGACGCGATCGAGGACAGCGTGCAGCAGGACCGGCTCAGGGCCGACCATTTCCTCCATCTGCGTTGCGAGGTTTCGGCGCCGGACTGCCTCACGGCCTTCGCCAATTTCGACGGCGACGAGCGGGTCAGGCTGGCGTCGCTGATGGACCATGCGCCCGGACAGCGCCAGTTCGTCAATTTGGAAACCTACGCCTATTACTACCAGCGCAAGCTGAAGCTGACCGATCGCGATTTCCAGAAATTCTGCGAAAAGCGGATGGCTGAATCGGCGAGGAATTCGAGCCCGAACCGCAGCTTCATCGCCGCGGCTTGTCATGAGCGCAGCATCGTGCTCGCCAGCCATGACGACGCGACCGTCGGCCATGTCGACGAAGCGATCGAGCAAGGTGTGCGCGTCGCCGAGTTCCCGACCACCGAGGAGGCAGCACGGGCTTCAAAAGAGGCAGGGCTCGGCGTATTGATGGGCGCGCCGAACGTCATGCGCGGCGCGTCGCATTCGGGCAATGTCTCGGCCCGCACGCTGGCCGGCGATGGCCTGCTCGATATCCTGTCGTCGGACTACATTCCCTTCAGTCTGATCCAGTCAGCCTTCTTCCTCGGCGACGTGGTCGAGGGCATTTCCTTGCCACAGGCGGTGGCGATGGTCTCGAAGAACCCGGCCGAGGCGGTCGGCCTCACCGATCGCGGTGTCATCGAGCCCGGCCGGCGCGCCGATCTGGTTCGGGTGCGCGTCGACGACCATGTCCCGGTCGTCCGCACGGTCTGGCGGCAGGGGCGCCGGGTCGCATGATGGTGTCGGCATCGGTCGAGCGTGAATTGTCCGCCGCGAGATTTCCGATCCGCGACGGTGTCTTCGTCGCCGTCATCGGGCCGAGCGGTGCCGGCAAGGACACGGTGATCGGCTATGCGCGCGCCGTGTTTGCCGACGAGAGCCGGCTGGAGTTCGTGCGCCGGGTGATCACCCGGCCGAGCGATGCGGCCACCGAGGATCACGACACGCTCGCCGACGTTGCCTTCGTCGAGGCCGAAGCGGATGGCGCCTTCGCGATTTCCTGGGAGGCGCATGGCCTGCGCTATGGCATCCCGGCCGAAGTCGACTGGTCGGTCTCAAACGGCCGTGTCGCGATCGCCAACGTCTCGCGCGCGATCATCCCGGCGCTGCGGGAGCGCTACGCCAATCTGGCGGTCGTCGAGATCACGGCTACACCGGATATCCTGGCCGAGCGGCTGGCATTGCGGGGTCGCGAATCGCGCGGCGAAGTGCTGGCACGGCTGGCGCGCAGTGCCAATGTGGCGCTGTCCGGACCGGGTGTCACCTCGATCGACAATAGCGGCCCTCGTGAAGCCGCCGGCGAGCGCTTCGCCGAGGTGCTGCGCAAGGCCATGGCCTTCTCCGACATGTCGGGCCTTATCTGAAGTAGAGCCCATCCGATGCATTCGGTATGGGCGCTACTTGTCTAACCGATATCTTTTTGGAAATCGGTATCCAGTTTTCGGGATTATGGCCTCATGCGGCGTGCCGGTCCCGACCAGCGTGACGAGTATCCGTGGCAGTGGTTGTCGAAGGCTTCGCTGGCGCATCCGCTGGTGTATCCAGAACTGCAACGTGGTGCCGATACACCATCTCCCAGCCCTTCCAGCCGGTGAACAGCAGTATGCAGACCACTATGAACGACAAGAGCGCACCCCATGGGCGGACCGCGGCTTCGGCGCCTTGCGCATAGCGAAGGTAGAAATTGATCAGTGCCACAACGACCGCGGTCAAGTTGCCCAGCATGTGGTGCCAGGCGTCGGACAAGGCGCGAATGCGCGGCTCGTTGAGGAAGTCGATAAAACCGGCTGTCGCAGCGAGAAGGGCCATTACGATGGCTGCCCCGATCAGCCACATCGATGCCCGTGCCCAGAAGGCATCGGCAGTCCCCCAGAAAACCAGGTCGGTGACAAACGCACCGACAAGAAACGCGACAGGAAAAGGTATCAGCATCGGGTGGAGGGGGTGAGTTCCTACTTTGGCGGTACTAACTGGATTCGTGGGCATGGGACGCCTCCGCGCAGCAAAGCTTAAATAAACGCTCAGATACGGGTTTCGTTCCAAATAGAGACCGACCTGAACTGCTGTCGCGAAGCTCCGGCTGACTCTCTCACGCCACCTGCCATGGCAGTCGGCGTATTTCATGCAGCTATTTTTGCGTCACTCAGCGGCAGCACCCGCCACGCCCTTGCGTGTGGCTTCCAGCATCCGCCGCCGCGCCCTGAACACGCCCCATTGCTGGTCGACCAGCACGCCGATGAGGATCACCCCGCCCATGACGGCGAAGTTGAGCGAGGACGGGATGCCGAGCAGGTTGACGAGGTTCTGCAGCTCCTGCAGCAGCACGGTGCCGAGCAGGACGCCGATCAGCGAGCCTTCGCCGCCTCGCAGCGAGAAGCCGCCGAGCACCGCGGCCGCGATGGCATAGAGCTCGTAGAACTGGCCGTGGCTCGCCGGCGAGATCGAGCGTGTGTACATGGCGAAATAGATAGCTGACAGCGCCGTCAGCACGCCGCAGATGACATAGGCGGCCATGACGATGCGGCCGGTGCGGATGCCGGAATATTTTGCCGCTTCCTCGTTCTTGCCGATGGCATAGAGATAGCGCCCGAACACCGACCGGTGCAGCACCACCCACATGACGACGGCGATGACGATCAGCGCGATGAAGCTGTTCGGCACGCCCCAGGACCGCCCCGCCGTCAGGAACTCGAGTTCCGGGAAGTTCTGTCCGAAGGCAAAGCCGGCGGTGCCGTCAGCGGTGTAGAAGCGCGCCACGCCGCGATAGATCAACAGGCCGCACAAAGTCACCACGAAAGGCTGCAATTTGAGCCGGGTGATCAGCCAGCCATGCGCCAGCCCGATGATGCCGCCGAGCACCAGGATCAGCGGCAGGGCGACCGGCCAGGCCATGCCGCGCGTGGCGATGAAGTCGATGAACAGCACGCCGAGCAGCGCAACCACCGAGCCGACCGACAATTCGATGCCACCGGTGATGATGACGAAGGCTTGGCCAATCGACAGGATGCCGAACAACCCGATCAGGTTCGAGGTGTTGGCGAGATTGATCGGCAGCAGGAAGCGTGGGTTGATGATTGCCACCACCGCGCCGACCACCAGGATCAGGATCAGCAGGCCGAGATCTTTCTTGCTCATCGTCTTCTCCCAGTGCCTGCGAACTACTTCGGCTGCTTGCCGACCGCCAGCAGCAGCACGTTTTCCTGGCTGAACCGGTCCTTGTCGAGAATGCCCGAGATCTGGCCTTCATGCATGACGGCAATGCGGTCGGAAACGCCGATCACCTCCTCCATGTCGCTGGAGATCATCAGCACGGCGACGCCGGCATCGGCCAGCGCCCGCATCAGCCCGTAGATCTCGGCCTTGGCGCCGATGTCGATACCGCGGGTCGGTTCGTCGAGAATCATCACCTTCGGCTTCATCGCCAGCCATTTGGCCAGCACGACCTTTTGCTGGTTGCCGCCGGACAGCGTGCCGGTGCGCGTCTGCACGGAGGGCGCCCTGATGCCGAGATCGGTCTTCTGCTTCTCGGCGGTGGCGGCCTCGGCGCCGGCCGAGACCAGCGAGCGCCGCGAATGCGCCGGCAGATTGGGCAGCGAGATGTTCTGGGCGATCGACAGGTCGAGCAGGATGCCGGTCAGCTTGCGATCCTCGGGGACGAGGAAAATACCGTTGGCCACTGCGTCCGCGGCCGAACCAAGAACCAGATCTTTTCCGTCAAGCTGGAACGAGCCGCCAAAGCTCTTGTCGATGCCGAACAGGACGCGCGCCAGCTCCGTCCGGCCGGAGCCGACGAGTCCGGCGAGGCCGAGGATCTCGCCATGCCTGACATCGAGGTCGACGGGCCGGTCGGGATAGGCAGCGGTGCGAATGGCCTTGACCGACAGCGCGACAGAGCCCGGGGGGCGCGCCGATTCCGCGGCCTTCTCGCGCTCCTTCAGCATGCGGCCGATCATCAGCTTGACCATCTGGTCGTGATTGATGGCGCTCTTCGGCAAGGTTCCGGCGAGCATGCCGTCCCTGAGCACGACGACGCGGTCGGCGACGCGCTCGACCTCGTGCAGGCGGTGCGAGATGAAAATGACGCTGATGCCGTCTGCCTTCAGCGCCTTGATGACACCGAGCAGCTTGTCGGTTTCGGCGATCGGCAGGCTCGATGTCGGTTCGTCGAGGATGACCAGCCGCGCCTTGATCGACAGCGCCTTGGCGATCTCGACCATTTGCTGCTGGGCCAGCGACAGCGCCGACACCGGCGTATCGGCCGAGAAATTGGCGCCGACGCGTTTGAGCAGCGGCGCCGCCTGCGCTCGCAGCCTGGCGCGGTCGACGAGCTTGAGCGGCCCGGCGCGCAGCGGTTCGCGGCCAAAGAAGATATTGGCGGCGACGTCGAGGTTTTCGAACAGGTTGAGTTCCTGGTGGACGAAAGCGATGCCCGAGCCGATGCTGGCCTCGACAGTCAGCCCGTCATGGGCGACGCCATCGACGGTGATGGTGCCGGTGTCCGGCCGGGTCACGCCGCCGAGGATCTTCATCAGCGTCGATTTGCCGGCGCCGTTTTCGCCGACCAGGCCGATGACCTCGCCGGGCCTTACGTCCATCGAGAATCCGTCCAGCGCGACGACACCGGGATAGGTCTTGCGCACACCGTCGAGGCTCAGGAACGGAGCGGCCGTGGATGCAACGATGGATGGGTCGGAATAATTCATCACGCCTGACAGCAGCCGGTGAGCCGTTTGGTCTCAGACTGACGGGCCTCGCGAGGCCCGTCAATAGAACGCCGGCTCAAGGCGAACCTTGAGCCGGCGCAACCTAATTTGCTCAGTTTCCAGACATCGCCTTGAGGCTGGCGGCGTAGGCGTCGACATCGTCCTTGCCGATGATCTTGGTCGGGATGATGATCAGGCCATCGGCGGGAATGCCCGACTTATCGCCCTCGAGATAGGCAGCCATCAGCTTCATGCCCTGATATGCCCATTCGAAGGGCTGCTGCACGACGGTGGCGGCGACGGTGCCTTCCTTGACGCCGCCCAGCGTGATCGGATCGTCGTCGAAGCCGACGACGGTGATCTGGCCGAGCTTGCCGGCATCGCGCAGCGCTTCATAGATGCGCGGCGTGTTGTAGGAATAGAAGCCGACCATGCAGGTGACGTCGGGGCTGGCGACCAGCGCGTCCTCGACGTTCTTCTTGGCGCGAGCCTGATCGATGTCGTCGCCACGCACGTCGACCAATTCGATCTTGGTGCCCGCGAGACCTTCCTTCATGCCCTGGATACGTTCCTTGGCATTGTCGGCGCCGAGCAGGCCGACGAAGCCGAGGCACTTGCCGCCGTCAGGCATTGCCTTCTTGGCGATCTCTGCCGCCTGCTTGCCGGCATCGACATTGGAAGAGCCGATATAGGCGACACGCTTGGTCTGTGGTGCGTCGCTGTCGGTGGTGAACAACGCCGTTTCCGAGGCGATCTTGTTCAGCCCGTCGGTCGACGTCTTGGGATCGACGGCCGAGACCATGATCGCCTTAACACCGGCCGTCACCAGGTCGTCCATCAGGCGCTGCTGGATGGCGACCGAGGACTGCTCCGGATATTTGAGCTCCAGATTGTAATTGGGCAGTTCGCCTTGAGCCTTCTTGACGCCGGCTTCGGCCGCCTTCCAGAAATCGGAAGCGCCGTTGACGACGAAGGCCAGAGTCGGCTTGTCGTCGGCCCGCGCAATTGCGCTGGCGGAAAGGCCGAGCAGCAGGGCCGCAGCGGCGACGGACGCATTTCGTATCACAGATTTCATATTCAACCTCCCATTTTGACTCAGTAATTTTCGCTGATGATGAACGTGCCGGCGCGGCTTGGACGCCCTCCTCCTCAAGGGTTTCCGGCAGCGAAGAACGACGCCATTCCAGCCGCTATCGTCGACTTTAGAGACTCATTCGGCGTTCGTAAATAGTCCGATTTGTCTGACATTTCCCGGAGCGGCAGGCAAGCTTCGACTGACGGGAACCGTCCGATACCAGGCTGACTTGCGTTCCGAACATGCGCGGTCCGACGTCGTCCGGGCATGATGGATTGACGTTATAGGGATGCCAGATATTAGTAAAGAGTATTAGTTGATCGGGATTTCTCGCCACAAACGAGAGAGGCCTCCCCAGTCGCAACCGTTTTGGATCGGGGACTAAATCGCCTAAGAGGGTCGATTATATCTATTAGTATCGCTTCGCCCTATAAATCCGAGGTTCGAGGGACCAATGACATGAACGAACCACTGCGTGATCCCGTCCTTGAGGGTACCAGGCGGCGCAAGCTGTCCGGGAAAAACTCCAAGGGCCGCGTCACCATGACCGACATCGCCAGGGCGGCAGGCTGTTCGCAGGCGACGGTTTCGTTCGTGCTCAACAACACGCCGGGCATCAGGCTGTCGCAGCAAACCCGCGAGCGGGTGATCGAGACGGCGCGAACGCTGGGCTATTCGCCGCCCGTGTTTTCTGCCTTGCGAGCCCCGGTTGCCGCATTCGACGGGCTGGATGGCGTGATCGGCTTCGCCGTCGACCAGTTGGCGACCAGCCCGGAGGCGGTCGTCGCCATTGAAGGGGCGCGGCAAGCCTCGTGGAACGCCGGCAATGTAGTGTTGGTGGCGCAGACCATGGGCGACGAGGTGATGGAGCCCCGGGCCATCGCGGCACTGACCAAGCGGGGCATTTCGGCGCTGATCTACATGACCATTTTCACCCGCGAGATCGTCGCGCCGGACTATCTCTACGGCCTCGACATTCCGGTCATCCTGCTCAACTGCTACACCGCCGACTATGCCTTCCCCGCCGTGGTGCCGAGCGAGATCGCCGGCGGCCAGAGCTCCACCCGCCACTTGATCGGCCATGGCCACCGGCGCATCGCTACCATCACCGGCGAGCCCTGGATGCAAGCGGCGCAGGACAGGCTGAAGGGCTACCGCCGGGCGCTGGCGACGGCCGACATTCCGTTCGACCCGGCGCTGGTCGTCGAAGGCGATTGGTCGGCGAGCGCCGGCTATGCCGCGACCGTCGAGCTCTTGGCGCTGAAGGACCGGCCGACCGCCATCTTCTGCCAGAACGACCGCACCGCGATCGGCTGCTACGAGGCGCTGAAGGAGGCCGGCCTGCACATCCCCCGGGATATTTCGGTGATCGGTTATGACGACGAGGAGATCGCGCGGCATCTGTTCCCGCCGCTGACGACGTCGATCCTGCCGCATATGGCGATGGGACAATGGGCGATCGAGCAGCTCGAAGTCCCCGCTGCTCCCGGTCGTGGCCGCTATCCCATCACCAAGCTCGAATGCCCGCTGGTGGAGCGGGAGTCGGTTGGCGCTCTGGCGGGCTGAGGCGAGAGCGCCGGCGATCGACAATGGCACAGGCTTGACATCGGGCCCGGCATATACCCGATTGATTTCATGAGATTGCAAAGCTGCTACAATTTTCAGGACTTCCGCCGGCTGGCAAAACAGCGCCTGCCAGGTCCGATCTTCAATTATATCGATGGCGGCGCGGACGACGAGACGACGCTGCGGCGCAACACGGCGGCGTTCGAGGACTGCGATCTCGTCCCCAACGTCCTTGCCGGCGTTGGACAGATCGACATGTCGGTCACCGTCATGGGCCAGAAGCTGGCGATGCCGGTCTATTGTTCGCCGACGGCTCTCCAGCGGCTGTTTCACCATAGCGGCGAGCGCGCCGTCGCCGCGGCGACGGAGAAGTTCGGCACGATGTTCGGCGTCTCGTCGCTCGGCACGATCAGCCTGGAGGAAGTCCGCAAGCACAGGACGCCGCAGGTCTATCAGTTCTATTTTCACAGGGATCGCGGCCTGAACCGCGCCATGATGGAGCGCGCCAAGACGTCCGGCGTCGAGGTGATGATGCTGACGGTCGACAGCGTCACCGGCGGAAACCGCGAGCGTGACCTGCGGACCGGCTTTTCCATCCCCTTTCGGCTTACGCTCGGCGGCATGATGCAGTTCGCGATCAAGCCGAGATGGGCTATCGACTATTTGACGCACGAAAAATTCAGCCTGCCGCAGTTGGACGGCCATATCGATCTCGGTGGCGGAGCGCTTTCCATCAGCCGCTATTTCACCGAGATCCTCGATCCATCGCTGGATTGGAAGGACGTCGAAGACATGGTCCGCTTCTGGAACGGCCAGTTTTGCCTGAAGGGGATCATGAGCGTCGCCGATGCCAGAAAGGCGGTAGACATCGGCTGCACCGGCATCGTTCTGTCAAATCATGGCGGCAGACAGCTGGACGGCTCGCGCAGCCCCTTCGACCAACTGGCGGAGATTGTCGACGCGGTGGGCGACAAGATCGACGTGATCATCGACAGCGGCGTCCAGCGCGGCACGCATGTGCTGAAGGCCCTGTCGTTGGGCGCCAAGGCCGTCGGCGTCGGGCGCTACTATCTCTTCCCGCTGGCAGCCGCCGGGCAGGCCGGCGTCGAACGGGCGCTCGGCCTGATGCGAACCGAGATCGAACGCGACATGCGGCTGATGGGATGCAGGTCAGTGGCAGAGCTTTCCAGGGGGAATGTGCGGTTTAGGTAATAGAGCCGGGAAGTGGCGCACGGCATAAGCTTTTCGAAGTGCGAAACTATACCGACCTGCCGCTGCTCCTGCCGTCCGTTTCGAAGACAGCCTCGCCGGAAACAGCATCCGTATATCCGCCCTCAAGCTGCTGCAACGTATGCCGGAACCGATCAAGATTGCCCAGCATTTTGGGCCTGGCATCGACCATATGCTGAAACGTGTCCCACTCTCCAATCGAGAAGAAGGCGCCATCTCCCGATTTGATGAGAGCCATTTTTCGCAATCCCTCGAAATTGCGCGGAGCGCTGCTGAACAGTTCGACGAATTCGTCTTCACTACCCGGCTTGGACCCGGAAACGGACGCTGTTGAATGCCGTCATCTACGTTCCCCCGTGAAAGAACTGAAAACCTCGAATATGCGAGGCCCTAACGCACCTCGAACCCTTCGAACAGGTGTACAGAAAAATCGGAAGGTTGGCTTCAGTCACCTCTGGCCGAAAGCTCCGTTTCTGGCGCTATTTCGCCAGGAAGAGGATGACGCTCGATCTCAATCGGTACGCCCTTCCGACCGGCAATGAAACGCACTGTTAACGCCGTTCGCGGGTGACAGGATGTTGGCCGCAGTTCGAAGATATAATCTGCGTCTCGCTGTCAGTTGCGGAGGCGAAAATGAACTTGCTTCGGATTGCGCTCTTGTGCACGGCCGTGATCGACCTTGGAATACCGGCCGTTCGCGCTGAGGATCGGCCTGTGCCGCAGAACAATAAAGCCGCAACAGCGCAGCCGCCCGTTCATTGTGAAGGCCAAAATTGTCTGCCGCCGGCGAAGGATCCGGTGCAGGAATGCACCGGCCAGGATTGCACGCCAGGCCCGCCGACTGAACCGGGCCCGGAGATTAAGCAGGCCGACTGAGCAGCATTAGCTGACGATCCCCTTTTTGGCATGGATGGCGCTCAGCCCTCGCGACTTTCCGGCCACCGGTGGTAGATTCTGTTACTTATGTTCCCCGGGGTAGGCATGAGTTTATTGGCGCGCCCGAAGAGATTCGAACTCCTGACCCCCAGATTCGTAGTCTGGTGCTCTATCCAGCTGAGCTACGGGCGCGCAACAGGCCATGCTTTGCATAGCCCCGCGATCCGATCCTGGCGACCGGCCGCGAATGTGAGCTGTTCCCTAGCGACTGAATTTGCGAAAAGCAAGCCGATCCTGGCCAAAAGTTTTGCCGTCATGCGCCGGCCGGCGAAGGCAAGATCGCGTCACACGGCGGCCGAGCCGATAGGTCGTCGTCTTGGATCAGTCATTTGCCAATCGGAACGGCCCGTAACGAAACACGCCGTTGCACGGCGGCCGAGCCGATGGCTCGTAGTCTCGGACCAACCATTTGCGAATTGAAACGGTCCGTAACGAAACGGTTCGTTACGCCGGGCGGCGCAGACCGTTGCGGGCTTGGTCGAGCCGGACCGGCTGGTCGGGAATGGTGACCGCGAATGTGGTGCGGCCGCCGATCGATTCGACCAGCTCCACCGTGCCGCCATGGGCGCGGATCAATTCATGGGCGATCGCCAGGCCAAGGCCGGTGCCGCCGCTGCGGGCCGAGCCGCGAAATGCCGCGAACAGGTTTTCTCGCGCCTTTGGCGGCAGGCCGGGGCCGGTGTCGGTGACGACGATGCGGCTGACGCTGCCGATGCGCTCGGCCGATATGGTCAAGCGGCGCACCACGGCGCTCTCGGTGTCGGCCGCCATCGCCTGCACGGCGTTGCGGCTAAGATTGGTGAGCACGCGGAACAGCTGGTCGGAATCGGCGTCGACCTCGAGCACCGGATCGACGGCGTTGACGAATTCGATGCCGCATTCGATGTCGAGCAGGCCCTGGACGTCTTCGACCAGCTGGCGCAGCCGCAGCCTGCGGCGCGACGGCGGCGGCTCCTGGGTGCGGCCATAGGCCAGCACGCCCTCCGAGTAGGACACCGCACGGTCGAGCGCGCGCAGCAGTTTTGGTGCGAAGGCCTGCACGGTCGGGTCCTTGACCTGGCGCAGGCGGTCCGACATGAGCTGCGCCGAGGCGAGGATGTTGCGCATGTCGTGGTTGATCTTCGAAACCGCGAGGCCGAGATCGGCCAGGTGCTTCTGCTCGGACAGCATCTTCTGCAGCCGCTCCTGCATCTGCGACAGCTCGCGTTCGGCGACGCCGATCTCGTCGGCCCGGGCGGCGGGGTGAATGATGCGACCGGGATCGTCGGGCGCCTCGGAAAAGGACAGCATCGAGCGTGTCATCGTCCTGATCGGGCCGATCATGATCAGGTCTATCGCGGCGTAGACCAGCATGGCGGTGAACAGCGAGATCAGCAGCGAGACGAAGGCGACGTTGCGCGAATAGATCAGCATGGCATTGCGCAGGCGGTGGTCGGGCATGATCAGCTCGAATTCCTTGTCGCTGTCGCCGACCGGCCCGAAAACGCGCAGCATCCGCTTGCCGCCGAAAAACAGCGTGTCCAGCGCGCCGGTCATACCCTTGATCATGCCGACATTGGCGATATCGATATGCTCGTCGACCTGCGGCGGCATTTCGGCCACGACCAGAAGCCGCGAGACGCCGCCGTCGCGCACGGCGATCGCCTTGGCGCCGATCGCCATCAGTACGTCGTTCTGGGCGGCACGCGACAGCGAGGCAGGTTCGCCCTGCACCAGGACGATGGAAACCGCGGCGGCGGTGCTCAGCCTCTCCTTCAGCCAACTCAGCCTGTAGCTGGCGATCCAGGGCACGAAGATGAGGATTTCGGCCAAGAGCACGAAGACGATGGTGAGCAGCAGCAACTTGGTCGACAGGCCGCGCGCCAGCGGCACCCTGCGGGTGGCCGCCTTCGCCTGGGCGATGCTTTCGTCGGTTGCTGGGACTTCACTCATGCTCGTCGTCACGGCTGCCTGTCATCACGGCTGCTTGTCTTAGGGACTGCTCGTCTTCACGATCGCTTGATCGGGTGAGATTAGGCGATTGCGGCTTTTTTGCCAAATTCATCCTTGGTCGAAGCCGGACAAAGGGCCGCAAGACTTCGATGCCGGTCCGACAATGCCGGCCCGACACGCTGGATTGACTTCCAAAACCCTTCTTTCTATAAGCCCGCTCACGCTCGGGCCATTCGTCCCGGCGCGGTTTCGATCGCGCCAAAACCGGCCCGGCAAAGCTCCTGTTACAAAGTGACAGAATCAAGAAGGGCCGCACCCCGCGGTATTTAAACAAATGAAGCGTACTTACCAGCCGTCCAAACTCGTCCGCAAACGCAGGCACGGTTTCCGCGCCCGCATGGCCACCAAAGGTGGCCGCGGCGTCGTCGCAGCCCGCCGCAACCGCGGCCGCAAGCGTCTCAGCGCCTGAGCACCAAGCGAGAGACAAGATCGTTGCCCGCAACCGGCAAGCCAACGGGTGCCCATCCCAAGCGGCTTCTGAAGCGCGCGGAATTCCTGGCTGTCCGCCGCGGCGAAAAGCGCCGCGGGCGGCTTTTCCTCGTCGAGGTCCTGGGCCGCGGCGACAGCGAGGCGCCGCGCGTCGGCTACACCGTCACCAGGAAGGTCGGCAACGCCGTCGTTCGCAACCGCATCCGGCGGCGGCTGAGAGAAGCCGTGCGCACACATGCCGCCGATGACATGGCGCCAGGCAATGATTATGTCATTGTCGGGCGCGAAGACGTGCTTACCACTCCGTTCGGCCAGTTGAAGGCCGAACTCTCCCGCAGATTGCGTGGAACACGATAGGCCAAGGGCTTCGATGGAAAACAACCGCAACTTCTTCATCACCATCGCACTGTCGGTGCTGATCCTGGCGCTTTGGCAATATTTCTATGTGATGCCGCGCAGCGAGATGCAGCGCGAAGCCGCCCGCATCGAAGAGCAGCGCGTGGCGGAGCAGAAGAAGGCCGCCCAAGGCACCAGCCCGGGCGCCAGCGAAACACCGGTGCAGCCGGGCGCCATTCCGAACGCGCCTGGCGGCGAAGCCGTCACCGCGGCCGGCCGCGACCAGGCGATTGCCTCGACCAGCCGCGTCAAGATCGACACGCCGAGCCTCGAAGGCTCGATCAACCTCACCGGTGCGCGCCTCGACGACCTCCGGCTCAAGCACTACACGGAGACGGTCGACAAGACTTCGCCCGAGATCGCGTTGCTCAACCCGGCGTCCCTGCCGAACGGCTATTTCGCCGAGATCGGCTTTTCCGGCACGCCGGATGTGGGCAGGCTGCCCGGCCCTGACACGGTCTGGCAGACCGATGGCAATGCGACTCTGACGCCAGCGACGCCGGTCACGCTGACCTTCACCAATGACAAGGGCCTGACCTTCAAGCGCACCTTCTCTGTCGACAGCCAATATATGTTCACCGTGTCCGACACGGTCCAGAATGGGGGCTCGGCACCCGCGACGTTGTCGAACTATGGCCGCGTCACCCGTTTCGACAAGCCGGCTATCGCCAGCACTTATGTGCTGCACGAAGGCCTGATCGGTGTTACCGGCAGCGAAGGCCTGCAAGAGTACAAATACTCCAAGGTCGAATCGGAGAGAGAATTCAAGCCAGGCAAGTCGACCGACGGCTGGCTCGGCATCACCGATAAATACTGGGCGGTGACCCTGGTGCCGCCGAGCGGCCGCGAATTTCAGCCCAAATTCTCTTATTTCGAGTTCAAAAGCGGGCCCCATCCGCACAGCTACCAGTCCGATTTCCTGTCCGATCCGGTCACAATCGCTCCCGGGCAATCGACGACCGTGGAGTCGGAGATATTCGCCGGCGCCAAGGAAGTTTCGACGATCAACGCCTATGAAAAGGACCGTCATATCCGCCAGTTCGATCTGCTGATCGACTGGGGCTGGTTCTATTTCATCACCAAGCCGATGTTCTGGCTGATCGACACGCTTTACAAATTCTTCGGCAATTTCGGTCTGGCGATCCTCGCCACCACCGTCATCGTCAAGGCGCTGTTCTTCCCGCTCGCCAACAAGTCCTATGCGTCGATGGCGAACATGAAGAAGGTGCAGCCCAAGATGCTCGAGATCCGCGAGAAATACGCGGACGACAAGATGAAGCAGCAGCAGGCGATGATGGAGCTCTACAAGACCGAGAAGATCAATCCGCTCGCCGGCTGCTGGCCGGTGGCATTGCAGATCCCGGTGTTCTTCTCGCTCTACAAGGTGCTCTACATCACCATCGAGATGCGGCACGCGCCGTTCTTCGGCTGGATCCAGGATCTGGCGGCGCCGGACCCGACATCGATTTTCAACCTGTTCGGGCTGATCCCCGTTACCTTGCCGCACATGCTGATGATCGGCGTCTGGCCGCTGATCATGGGCGTGACGATGTTCCTGCAGATGCGCATGAACCCGACGCCGCCGGACCCGACGCAGGCGGCGATCTTCACGTGGATGCCCGTGATCTTCACCTTCATGATGGCGGGTTTTCCGGCCGGCCTCGTTATCTACTGGGCCTGGAACAACACGCTGTCGATCCTGCAGCAGGGCGTGATCATGAAGCGGCAGGGCGCCAAGATCGAATTGTGGGACAATCTGGTCGCGCTGTTCCGCAAGAAACCGTCGCCGGCGGAATAGCCGGCGCTCCGATAGTGCGAAACCAGAAAGCCCCGGTTCGTCCGGGGCTTTTTGCACAGGCTGCCCGCCTGGATTAAGCGATTGGTACTGCCGGACGGATCGCGCTATTTTGACCTGGCTGGCAGTTGCCCGACGGAGCTCGATATGACCGGACCCAATCCATCGATCAAGCATCCGATCCCGTTGCACACGCGCGTCGGCTTTCTGAAGCCGCTGGTGACGGCGCCGAATATCGAGATCGGCGACTTCACCTATTATGACGACCCTGACGGACCCGACAAATTCGCCGAAAAATGCGTGCTGCATCATTATCCGTTCATCGGCGACAGGCTGATCATCGGTAAGTTCTGCGCCATTGCCGAAGGCGCGCGCTTCATCATGAACGGCGCCAATCACGCCATGTCCGGCTTTTCGACCTATCCGTTCAACATCTTTGGTCACGGCTGGGAGGAAGGCTTCGACCCGGCGACATGGTCGAAGGAGGTGCGTGGCGACACAATCGTCGGCAACGACGTCTGGATCGGCATGGAAGCGGTTATGCTGCCGGGCGTGAAGATCGGCGACGGCGCCATCGTCGCGGCAAAGTCGGTGGTGACGCACGATGTGCCGGCCTATGCGATCGTCGCCGGCAATCCGGCCAAAGTGGTGAAGATGCGCTTCGATGACAGGACCATCCGGCGGCTGCTGGCGCTGGCGTGGTGGCACTGGCCAGTGGAAAAGATCAGCCGCAATCTCGATGCTATTCGTGGCAGCAACATTTTTCTTCTGGAGGCGGCGGTTTGAACGCGTTGAACAAGACCACGATCGGCATCGAATTGTTCACGCGAGCCTGGATCTTCATCCGCGGCGTGCCGGCGATGAAATTCCTGCCGCCGGAGGGACCGCCCGAGATCGCCTTTGCCGGCCGCTCCAATGTCGGCAAATCGTCGCTGATCAACGCGCTGGTCAACCAGAAGGGGCTGGCGCGCACCTCCAACACACCGGGCCGCACGCAAGAGCTCAACTATTTCGTGCCGGGCGGATTTTCGGGAGAGGGCGCCGACCTGCCGCCGATGGCGCTGGTCGACATGCCGGGCTATGGCTACGCCACGGCGCCGAAGGAAAAGGTCGACGAGTGGACGAAGCTCGTGTTCGACTATCTCAAGGGCCGGGTGACGCTGAAGCGCGTCTACGTGCTGATCGATGCCCGCCATGGCATCAAGGCCAAGGACGACGAGGTGCTGTCGCTGCTCGACAAGGCGGCGGTGTCGTATCAGATCGTGCTGACCAAGACCGACAAGATCAAAGCGGCGGGGGTACCGCGGCTGATCGAGGAAACGCTCCAGAAGATCAAGAAACGCCCGGCGGCATTTCCCTTCGTGCTCGCCACGTCGTCGGAAAAGAGCGAGGGTCTCGAGGAACTGCGTGCGGCGATCGTGCTCGCCGCCAATGGCGGATAGGCCACCGACCCTGGCAGCCTGTCAGGCGGGGCTGGAGGCCCGTTCCTGCTCTGCAAGCTGTTCGGTGCCGTAGGCCTTCAGGAACACATCGACGCCCGACCTGACGATGTGTTCGATCTCGGCCACACTTGGCGCCTTGGTGCGATAGGCGAAAATGCACTGGCGGAAAAGACCGGCCAGACACAGTTCGGTGAACTGATAGGCGGCAAGCTCGACGTCGTCGATCTTCAGCAGGCCGCGTTCGATAGCCATGTTGAGGAAAACGACGACCCTGTCATGGCCACGCTTCGGGCCGCGTTCGTAGAACCGGGCACCAAGCTCCGGGATGCGTTCCGACGCGCCGATCACCGTCCGCTGCGCCAGGATGACCCGCGCCGAAGTGATCTTCATGGACAGCACGATGCCGAACTTCACCAACGTCTGGCGAAGGTCGCCGATCTGGTCGAGCACCTCATACATGTTCTTGAAAATCGTGCCGCGCTCTTCCTCGATCAGCGCTTCGAAGAGCTCTTCCTTGTTGGCAAAGTAGACATAGATGGTGCCCTTGGACACGCCGGCCTCGCGCGTAATGTCGTTCATCGACGCGGCTTCGAAGCCCTTTTCGATGAAGACACGGCGCGCACCGTCGATGATCTGGCTGCGCTTGACCGGGTCTTGACCCGCGGCCGGGCGGCCGCGCGGCAGGCTGTCCAGCAGATCGCACTGGTCCTTGCCAGCGCTGGGCAATGGGCCTGAATCAGGCAAAGGAGCGGCCTTGGGGGCTTCGGCCATAATGTCACACCTCGTAAAATAATTCGAACCATCCGGTTCGATTGCTCTTGATATGGTCCTCTTTAAGCGCTAAGTCAACGTCGAGATCGAACCGAACGGTTCAGTCTGACAAAATTCAGCGCCAGTTAATTTAGAGAGATATCATGTCCTCGAACGCGCCCACCAGTGCCGAAGTCCGCCCCTTCCCCAGTGCCAAGGTCCAGCCTGCGATCGAAGCGCCGGAAACCCCTCTCAAGCCCGCCGACGTCACCCCGCTGGCTCCCGCCAAGAAGAAGCGCTCGATGCGCTCGATGTTGTTGCCCATCATCGGCCTGGCCCTGCTGGGCGCCGGCGCCTGGTATGGCTATGATTACTGGACCGACGGGCGCTTCATGATCACGACTGACGATGCCTATGTCCAGGCCGACACCGCGTTCATCTCGCCAAAAATCTCGGGTTATGTCGATCAGGTCAAAGTGACCGAGAACCAGCAGGTGAAGGCCGGCGACCCGCTGCTGATCGTCGATGACGGTGACTACAAGATAGCCGTTGCCCAGGCCGAGGCGCAGATCGCCACGTTGAGCAAGACGCTCGACCGCATCGATGCCCAGACCGAGGCGGCGCGCGCCTCGCTCAAGCAGGCGCAGGCGCAGAAGACCGCCGACCAGGCCGCGGCCGATAATGCGAAGCGAGCTCAGGTTCGTGCCGCCCAGTTGCTCAAGACCCGCGTCGGTACCCAGGCCCAGTTGGACGATGCCCAGACGGCGGTCGAGCAAGCCAATGCCGCACTAGCCGGCGCCGACGCGCAGATCGCGGCGGCTCAGGCGAATATCGGCGTGCTCCAGGCGCAGCGGGCGGAATCGGCAAGCACGCTGGGCTCGCTGCAGCTTGCCCACGACAAGGCGGTGCGGGATCTGTCCTTCACCGTGCTGCGCGCACCCTATGACGGCGTGGTCGGCAACCGCTCGGTCGAGCAGGGCGACCTGATCAGCCCCGGACAGAAGCTCGCCGTCATCGTGCCAATGGACAAGCTCTACATCGTTGCCAACTTCAAGGAGACCCAGCTTGCCCGGCTGGTGCCTGGTGAAAAGGTCAGAGTGTCGGTCGACGCGATCGACGGTCAGGACATCGAGGGTACCGTGTCGTCGCTGGCCCCGGCTTCGGGAGCAGTGTTCTCGCTGCTGCCGCCGGAAAACGCCACAGGCAATTTCACCAAGGTGGTGCAGCGCGTTCCGGTTCGCATAGACGTGCCCGCGGATGTGCTGAAGACGGGCAAGCTGCGCGCCGGCCTGAGCGTCGTCGTCGCCGTCGACAGCCGCACCGCGCCTTCGGCATCGAAGTAAAGCGGAACCGGGAGCAAGGGTCATGGCGACCGCAACCCTAACTGCAGGATCGGCGCCGGCGCCAGCCATGCCGGTGCCGGTCGACCACATCTCGACGCGCCGCGTCATCGCCTTCCTGGCAATGGTGTTCGGCATGTTCATGGCGATCCTGGACATCCAGATCGTCTCGGCCTCGCTGGCCGAGATCCAGGCGGGCCTGAGCGCCAGTTCGGACGAGATTCCGTGGGTGCAGACGGCGTATCTGATTGCCGAGGTGGTGATGATCCCGCTGTCGGGCTTCCTCAGCCGGATGCTGTCGACGCGGGTGCTGTTCACAATCTCGGCGGCAGGTTTCACGGCGGCCAGCGCGCTGGCGGCGACCGCAACCAATATCGACCAGATGATCGTCTACCGCGCCGTGCAGGGCTTCATCGGCGGCGGCATGATCCCGAGCGTCTTTGCAGCCGCCTTCACCATCTTCCCGCCGTCGCGCCGCGCCATCGTCTCGCCGATGATCGGCCTGGTGGCGACGCTGGCGCCAACCATCGGCCCGACCGTCGGCGGCTATATCAGCCATGCCATGTCCTGGCACTGGCTGTTCCTGGTCAACGTCGTGCCCGGCATTCTGGTGACGACGGCCGCCTGGTCGCTGATCGACTTCGACAAACCCAATCTCAAGCTGTTCAGCAAGTTCGACTGGTGGGGGCTTGCCGGCATGGCCGCCTTCCTGGGCTGCATGGAATATGTGCTGGAGGAGGGTCCCAACAACGACTGGCTGCAGGATCAGGCGGTGTTCATCTGCGCCGTCATCATGACCTTCGGCGCGGTGCTGTTCTTCTGGCGCGTGTTCACCGCCGAGGAGCCGATTGTCGATCTGAGGGCTTTCAGCAATATCAATTTTGCCTTCGGCTCGTTGTTCTCCTTCGTCGTCGGCATCGGCCTCTACGGTCTGACCTATCTTTATCCGGTGTTCCTGGGGCGGATCCGCGGCTACGATTCGATGATGATCGGCGAGGCGCTGTTCGTCAGCGGCCTAGCCATGTTCTTCACTGCGCCGATCTCCGGCATATTGTCGAACAAGATGGACCCGCGCATCATGATGATGATCGGCTTCTTCGGCTTCGCCACGGGGACCTGGTGGATGACGCATCTCACCGCCGACTGGGATTTCTATGAACTGCTGATCCCGCAGATCCTGCGCGGCTGCTCGATGATGCTTTGTATGGTGCCAATCAACAACATTGCGCTCGGAACCTTGCCGCCGGAGCGGCTGAAGAATGCGTCTGGCCTGTTCAACCTGACCCGCAATCTCGGCGGCGCCGTCGGCCTGGCAGTCATCAACACCGTGCTGATCGACCGCAATGCCTTCCACTACGCCAGGCTTTCCGAGCACGTGCAATGGGGAAGTGCCGCTGCGCAGCAGAAGCTGCAGAACATGACGCTCAACTTCGAGCAGACCGCCGGGCTAGACGCCTCCAAGGCGGCCATCTCCAAACTGTCAGGCATGGTCCAGCAGCAGGCGTCGCTGCTGTCGTTCATGGACGTATTCTTCATGCTGACGGTTTTGTTCGCGACGCTTGGGCTCTTCACCCTGGTGATCCGCAAGCCAGCCGCTCAGGGCGGCGGTGGCGGAGGCCATTGAGGCGCGCTGGATCCCCCGCCTGGCGCCCTCGCGCATGACCCCGAAAAGCGATTTTCGGGGTCATGCGCAAAATCAACCATTACGAAGTCCTCTCGCGCTCCGACAAAGTCAGGGTCGCAGCCGTCCTCACCCGGTCGCCGGCTTGAAGGTCAGGGCAACGCCATTGATGCAGTGTCGCAACCCGGTCGGCGGCGGACCGTCGTCGAATACGTGGCCGAGATGGCCGCCGCAGCGGCGACAATGGACCTCCGTGCGGGTCATGCCCAAAGACCTGTCCACGGTCTTGCCGACGGAATTCGGGATTTCCTGCCAGAAGCTCGGCCAGCCTGTGCCGGAATCGAACTTGGTCTCTGACGAATAGACCGGCAGGCCGCAGCCGGCGCAAGCGAAGATGCCTTTGCGGTGCTCGTTGAGCAGCGGACTGGTGCCCGGGTATTCCGTGCCCTCCTTGCGCAGCACATTGAAGGCCGCGTCGGACAGGATGGCGCGCCACTCGGCTTCGGTCTTGGTAACCTCGAAAGTCTCAGCCGCGCGTGCATTCTGGGCTCCGCCCATGCGCAGCGCGGTGGCGCCTGCGACAACGCCAATGGCTGCCGCACCACTCAAAAGAAGCTCGCGACGGTTCATGGCCATTCCTCCTGTCATTGCTTGTGCCAAATTCGACCGCCACACGGAAATCAAAAGCCGGTGACGATCGCTGTCCTCAAAGCGGGACTCCGCGCCTATCCACATCTTGCGTGAACGGCGCGGAGCGTGCGCAGGGAGGCCCTTAGCGATATCTTCGCCGGCAGCGTGCGTTTGTTACATCTTCGGCAGGAGAACCTTGTCGACGACGTGGATGACGCCGTTGGACTGCTCGACATCGGCGATCGTCACATTGGCGACGTTGCCGTTCTCGTCGGTCACGGTGACCTTGCCGCCGTCGGCCTTGAGCGACAGTTCGCAACCACCGACCGTCTTGACCTTGTGGGTGCCGCCGTCGTTCTTGACCATCTTGGCGACGTCGGCGGCCATCGCTTTGGCGCCGATGACATGGCAAGTCAGGATCTTGACAAGCTTGTCCTTGTTTTCAGGCCTGAGCAGCGTCTCCACCGTGCCGGCTGGAAGTGCCGCAAAGGCCTCGTTGGTCGGCGCGAACACAGTGAAGGGGCCAGCGCTTTGCAGTGTATCGACCAGGCCGCCTGCCTTGACGGCAGCGACCAGCGTCGTGTGGTCCTTCGAGTTGATAGCATTTTCGACGATGTTTTTCTGGGCATACATGGCGGCGCCGCCGACCATCGGATTTTGAGCATAGGCAATGGTGGCGAGCGCGGAAATGGCGACCGTGCCGGCAAGCAAAAGGGTGGCGAATTTACGCATGATTTCAACCTCCTCGGGTTATCGTTCCCCTCATTTGGGAACGCAAGGAGATACGCGATAGAAATGCTGGAGTTTCGCCCTCTCCGCAAAAAAATATTTGTCGCTGCAATTTGCCGGGCTCGGATCGACAGCCGCCAACAAGCTTTGCAGGCGTCTACATCGCGGGAGATAGATTTCAGGTCTGCTTCCCGCGATGAGAAGCGGTCAGATGCTCTTCAGATCGCCCGCTGCGACCACCGGTCCAGTCGGCTGGCCGGTCGGTGAACCGCCGGCCGGCTCAACGCTGACCGCAAGCACGGCGCCTTGCGCCAATTTCTCCTGGACGGCGGGCGGGATGGCCAAATGCGCGGTCGCACCGGCCGGGATGACGCCCATCGACACCGGCGCCTTCTTGCCTTCGATCATCCACAGCTCGAAGTCCTTGCCGGCGGCCCGCTCGCCGGAAACGTGGGAAAGACCGACCTCGTGACGGGCGGCATCGTAGACGACGAGATATTTGACGTCGCTGCCTTCGGCCGCCAGCGAGGCGACAAGCCGCGCCTGCGGCGGCTCGGTGGACGGGCGGAAGTAAGGCACGGCGATGTAGATCGCCAGCGCCGCAATGGCGGCGGCGGCAAGACCGCGCCAGAAGCCAAGGCTCGACCACAGGCCGGCGCGCGGCTCTGCAGCGAAAAGCCGGCGGTCCAATGCTTCCTTGACCCTGATCGGAGGCTCTGTCTCCGGATAGGCGGCGGCCATCGGCGAAAGATGCGCCTCCCAGGCATCGACAAGGCGCGCGAAGGCGGCGTCCGCATCAATGCGGCGCGACGCGATCTCGCGTTCATCGGCGGCCAGAACGCCAAGAACGTATTCGGCGGCGAACAGGTCGTCGCCCCCACGTTCCGGTCCATTGTCGTCAGCCAGCGTCATCTCTCCAGGCATTCTCTCAGTTTCAACAGGCTGCGCCGCAGCCAGGTCCGCATCGTGTTCAGCGGTACGCCATAGCGCTCCGCCAGTTCGGCATAGCTTTTGCCATCCAGATAGGCGCCCCGAACGGCCGCCGCCCGGTCCTTCTCCAATTCCTCGAGACAATGGTAGATGCGTTCGGACTCACCGCCCGCCACGGCCATGGTCTCCGGCCCCGGCGCCGGATCGGCCACGTCGAGCGCGGCATCGATATAGGCGGCAGGCTCTCGCCGCGCCCTGATCCGATCGATCGCATGATTGCGCGCAATGGCCACCAGCCAGGAGATCGGGCTCAGATCCGAAACGGCGAAACGGTCCGCCTTCGTCCATATCTTGACGAAGACCTCTTGAAGCGCTTCTTCAGCATCTCCCCGATCCTTCAATACACGAAGGCAGACGCCGAAAAGTTTCGCGCTGGTCTGCCGGTAGAGCAGATCGAACGCAGCCCGGTCCTTCATCGAAGTCCGGACAATCAGGTTGCTGATGTCCTGCGGCGTCATTCGCCGCCAAATTAGGCGATTGTAATGTATTTGCAACGACTGAAATGGTCTTGCGCACCGGCAGCGCCAGCGTCGATTGCCAATGAAATCGCCGCCCGCTAGCTTGCAATGAGCGGGAGGGCGACCATGTCGATCGAGCGGGTTCTGTGGGAGCATGACGCAACCGGCCAGGCCGCACTCGTGCACAAGGGAGAGATCACACCGCAAGATCTCGTCGATGCGGCGATCGCCCGGGCCGAGGCCACCCTGCCGGAGATCAACGCCATCGCCGAACCGCTTTTTGAGGCGGCGCGGGCGCGAGCGAAAACCGTCGACCACAAGCTGCCGCTTGCCGGAGTGCCCTTTGCGCTGAAGGACCTCGGCATCGCCATGAAAGGCGTGCCGACGCATGGCGGCAGCCGCATCCCAGCTTTCACCCCCGATTTCAGTTCGGTGATGACGGAACGCTATCTGGCCGCCGGCCTGATCCCGATCGCCACCAGCACCGCACCCGAACACGGGCTGAGGCTGGTGACCGAGTCGGTGGCTTACGGCGTCACCCGCAATCCATGGGACACCGCGCATACGACCGGCGGTTCCTCGGGCGGTGCGGCTGCGCTGGTCGCGGCCGGCGTCGTGCCGGTGGCGCATGCCTCGGATGGCGGCGGCTCGATCAGGGTGCCTGCCGCTTGCACCGGGCTGGTCGGGCTGAAAACCTCGCGCGGCCGCGTACCCTTGACGCCGCTCGTCACCGAAAGCTGGTACGGCTTCGTCGTCGACCATGCGTTGGCCCGCTCGGTGCGCGATACGGCCCTGCTGCTCGACCTGACCCACGGGCCCGACCCGCTGTCGCCCTACGCGGCACCGTCGCCGAACGGCAGTTTCGCTGCGGCCGCCGGGCGCGATCCGGGCAAGCTCAAGCTCGCCTTCTATCGAAAATCGCCGCTCGGCTTGCCGATATCCGAAGAGACGTTGAAAGCTCTGGATGCGGCGATTGCGCTGGCGCGCGAAGGCGGGCACGGCGTCGAGGAGATCGACCTGCCCTATATCGATCGTGATTTCATCGCCGATTTCGCCAGAACCGTCGCCGCGGCGGTGGCCGGCACGATGCGTGGCGAGGCCTTGCGCGTCGGCCGCTCCATCTCAGGCGACATCGAACGCGCCACGCGCGTGATGAGCCGGTTCGGTGAAATCCTCTCGGCCGGCGAAATCTATGCCGGCCTGCAGCGGCTGCACGCAACCTCGCGCCGGCTTATCACCGAAACCGCGCACTATGATGCAGTGCTGATGCCTGTCATCGCGCACCCGCCGCTCGCCTGCGGCACCATGGACCCGAAAGGCGCCGACGAATTCATCGAGAATGTCCTGGACAGACTGCGCCTCGCCGGCCTGCTGAAGTTCAAGCCGCTATTCGGCCAGCTGATGGACAAGAGCCTGTGGTTCACCCACTGGCCGGCGATCCAGAACGTCAGCGGGCAACCGTCGATCACGCTTCCGGTTTACGTCACCGATGCCGGCCTGCCGCTCGGCGTCCAGGCCGCCGGCCGCCCCGGCGACGAGGAAACGCTTTTGTCGTTCGCCGCGCAGATGGAAAGGATCTCGGGCTGGCTGGGCCGACGGGCGCCGCTGCAGCGGCCGGCATAGGCGGTGATTTGATCGATCGTGACAGCAAAGCCGTTTGCCCCGTCGTCTAATTCCCGCTAAGACGCCGCCGTTCATGCCAAGCTGGGAACCACGCCGATGACGGATGTCGCCGCCACCGCCGAAATGCAGGCCGCGCTGCTTTCAAGGGCGCTGCCCTACATGCAGCGCTACGAGAACAAGACGGTCGTGGTGAAATATGGCGGCCACGCGATGGGCGACATCGCGCTCGGCAAGGCTTTCGCCCGCGACATCGCACTTTTGAAACAATCCGGCGTCAACCCGATCGTCGTGCATGGCGGCGGGCCGCAGATCGGCGCCATGCTCAGCAAGATGGGCATCGAATCCAAATTCGAGGGCGGCTTGCGCGTCACCGACCAGAAGACCGTCGAGATTGTCGAGATGGTGCTGGCCGGGTCGATCAACAAGGAGATCGTCGCGCTGATCAATGCCGAGGGCGAGTGGGCGATCGGCCTGTGCGGCAAGGACGGCAACATGGTGTTTGCCGAAAAGGCGCGAAAGACCATGATCGATCCGGATTCCAACATCGAACGGGTGCTCGACCTGGGCTTCGTTGGTGAGCCTGTCGAGGTCGACCGCACATTGCTCGACCTCCTGGCGCGGTCCGAAATGATCCCGGTGCTGGCGCCGGTGGCGCCCGGCCGCGACGGCCATACCTACAACATCAACGCCGACACTTTTGCCGGCGCCATCGCCGGCGCCTGCCAGGCGACGCGCCTGCTGTTCCTTACCGACGTGCCCGGCGTGCTCGACAAGGACAAGAAGCTGATCGACGAGCTGACCGTGGCCGAGGCCAAGGCCCTGATCAAGGATGGCACGGTCTCGGGCGGCATGATCCCCAAAGTCGAGACCTGCATCGAGGCAATCGAGCGCGGCGTCGCGGGCGTCGTCATCCTCAACGGCAAGACGCCGCATGCGGTGCTGCTCGAGCTGTTCACCGAACACGGCGCCGGCACGCTGATCGTGCCGTGAGGCCGGGTGTCTGAGGGGCTCAAGCGTTTGGCGAAATAGCGGTCACGGACTTACGCGGCAGGCGTTCGACAACCATCGATTCCTCTTCCTCGTCTTGCGGCGCGCCCCAGAATTCGGCGAGCGTCGGGCCATTTTTGAGGCGGCGGTCGCGGACCAGAAAGCCCCAGACTTCGCGAAACCAGACGCGGCGGCCCATTCTGGTGTACCAGCGCATCGAATGCCTTTGCTCCGGATCCTTGTGGAACAGGATGCGCGCCAAGGCCTTGGGCCGCGACTGCACCGCCAGTTCGATCAGCTTGACGGCGAAGAACAGCATCCACGGCTTGAGGCGGGTCATCCGCAGGACCTGATGCTTGTAGTCCCACAGGCGGGCGTCCAGCTGGATCACCTTGCGGTCCCTGGCAATCCTGAAGAACGGCGTCCAGCGATGCGGCGTCACATAGAGCGCCTGGATCTGGTCGGGGTCATAAGCGATCAGCTGGCGGAAGCCGCGCCAGAGGTCGCGCAAGCCTTCGTCCTCGAAACCGGCCACCCAGGTCGCCATCGACAAGATGCCGTTGAGGCGCAGCAGCCGTATCGCCTCGCGGTCGGATGAGGTGCTGCCGCCCTTGCGGATCAATGCAAGCGTCTGCTCGTCGGTGTTTTCCATGCCAAGCAGCCAGCGGATGACGCCGGCCTGGCGATAAAGATGCAGACTGTCGGCGTCGCGGACGATGTCGTCGGCGCGGGTGGAGCCGACGATCAGCACCGGCACATTCTCGGCGATCATCGCATCGAGAAAGGCGCGCCAGGCTTTTTTGGACGACGTCGGGTTCTCGTCGGCAAGGTTGATCAGTTCGACGCCATGCTCGCGGTATAGCCAGGCAATCTCCCGCGCGAACTTCACGGGGTCGCGGTGCCGCCAGCGCGTCCAGAAGCCGCGCTGGCCGCAATAGTTGCACAGATGCGGACAGCCTCGCGAGAACTGCATGACCACCGCACGCTTGCCTCCCCAATAGCTGTAGCGGCTGACATCGATCAGTTCCCAGCCGACGCGGTAGTCATCGAGGTTGGCGATCGTCCTTGCCGGCTTGGTGGCGAAGGGCCGCCGCAAATCGTCAGGAAAGGCGACGCCCGCCACATCCGACAGCGGCTTGCGGTTTTCAAGCGCTTCGACCAGCGCGACGATGGTCGCCTCGCCCTCGCCGCGCACGATGAAGTCGAAGACATTCGTTTCAGCCAGTATGTCGCGCCAATGATAGGTCGGAAACACGCCGCCATAGATCAGGATTGTCGCTGGCTGGATGTCCTTGACCATGCCGGCGATCAGCAGGGCTGTCGGATGCGCAGAGGTCGAGCCGGAATGGCCGATCAGAATGCAGTGGGGATGATCGCTCAAGGCGTCCCGGACCAGCGTGGCAAGCGCCATCGGCCCGAATTCGGCGTCCACAAGCCGCACTTGATGTCCCGCGTCGATCAGCGGACCGCCCAGTGCCAGCAAACCGAGCGGCGGCAGATGGTCGTCCGGCACGCGGCTGCCGATAGCTGTATGTGGCGGATTGATCAGGACGATTTTCATGGCGGACCTTATGCAATGGCGGTCCGCATGTCGTAGTCGGCGATCTAGCTCTGGAGATTGGCTCGATTCAGCAGTTCGTGTGCAGCTTTTCCGCAGAAATGCCTATCGTCTGAGATGTGCAAGCGGGACATGGCCAGGCCCCTTGATGTTCTGCAGCACAAGCTGCGTGTGTACGTCGCGCACGCCTTCGAGCCGCATCAGCCGGTGCATGACGAAGGCATTGAGCTCGTCGACCGACGGCACCATGACATGCAGCAGGAAATCGTAGTCTCCAGTCATCGTCCAGCACGACGACACCTCGTCCATGCGCTGCACGGCGGCGATAAAGGTTTCGGGCGAACCGTCGCTGTGGGTTACGAGGCGCACCTGGATGAACACTTCGACCATCAGCCCGACGGCGCGGCGGCTGAGCACCGCAGCAAAGCCCTTTATGATGCCCGCCTGCTGAAGGGCCTCGAAGCGCCGCGCGCAAGGTGTCGTCGACAGCCCAATCTCCTGCGCCAATTCGGAGACCGGCTTGCGCCCGTCGCGCTGCAGGATGTCGAGCATCTTGATCTCGAATTCGTCAAACTGAGGCATTTTCACTCTCCCAAAGCTCGATCGTGCAGCCTTTTACCTCCAACCCTGCGTTTGAGCCACCATCAAAGCTGATTTGCCTCGCGCGATCCGGCTAGAATTTCCGGCAATCCGCTGATCATGATTTCCAGGGAGAGCAAGCCATGACAATGAACGTTGCCGACTATGCCCGCGAATGCGCGGCGCGAGGTCTTCGCGGCGATTATTCGGTCTGCCGTGCCGATTTCACCGTGGCGCAGGGCTACAATTATAACGACGAAGAACAGGCGGTGTGGCGCACACTGTGCGACCGCCAGACGAAGCTGACCAGGAAGCTCGCCCATCATTCCTATCTCGATGGCGTTGCGGCGCTCGGCCTTCTCGACAAGATCCCGGATTTCGGTGCGGTCAGCGAGAAGCTGCGCAAGTTCACCGGCTGGGAGATCGTCGCCGTGCCGGGGCTCATCCCCGCCCAGCCGTTCTTCGACCACCTCGCCCACCGCCGCTTCCCGGTCACCAACTGGCTGCGAACCCAAAAGGAGCTCGACTACATCGTCGAGCCCGACATGTTCCACGATTTCTTCGGTCACGTGCCGATCCTGACGCAGCCGGTCTTTGCCGACTTCATGCAGATGTATGGCAAAAAGGCCGATAGCGTGATTGCGCTCGGCGGCGACGAGATGATCACCAGGCTTTACTGGTACACCGTCGAATACGGGCTGATACGCGAGCCGGGCCAGCCGCTGAAGGCTTTCGGCGCCGGGCTGATGTCATCCTTCACGGAGCTTCAGTTCGCGGTCGAAGGCGGCGAGGCGCACCATGTCCCCTTCGACCTGGAAACCGTGATGCGCACCGGCTACGAGATCGACAAGTTCCAGCGTGCCTATTTCGTGCTGCCGTCGTTCGACGCCCTGCGTGATGCTTTCGAGACCGCCGATCTTGCGGCGATCGTGGCGCGCCGCAAAGGCGAGCCAGCGCTCGGCCCGGCGAGCCTATAGGCTGTCGGCTGTTTCCAAAGCCTCGGCCTTCAGCCGGGCCAGCTGGTCGCGCTGAAGGTCGAGCGACGCCGTGACGAAGCGCAGGATCGTGGCGAGTTCAGTGTCGCTGAATGTGGCGATCACCTTTTCCCCCTCCTGCGCGATCGCGCCATAATAGCGCGTCGATAGTTCTCGCGTGAGTTCCGTCGCCTCTATGACCACCTTGCGCCTGTCCTCAAGGCTGCGCGTTCGTGTCAGCAGGCCGCGTGCCTCCAGCCGGTCGATCAGCGCGGTGACCGCGGCCGGCGTCAACCCTGTTGCGGCCGCGACCTCGCCAGCCGATCGCGGGCCGCCATAGAGCAGCGCCAGGCAATGGCGTTCCGCCATACTCAGCCCAAGCCTATCGCCCACTGCCTCGTCATAAGCCTGCGTCGCGTCCTGCCAGCCCATAATGGCAAGGCTGATGGCGGTCTTCATGTCGGCCCGATTCATGCTTGACGAATTTATTTCGATCATCTAACTATCAAACTGCCTAACATTATGGCTATTATAGTAATATGCTGCATCAGGCGCAAGGCAAGGCCTGTCGCAGCCTGCAAGGAGTGAAACATGAATCAGACCCCGACGCGCGGCCCACTCACACCGGCCGAGGAGTTCAAATATGCCAAGCTGGCGATGGAGTGGTATGGCTGGGGCTCTCCCATTGGCCTTGGCATCGCTCTGGTGGCGGTGGCGGCGGCCGCCCTGCTGTTCCGCATCGCCATCTTCGGATTTTGACAGTCTGGCAGCGGCGCGGTTGAATGCAGCAGAAGGCTTAGGGCCGAGCTCAGGCGGCTTCGGAAATATCGCGGTCGATGATCGACAGATTACGGCCGCGATGCTTGGCCTCGTAGAGCCGCTGGTCGGCGGCGCGCATTAGCTCCGACACTGCGGCGTCTCTGCCGCAGGTGATGCCGCCAATACTGACTGTCAGCGGAACCGTTCGTTCGTCGACGGGCCGGAAACGGATACGCTCGACTTCACGGCGGATGCGCTCGGCGATGCGCCTGGCCTCGTGTTCGGTGGCACCAATCAGAAGGGCGCAGAATTCCTCGCCGCCGATGCGGCCAAGCACGTCGCCGCTGCGCACGCCACGCTCTATCGCGTTTGCAATCAGGAGCAGCGCATCGTCGCCGATCAGATGGCCGTAGCTGTCGTTGATGGTCTTGAAATGGTCGGCATCGACGATCAGCAATGCCCCGCGATCGGATTTGCGCCGGGAGCCGTCGAGAGCGGCAAAGAAACTTTCGCGGTTGAGCATGCCGGTCATGTCGTCGCGGCTCGCCTTTTCCGCCAAGCGCCTGTGCGCGGCGGCGAGTTGGGCATGGGCGCGGGCGAGCTCGCGATGCGCGGTCTGCAACCTTTCGCCCTGCCAGAACGTATAGGCGCCGACGCTCCAGGCCAGCGCGAGCGGGCACACGGTGGATGTCAGCCAGATGGTGCGATTGATCGGAAACCCCATTGCCGGCACGACGATCAGCGTCAGCAAAAGCGAGACCGCGACGGAGGCGAAAGCGATGGCGGCAGACTTTAGAAATATGCGATTCATCGCTTGCTCCCACTGGTCCGTCTTGGTTCCAGCAAAGCGCTGAATGTCACCTTTCGGCGATGCTTAAGATTTTAATCATGGCGCCATTTTTACCACCCAGGGCGCGCATAGGTTGTGGATAAACCTCCTGTTAGAAAGATCGTTTCGTGCCATAAGGACGTATGACGACACTTCCCGACCCCGCCCGCTTTGCCCATGTCACCGACTGGGTGTTCGATCTCGACAACACGCTTTATCCGCATCATTCGAATCTGTTCTCGCAGATCGATGTGAAGATGACCGCCTACGTCGGAGAATTGCTGACGCTGCCGCGCGAGGAAGCACGCAAGCTGCAAAAGGAGCTCTACCGCGAATATGGCACGACGCTGAACGGATTGATGACGCGCCACGGCATCGACCCCGACGATTTTCTCGAGAAAGTGCACGACATCGATTATTCCTGGCTGGTTCCAGATCCCGTCCTAGGCACCGCCATTCGCCAGCTTCCCGGCCGTAAATTCATCTTCACCAACGGGGATCGCCGGCATGCCGAACGCACCGCGCGGCAGTTGGGCATTCTCGAGCATTTCGATGATATTTTCGATATCGTCGCAGCCGGACTGAACCCGAAGCCGGCGCGGCAATCCTATGAGAAATTTGCCGAACTCCACGCCGTTACCGGACAAAATGCGGTGATGTTCGAAGATCTTGCCCGCAACCTGTCGGTGCCGAAATCGCTGGGCATGACTACGGTGCTGGTGGTGCCGCGCAATTTCGAGCCGACCTTCTCGGAAATCTGGGAACGCGACCCGGCCAACGAGGACGATGTGGACTTCGTCACCGACGACCTCGCCAGCTTTCTCACGGCGATCGTGGAAGTCCCTGCTTGAGGCAGCCGGCGCGCTTCAAGTCCTTGCTTGCATGTCAAAGTTTATAGAAGCGGCTGACGATCCCCCAGGCCTCGTCAGCGGTGTCGACGAAATCAATGATATCCTGATCGCCGGGTGTGATCGTGCCTTGCTCGGCGAGGAAATCGAGGTCGATCGCCTTTGCCCAGAAAGCCTTGCCGAACAGAATGACCGGCACGCGTTCCATGCGGCCGGTCTGGATCAGGGTCAGCGTCTCGAAGAACTCGTCCATCGTGCCGAAGCCGCCTGGAAACACCGCAACGGCCTTGGCACGCATGACGAAATGCATCTTGCGGACCGCGAAATAGTGGAAGTTGAAGCAGAGTTCCGGCGTCACGTAGGCGTTTGGCGCCTGCTCGTGTGGCAGCACGATATTGAGACCGATCGACGGCGCGCCAACATCGTCGGCGCCACGATTGCCGGCCTCCATGACACCCGGCCCGCCGCCGGTCACCACGACGAATTCGCGATAGTACGAGGTGGCCGACTGCTGTGAGCAGAGGCGGGCGAATTTGCGCGCCTCCTCGTAATATTTGCTGTTTTGCTCGAGGTTCTTCTTCTGCGTCTCGTTCTTGGCCGCCCAGGCTTCGCCGCCGGGCTCGGGAATGCGGGCGCCGCCGAACAGGATGACGGTCGATTGGATGCCGCGCTCGGCCAGGATCATCTCCGGTTTAAGCAGTTCGAGCTGCAGTCTGACCGCACGCAACTCGCGCCGCGTCATGAAATCGGGATCGTTCCAGGCCAGCCGATATGTCTCCGCGCGCGTTTGCGGCGTGTCCGGCACGCTTCTCGACCGCTCCAGATCCTCGTCCGAATGCGGCAGCGGCGTCCATCCCGCCTTTTCCATGGGAGTCATATTTGCTTTACCCGTCCAATCATTCACCTGCGCCGTCCCGTGACGCTGCCGCGATTGACCCTCCCCAAGCCTTCACATAGGGTCCGCGCGACTTTCAAACAGGTTAAGGCGCCGGCCCTTAACAGCTTGGTAATGGAGCGAATTCATGTCGAAGCCCGATCTCGCGAGCCTCGAGGAGATTATCGAGAACGCCTTCGAGGAACGCGACACGATTTCGACCGCAACCCGCGGCGAGACGCGCGAGGCCATCCAATCGGCGCTCGACCTGCTCGACCGGGGCGTCGCACGCGTCGCCGAGCGGCAGGCCGACGGCAAATGGCACGTCAACCAGTGGCTGAAAAAAGCGGTGCTGCTGTCCTTCCGGCTCACCCCGATGGAGATCATAGAGGGCGGTCCCGGTCAGGCGGTATGGTGGGACAAGGTGCCCTCAAAATTCGACGGCTGGAGCGCCGTCGATTTCGAGAAGGCGGGCTTCCGCGCCGTGCCGTCGTCGATCGTGCGCCGCTCCGCCTACGTCGCGCCCGGCGCCGTGCTGATGCCGTCCTTCGTCAATGTCGGCGCCTATGTCGACAGCGGCACCATGGTCGACACCTGGGCTTCGGTCGGCTCCTGTGCCCAGATCGGCAAGAATGTGCATCTGTCAGGCGGCGTCGGCATCGGCGGTGTGCTGGAGCCGATGCAGGCCGGCCCAACCATCATCGAGGACAATTGCTTCATCGGCGCCCGTTCCGAAGTGGTCGAAGGCTGCATCGTTCGCGAAGGCTCGGTGCTCGGCATGGGCGTCTTCATCGGCCAGTCGACCAAGATCGTCGACCGTGCCACCGGCGAGATCTTCTACGGCGAGGTGCCGCCTAATTCCGTCGTCGTCGCCGGCTCGCTGCCGGGCAAGCCTTTTCCAAACAACGAGCCCGGCCCCAGCCTCTACTGCGCCGTCATCGTCAAGCGGGTCGACGCCAGGACCCGGTCCAAGACCTCGATCAACGAATTGCTTCGCGATTGATCTTTCTCAACGAACACGGACGGAATTCGCTTGCCTGAAAGATCCGACCTCATCTGGCTTTTCTTCAAAGCTTCGGGCCGCGTCAGCCGCGCGGCCTATTTTCTTGGAGGACTGCTGGTGGCCATCATACAGGCCTTCCCGCTCTACCGTTTCACGCTGGTGCCGGAGGGCACCACCGAGAGCAACATGTGGTCGTTCATTTTCTTCATCGCCTTCATTGCCTCGCTTTGGTCGAACGTGGTGCTGGCGGTCAAGCGGTTGCACGACCTCGACAAGCCGGGCGTTGCGGCGCTGGTGCTGTTCGTGCCGGTTGTCTCGATCATCGCTTTCCTCGTGCTTTGCCTGTTTCCAGGGCAACCCGGCCCCAACCGCTACGGCAAGCGCACCAACGCCCCGGCCGAACCCTGAGCACCGATCGGACATTTCGTCATGCGCTACCGCTCGCTTGATCCGAAACTGATCCTCGAAACCGCCGAACGGCTGGAAGGGCGCGTCGCCGAGCGCTTTCCCGATGCAGGCTTGCGCGGCGTCGCCGCCGAGCTCGTGTCGCTGTCGCGCGATCTGGCAAAGGCAGCCAAGGCGCTGGAGGCGCCGATCTGGTGGCTGCGCGGCCTCATCATCGCCGCCTTCGTCGTCGGAGCGCTGATGTTCCTGTTCGTCGGCACAATCCTGCCGCTCGGCCGCATCTCGGGAAACCACGATGCCTTCCAGTCGGTGCAAGGCATCGAAGCCTCCCTCAACATGATCATCCTCGCGGTGCTGGGCTTCCTGGCCCTGATTCGCTCCGAGGAGCGGATCAAGCGCAAGCGGGTGTTTCGCCAGCTCCACGGGCTGCGGTCGCTGATCCACGTCATCGACATGCACCAGCTGACCAAGGATCCGGCAACGCTTTCAGCCAGTTTCAAGCCGACTGCGCATTCGCCAGCCCGCATCACCAACGCCGCCGACCTTGCCCGCTATCTCGACTACTGCTCCGAAATGCTGTCGATCACCGGCAAGATCGCCGCGCTGTTCGCGCAATCGGTGAATGACGCCGTGGTCATCGACGGCGTCAATGACATCGAGAACCTGGCTTCGAACCTCTCGCGAAAGATCTGGCAGAAGATCACGCTGATCGAAACCCCTCATGGGCAGCCGGCACGTGCGGCGAAGACCGATCCCGAGCCGGGCCCGCCGCGCCGGCCTGCAGTCCGCAGACGACCGGGGCCGGCAAGCTAAAACCGGCAACCCGGCGGCAGATCCGCTAGAGCGGTTCATCGTTTCGCAGAAACGCCGAACCGCTCTATCTTTTTTGTTTTGACGCAATTCCGGACGGAAAACCGCTTCACACTTTTCCTGGAATTGCTCCAGAGCGGCGGAGCGGGGAGTTCCGAAAGCCCGGTTTGCGCCGGATGCTCTAAGCGAATGTTAATCACCCTGGCCCAGCATGCCGGCGAAGACTGTGTCGACCGGCACGGAGCGCTCGACTGGCAAGCGACCTATCCCTGATCACCAAGGAGCCGCGCAAAACGTGGAGCGCCGCCGCTCGCCTCTTTGCCTGGTTCTCTTCGCCGATGAAATTGGAACCGGAAGCTGTCCGCGCCCGGCTTCTCGACACCACCTTCGACCGCAAATTCGCAGTCCTGTTCGGCACCATCAGCGTTCTGTTGGTTGCAGTCAGCGCCGCTCTTGCCACCGGGGATTGGTGGCCCTACGCCTGGATTGCCGCCGACCTGATGCTTTTCACCGTCCGCGTTCTGCTGATGCGGGAATGCGAGCAGGCCCGCAGGCGCGGCTCGAAAGGGCCGCTGGCGGGCCTGATGGCAGCCAGCGGCGTCTGGTCGGTCGTTTTCGGCCTCGGCTGCTATGGCTGTGTTGCCAGCGGGAATATGGCGCTTTCCGTACTTGCCGCCTTGAATGTCGCAGGCGTCGTCGGCGTGGTGTCGTCACGCAATGCGGCGACCCCGCGCTTCGCCATATTCGTCATGTTGGCCGTAAGCCTGCCTTACGTGGTCGGTGCATTGTTTTCTGCGGCGCCCGGAATGCCGATCGTCGGAATTCAAACGCCGTTCTATGTGGTCGGCGTCATCATCGTGCTGCTTCAGAACCACGCAATCAATGCCCGCATGATCCGCGCCGAACTGGACAATCGCGACCTGGCCATCAAGGACGCGCTGACCGGCCTGCCAAACCGCATCTTCCTGCAGGAGAAATTGCGCGACATGTGCCGCGACCTTGCGGCGCCGGCCGCTAATGGCGGCAAGCCGTTTGCAGTGCTCAGCATGGATCTCGACGGTTTCAAACACGTCAACGACCGTTTTGGCCACGCCGTCGGCGACGTGCTGCTGCGCAAGGTGGCCGAACGATTGAAGCGGGGCTTCCGTCCGGGGGACGTGGTCTTCCGCATTGGCGGCGATGAATTTGTCATCCTTTTGCCCGCAACCTCGGAGATCGAGGCCACCTACTTGGCAAAGCGGGCCATCGAAAAGGTCTCGGTGCCTTTCGACCTCGGGGTCGGTTCCGCCATCCATGTCGGCTTGAGCGTCGGCAGCGCCTTCGCACCCGCCGACGGCGGCGATCCGGAAATCCTGCTCACCTGTTCCGACCATGCGCTGTACGAAGCCAAGCGCACCGGCAAGGGCCGTTACTGGGCGCCTGTGCGGGCTACGATCTGACGGACGCGACAACGGCTTCCGGCGACAGGCAGGGCGATCCGCCTCTTTCCTGCTCGACCGCGCGCACCAATGCCGTCACGCGCTTCAGCAACGGCGCCGGCGTGCCGGCCTTTTCGGCCAAACGCAAGGCCGCGCCTTGCAGTTCGCCGATCTCCGAGGGCCGGCGGCGCTGAAGGTCATCCCACATCGACGAACGCGCGGCCGGATCGATGGCAAGCATCCGACGCGCCAAGAACTTGAACAGCCAGTCGGGCAGGCGAAGCACTTTCGGCAGCAGCGCGGGACGCAGGCCGGCGATGCGAGCGGGTTCGATGCCTGTCGCCATCATTGCCGCCAATGCTTCGTCGATCTGGCCGGCCAGGATCAGCCGCCAGCGGCGATCGGCAAGCTCTGCCGCCAGCGGCAGGCCGGAAAGCGCCACCAGCGCGTTGTTGAGGTTGAGCAGCAGCTTGCCCCATAGCACCGCTTCGATGTCACCATGTGTGGCGACGGCAAAGCCCTCGACGTCGAGCAGTTCGTCAAGGCCTGTCGCGCCCTGTTCGATCATCACCTTGCCGCCGCTGGCGCGGTGCAGGCGAAGCGGCAATTCGCCCTCCGGTGATTGGACCACGTTGAACGGCACCATGCCCGCGAGCACCCGCCGGGCGGTGAGATGGGCTCGCAACTTATCGGCATTGTCGACGCCGTTCTGCAGACTGAGTACCACCGCATCCGGTCGGGCATGGGCCGCAATAAGCCCGGCCATGTCTTGCGTCGCGCCGCTCTTGACCGTTAGCAGGATGACATCGGCACCGGGGAATGCCGCGGCCGGATCGGCGGTGACCGACAATGCCTCCGGCTTGACGGATCGGTCGCGGCCATCACGGTCGGTGATGCGCAATCCACCTTTTTGCAGCGCCTTCTCGATGCGAGGCCGCGCCAGCAGAACCACCTTTCGCCCGGCAAGTATCAGGCAGCCGCCGGCGTAGCACCCGATACTGCCGGCACCGGCGATTACGATCGTCCTGCCATGCGTGATCATGCGATGGCCCTGTCCTGGTTGAGAGGCCTTGCCGCAACTTATACGGCATGAAAACCATAATGTCGGCGGCATGGCTGGCCCTTATGTCTGGCCGTGACAGGCCTTGCGCTTTCGACTATCGCTTTTGCCCATGACGCTGCCTACCGATCCGACCAGAAATCTGGCTGCTCTCATCCGCTGCGCTTCCGTGACGCCCGCCGAAGGCGGTGCGCTGAGCGCGCTGGAAGAAATGTTGAAGCCGCTCGGCTTTGCCGTCGAGCGCCCGGTGTTTTCCGAATCCGGCACACCTGACATAGAGAACCTTTACGCGCGGCGTTCCGGCAACGGCCCGCATCTGATGTTTGCCGGCCATACCGATGTGGTGCCGGTGGGCGATGAAACAGCCTGGACGCACCCACCCTTTGGCGCCGAGATCGCCAATGGCGAGATGTTCGGCCGCGGCGCCGTCGACATGAAGGGCGGCATTGCTTGTTTCGTCGCGGCGGTAGCGCGACATATCGCGCAGAAGGGCGGCCCGAAGGGGTCGGTCTCGCTGCTGATCACCGGCGACGAGGAAGGGCCGGCGATCAACGGCACGACGAAACTGCTCGAATGGGCGGCTGCCAAGGGCGAGAAATGGCATGCTGCGATCGTCGGCGAGCCGACCAATCCCGATGCGCTCGGCGATATGATCAAGATCGGCCGGCGCGGCTCGCTCTCCGGCACGGTCGTCGTCAACGGCCGCCAGGGCCACGCCGCCTATCCGCAGCTAGCCGACAACCCGGTGCGCGGCCTTGTGACGCTGGTCGACGCCTTGCTGCACCCCGTCTTCGACAACGGAACAAGGGATTTCCAGCCGACCAATCTTGAGGTGACCTCCATCGATGTCGGCAATCCTGCCACCAACGTCATCCCGGCGAAGGCGGCGGCTACCTTTAATATTCGCTTCAACGACACTTGGACTGCCGAGACGATCCAGGCCGAGATCCACAACCGCCTCGACCGGGCGGCGAAACGCAAGAAATACCGCGCCGGCAAGAAGACGCCGGTCGACTACGAGATCGTCTGGCGCGACGGACCGAGCCACGTTTTCCTGACACGCGACGACAGGTTGATCGAGACGCTTGGCGGCTCGATCAAGGCGGTGACCGGCAGGAAGCCGGCGCTCTCCACCTCCGGCGGCACCTCCGATGCCCGCTTCATCAAGGATTATTGTCCGGTGGTCGAATTCGGACTGGTCGGCAAGACCATGCACATGGTCGACGAACGCGTGGCGATTGCCGACCTCGAGACGCTGACGCAGATTTATCTGCGCTTCGTTGAAGACTGGTTTGCGCAGGACATATCCTAGTGATGCTTTCAGCGGATGAAACCTACGCTTCGCTTGCCGGTGCCTGGCGGCTGATGCTCGGCAAAGCCGACGGATTTCGCCTGCTCGACCTTTCGGCGGACGGTTTCTGGAACTCCTTTTTTGCCATCGTCGTCGCGGCGCCGGCACTGATCGTCGGCTGGGTCGGTATTGCCAACGAAATCGGCGATCCCAACGCATTCGTCGGCCGTTTCAGCATGTTGATCCGCCTGGCAACCGTCGATATCGGCGCCTGGGTGCTGCCGCTCATAGGCCTCGCCCTGGTGGCGCCGCGGGTCGGCGTCGGCGGCCGTTTCGTCCATTATGTCGTGGCCAGCAATTGGGCCTCGGCGATCATCGCCTGGATGATGCTGCCATCGGCGTTGATCCGGCTTTTCCTGACATCGGCCAACGAAGTCTCCGGACTGGTGTCGCTGCTGTTGTTCGCGCTGTCGATGGTCTTGACCTGGCGGATGACCAACGTTGCGATCGGCAGGGGTGCGGCCACCGGCAGCGCCGTTTTTGCCGGCATGTTCGTGGCGTCGCTGATCGTCCTGTTCGGCCTGCAGGCGCTGCTCGGGATCAGCGTTCCGGATCAGCCAGGCGTCGGATAATCGACGCCGACGAGAAACAGCCCGTCGGGCGGCGCCACCTGACCGCAGGCCGCACGGTCGCGCGCCTCAAGCGCCGCCTTGAGGTCGGCAACAGTCCAGCCGCCTTCGCCGACACGTTTGAGCGAGCCGACCATCGAGCGCACCTGGTTGTGCAGGAATGACCGCGCCGAAGCGCGGACCTCAATGAAATCGCCCGCCCGGCTGACATCCAGCCGGTCGAGCGTGCGGATGGGGCTGGTGGCTTGGCACTGGGTCGAGCGGAAGGTGGTGAAATCATGCCGGCCAACCAGCACCTTTGCCGCCTCGTGCATGGCACCGGCATCGAGCTGCTTCGGTACCCACCAGATCTTGCCCTTGTCGAGCGCCGCCGGCGCGCGGCGATTGACGATGCGGTAGAGGTAATGGCGGCCGATCGCCGAGAAACGCGCATCGAAGCCATCCGGCACGACTGCGGCCTTCAGGATGGCGATGCGCACCTTGGCCGCTTGCAGATGCGCGTTGACTGCGTCGCGCACCTTGTCGCCGGGCCATGCCTTGATCAGATCGACATGCGCCACCTGAGCGGTCGCATGGACGCCAGCATCGGTGCGGCCGGCGGCGCGCAGCGAAACCTGCTCGCCACAGAACTTCTCGATCGCCCGCTCGATCGCCTGCTGCACCGAAGGCTGGTTGGCCTGGCGCTGCCAGCCGGCGAAGAGACTGCCGTCATATTCGATGTCGAGGCGAAAACGCGGCATTCCCGGATCGAGGCGAAATCAGGCGGCGAGGGCTGAGCCGAAGGCCGAGGCGTAGACCAGCATGCCGGTCTCCGGCGCCTCGCCCCAGGCAAGCGCCTGCAAAGCCTCGCTTTGGTACTCGCTCTCGAATTTTGCTGCACGGGCGCGGCTGTAGCCGAAACGGCCATAGTAAGCCGGATCGCCGAGCACCACGGCGAGCGTCTCGCCAGCAGCCTTCAGGCGGATATGCGCCTCGCGGACCAGCGCACCTCCGATGCCGGTGCCGTGGAACGACGGCTCGACCGCCAAAGGAGCCAAAGCCACCGCCGGGAAGCTCTTGCCGCCATTCTGCACGAAAAGCCGTGAAAACAGGATATGGCCGACCACTTGCCCGTCTTCGTCCGCCACCAGTTCGACGACGGCATCACCGCCTGTGACCAGCGCGTCGACCAGTCCGGCCTCCGCCTGCTGGCCGAATGCGTGTTCTTCGACAAGGCGGATCGCCTCGCGGTCCCGCGGCGTCGCCGCGCGTATGGACATCATGCTCATGACAATTTCATTCCTTTTTCGAGCTTGGCGCCGCGCAGAAACTCCTGCGCGGCAATGGGCCTTGCGCCCGCACGTTGAACTTCGACCGGCCTGATCGCGCCTGACCCGCAGGCGACTGTCAGCCGGTCATCGAGAATTCCTCCCGGTTCGCCGGCGCCTTGCGAGAGCGTCGAGCGAAGCAGTTTCAGCCGTTCCACGCGGCCGCCGATTTCGGCCTCGCACCATGCACCGGGAAAGGGCGACAGACCGCGAATCTGGTTGTGCACGTCGCCGGCAGGTCGCAGCCAGTCTATGCGAGTCTCCGATTTATCGATTTTCTTGGCGTAGGTCACCCCCACCTCCGCCTGTGTGGTAAATGTCAGCGTATTCCGCTCCAGCCGTTCGAGCGCTTGCACTATCAGCGAAGCACCCAAGACCATCAGCCGATCGTGCAGATCGCCGGCCGTCATGTCGGGTCCAATGGCGCATTTTTCAACCATTGCCACCGGGCCGGTGTCGAGGCCTTCCTCCATCCGCATCACCATCATGCCCGTTTCGGTATCGCCGGCCATGATGGCGCGCTGGATAGGGGCAGCGCCGCGCCAGCGCGGCAGCAGCGATGCGTGGCCGTTGAGGCAACCGAGCCGCGGCGCCTCGAGAATGGGTTTGGGGAGGAGCAGCCCATAGGCGACGACCACGGCGACGTCGGCACCTAAGGCGCGGAACGCCTCCTGCTCCGCCTCGCCCTTCAGCGACACCGGCGACCGCACCTCGATGCCAAGCCGCTCCGCCTCGCGCTGCACCGGCGACGGCGTCAGTTCGAGCCCGCGCCGGCCGCCGGCGCGCGGCGGCTGCGTGTAGACGGCTGCCAACTCGTGCCCGGCCCCGGCAATCGCCCGCAGCGTCGGCACGGAGAATTCGGGCGTACCCATGAAGATGACACGCAGGGGCATTCGTCGACGCCTACCCCACCATCTTGCCCGGCGCCTTGTCCCTGGCGAGCTTCTTGAATTTCTTGACCACCATGTCGCGCTTCAGCTTGGAGATGTAATCGATGAACAGCACGCCGTTGAGGTGGTCGATTTCATGCTGCAGGCAGGTCGCCATCAGCCCCTCGGCCTCGATCTCCTGCAGCTTGCCGTCGCGGTCGAGAAACTTCACCCGCACCGCCGCCGGACGCTCGACCTCGGCATAGTAATCCGGGATCGACAGGCAGCCTTCCTCGTAGACCGAACGCTGGTCGGAGCTTTCGAGGATTTCGGGATTGATGAAGACGTGCGGTGCCGGCGTCTCGTCCTCTTTGGCCAGGTCGATCACCAGCATGCGCAAGGGTTCGCCGACCTGGATCGCTGCGAGGCCGATGCCGGGCGCGTCATACATGGTGTCCAGCATGTCGCCGGCCAGTTTGCGCAAATCCCCGTCGACACGCTCGACCGGTTTTGAAACCTGACGCAGGACGGGATCGGGAAGGATGATAAGCGGCTTGATCGACATGGCGTCTCACCTAAGACCTCGCAGGAAAAGCGTCAACCGGGGCGCCTTCGGGTCGTTCACGTTTTGATCTGTGCTGGCAGACCGAATCATCTATGCTGTCGACATGAACGATCTGGCCACCATCCTGTCCGAACCTGTCGCCCGCCTAGGCGCCACCACGATCACGCTCGGCCATGCCCTGGGTTTCGGCGCAATGCTGTTCCTTGGACTGTTCGTGGCGCTCGTCGTTGCGCTCTGGCGATCGGCCAAGGCGCGTGCAGTGGCGGCCGCCGAAGCCGCCGACCACGCCCGCGACGCCGAGGTGCGGATGGCCGGCATTCTGCAATCCCAAGCGGAAATGCAGGGCCGCATGGGCGCCATCGCCGAAGTGTTCGGGGCGCGCCAGGCGGAACTGACACAGTCGATCGGCCAGCGTCTCGATGCCATGACCGGCCGCCTGGGCCAGACCATGACCGAGCAGACGAGATCGACGCATGAGAGCCTCGCCAAGCTGCAGGAACGGCTGGCGGTCATCGATATTGCGCAAGGCAACATCCAGTCGCTGGCCGGCCAGGTCGTGCAATTGCAGGCGATCCTTTCCAACAAGCAGACGCGCGGCGCCTTCGGCCAGTCGCGTATGGAAGCCATCGTCGCCGACGGATTGCCGCACGGCGCTTATGAATTCCAGGCGACCTTGTCGAATGGCAGCCGGCCCGACTGCCTGGTAAAGATGCCGAACGGCGCGCCGTCGCTTGCCATCGACGCAAAGTTTCCGCTCGAGGCCTGGAATGCCATCCGGGCCGCCGAAGGCGCCGAACTGCAGAAGACCGCCGCACAGGCTTTCCGCCGCGACATCGAGGTGCATGTCCGCGATATTTCCGAAAAATACCTGATCCAGGGCGAGACGCAGGACACCGCCTTCATGTTCGTGCCTTCGGAATCGGTGTTCGCCGAAATCCACGAGAATTTCGAGGCGGTTGTCCAGAAGGCGCATCGCTCACGGATCGTCATCGTCTCGCCATCGCTTTTGATGCTGTCGATCCAGGTCATCCAGGCGATCCTCAAGGATGCGCGCATGCGCGAGCAGGCACACCTGATCCAGGGCGAGGTTATCCGGCTAATGGAAGACGTCTCCCGGCTAGACGAGCGGGTGCGCAAATTGCAGACGCATTTCGGCCAATCGGCCAAGGACATCGAGGACATCCTGGTCTCGACATCGAAGGTGACCAGGCGCGGACAGAAGATCGAGGCGCTGGAGTTTGGCGTGCAGCCGGCGGAGGACACCCCCGGTTCGAATGGCAGCGGAGCAAAAGCGGAAAGCAGCCCGCGCGTCGCCGATTCGAAAACCGGGCAGTTGAGGCTAAGGGTCGTCGAAGGCGACGATTGAGAGCTACGCCGGAACCGGAGGCTTCGCCCCGGTCTGGCGCTACTGCTCCTCGATGATGGTTGTGCCTTCGAATTCGGGCAGCCAATGCAGCGCCGAGCGGTGCCAGATCTGCTTTCTCGGCACCAGTTGCTCGCGCTGCCGTGCCGTGCCGACCCTGATACCGTAAACCTTCGGTCCCTCGCCCGCCGACGTGGCGTAGAGATGCGAGCCGCACTCACCGCAAAATGCCTGGGCGCGCTTGGCGCCACTCGAACCGGTCTTGATATAGATCTTCGGCGTGCCCTTGGTGATCCTGTAATTGTCCTCGGACGCCGGCACGGTGACGCGAAAAGCCGTTCCGGTTAGCTTCTGACAATCGATGCAGTGACAAATGGTGGTCTTTTCCGGATCGACTTCGGCCTCGTAAGTGATAGCGCCACAATGACACGCGCCGTCGATTTTCATCTTCGTTCCTCCTGGAGCTTTTGCCTGCGATCATAGCCGGGACTGCCCGATGCGCATCGATTTCCTCAAGCCATTTTCCTTAGGCCGGTTCTTGTCCGGATGCCCCCGCCAAGGCCTTGCTCCGGCGTTCCCAGGTGCCGGTGGTCTGCGGCTTGACGAACAGCCGCGTCACCTCCGGCATCTCCGCCTTCAGCCGCGTCTCGAGGCGCTCGACACAGGTCTCTATCTCCGGCGCCGACAAATGATCCTCGAACTCGATGCTCAAAGCGGCGACGATCTCCTGCGGACCCATATGCAGCGTCAGCACGCCATTTGCCCGTTGCACCGCCGGGTCCTGCTGGATGATGGCCAGCACCTCTGTTTGCACCTCGGGCGAGGCCGGCTCGCCGAGCAGCAGGCTCTTGCTTTCTCGCGCCAGGAAGATCGCGGTCGCGCCCAGGATCAGCGCGATGCCGATCGACGCGGCGCCGTCGAGCTTCGGCATGTCCAGCAATTCCGCCGCCAATATCCCGGCGAAGGCGACAACGAGGCCGAGAAGTGCCGCGCTGTCCTCGAAGAGTACGGTGTAGACACTCGGATCCTTGCTGAGCTGCACCGCCTCAAGCCAGCCGTGGCTGCCTTTTTGGTGGCGGAATTCCTTCAGCGCCACCAGCCAAGAGGTGCCTTCGAAGAGGAAGGAAAGGCCAAGGACAGCGTAGTTCACCTTGGCGTTGGCGATCGGCTCCGGCGCCATGATGTGCGTCACGCCTTCGTAGAACGATATGCCGGCACCCAGTGCAAAGACGAGGAGCGCGACGATGAAGCTCCAGAAGTACAGCTCGCGGCCATGGCCGAGCGGATGCGTGCGGTCGGCCGGCCGGGCGGCACGGTGCATGCCGTAAAGCAGCAGGCTGCCATTGCCGGTATCGACGAGCGAGTGGACGCATTCCGAGAGCATTGCCGAGCTGCCCGTGAACAAGGCAGCGGCAAATTTGGTCAGTGCGATCGCAAGATTTCCGGCGAGCGCCGCATAGATCACTTTTTTTGACCCGCCATGCGCCGCCATGGTGTGCTGCCTTGGTTGATGCACCGAGATTGGCGGAGCGCCCGCCCACGCTCCACAGTCCCCCACAACGCCCGAAGTGCCCAGTTGTTCACAAGGTCAGTTGTTCAAAAGGGCGGCGCGGGGCTATTCGACGACCTCGTCCGTCCAGACCTTGAAGCCAGCCAGCGCGCCCGGCCCAAAAATGTGGGTCAGCGGCACATCGGCGGCATCGCGTCCGGAGGCAATCAGGATGCGGCCGATGCGCGGCGCGTTGTTGCGCGGGTCGAACGCTTGCCAGCGGCCGCCGAGATAGACTTCCATCCAGGCGGCGAAATCCATGTCCGACCACGGCTTTGGCAGGCCGATATCACTGATATAGCCGGTGCAGTAGCGGGTCGGAATGTTCAGGGCGCGGCAGAAGGCGACAGCGAGATGAGCAAAGTCGCGGCATACACCACTCTGCTCGCGATAGGCCTCGGCGGCGGTGCGCGTCGGCCGCGCATTGAAATAGTTGAAGACGATGTGGTTATGGACGAAGTCGCAGACCGCCTGGACGCGCGGAATGCCGAGCGGGGTGCTGCCGAACAGCCGCCACGCTTCATTCGACAGCACGTCGCTCTCGCAATAGCGGCTGGGCAGCAGGAACAGCAGCGTCTCCGACGGCAGATCGCGCACCTCGTGCTGCCACGCCGTCAGCTCGCGCGTCTCGAAGGAGCCGGGGTCGCGGATCACCGCGTCCGTGCCGAACGCAAAGCGCCCGGCCGGCGCAACGAAACGGTTGCACCAATTGCCGAAACTGTCGCGGTAGCTCTCGATCGGCACCGGCGGGTTCGACGTCAGGAAGTCCGGCCGCTCAAGATCGGATGCGCGCGAATAATGGACATTTAGCATCGCGATCAGCGGTGTTTCCTGCGGGAAGTCGAAGCTCATCTGGCAACCGATGTGGATCCGCATTGTCGTCCTGACCGGCCTGCCTGATCATCAGCTGGCGAAACGCGAGGGCTGATGCTGCAGTGCGAAGAAGACCATGGCACGGACCGCTGCGGTTTACGAGGGAATTAGAAACCGGTTGACAGCCCATCGGCCAGGCGACTGCACGGCAGCGGCCTCTTGCAGTCGAACGTTTTCTCTTGTTTCACTTCGCCAGATATCAACTGGAGGAACGAATCATGGCTAAGGGTGCGATGAAGGCAGGCAAGGAGGCCCGCAAGCCGAAGAAGGACGCGAAGAAACCGGCTCCGGCGCCGGCCCTGAAGGCACCGCCGGTGAAGGCGATGAAGCTGAAGGACAAGTAGAGCCGCAGCTACCGGCTTATTTCGACCGGCCGCAAACGCGGCCGGTATGATTGTTCATTAAGCTCACGCGCATCCCCTTGGATGCGGCGAAGGCAATTTTTGCGCTTTTCAAGAAATCGGCCGAAAGCCATCGAAACGGAGCGTTCCGATGTCGTCGGTTTTCCTGTTCCTCGCCGGCCTGTTCGAGATCGGCTGGGCGATCGGCCTCAAATACACCGACGGATTCTCGAAGCCGCTGCCAACCGTCCTGACGGTTGCCTCGATGATCGTCAGCCTGACCTTGCTCGGCCTGGCGCTGAAGGCGTTGGCGGTCGGCACCGCTTACGCGGTGTGGACCGGCATCGGCACGGCGCTGTTGGGGATATGGCTGCTCGGCGAGCCAGCGACGGCGATCAGGCTGGCCTGCATCGCGCTAATCGTCTGCGGCATCATGGGACTGAAGCTCGCGGCTTAGCCGATTCTGACAGACGAACGTGTTCGGGGCCGCTGCAAGGCGGCCCTGATTCTTGAATTCGGCTGATCAGTGCCGGAAGGCGCTATCGCGCGGAGAAGCCGGGCGGCGTCCTGCCGGTGCGCTGCTTGCGCGCGGCATAGCGTGCGTCACGCTTGGCCTTGCGTTCGGCCTCGTCGGCAAGAAAACGGGCGATGCGCTCGTTCTCTTCAGCTTCCCGGATCTTCGCTTCGGCCTGTGCGGCTTCTTCCGCGGCGATGCGTGCCGCTTCGGCAGCTGCCTCGCGCTCGGCCTTTTCGGCCGCTTCGCGCGCCAGCTTTTCCTGCTTCAGCCTGGCCTTTTCGGCCTCACGTATAGCGCGGGCCTCGAGGATTGCCTTGCGCTCGGCCTGTCGTGCCAGCACCGCTGGATCATCTGCCGCCGGCTTTGCCTTGAAGCGCTCCAGAAGCGCCTTCTTTGCCTCGTTTGCGGCATTGCGCCGCTCGAAAACGTCTTTTTCCCTATAGATAGCCAAGTCCACTTCCCTGAAGTCAATTTGCGACGCTTACATACGCGCGAAAACCGAGAGTTCAAGCGCCAAAACGGTATGCCAGCCATGAAATTCTGATCTGTTGCAGCCGGGAGACGCCATTTCGATTGAATTCGGCTGAAAGGCACCCGCACTGTTCACCATCCAGGCATCTGGCGGGGCGGCGGACTGATCGCTACGTGTAGCGCCAAGACAAAACGCTGAGATGACACACTATGGAACTCGGTCTCTACACCTTCGCCGACGTCAGCCCGGAACCGGGTCCCGGTGCGATCGGTGCGCATGAGCGGTTGCGCAATTTGATCGAGGAGATCGAGCTCGCCGACCAGGTCGGGCTGGACGTCTTTGGTCTCGGCGAGCACCACCGTCCCGACTATGCTGCCTCGGCTCCGGCGGTGGCGCTGGCGGCGGCGGCCGAACGGACCAAGCGCATAAGGCTGACCAGCGCTGTCACCGTGCTGTCCTCCGACGATCCGGTGCGCGTCTTCCAGCAGTTTGCCACCCTCGATCTTCTGTCCGGCGGCCGTGCCGAGATCATGGCCGGGCGCGGCTCGTTCATCGAGTCCTTTCCGCTGTTCGGCTACAATCTCGAAGATTATGACGAGCTCTTCGCCGAGAAGCTCGACCTGCTGCTCGCCATCCGCGATCATGTCAAGGTGACCTGGTCGGGCAGTCTGCGCGCGCCGATCAACGACCGCGGCGTCTACCCGCGGCCCTTGCAGGACAAATTGCCGATCTGGATCGCCGTCGGTGGAACACCGCAATCCGTCGCCCGCGCGGGCGTGCTCGGGTTGCCGCTGGCACTGGCGATCATCGGTGGCGAGCCGGCGCGGTTCGCACCGCTGTTCGACATCTACAGGGATGCAGCCAGGCGCGCCGGCAACGATCCGGCAAGCCTTGCCACCAGTCTCAACGTGCACGGCTTCATTGCCGACAGCACGGACCAGGCAGCCGACGATTTTTACGGGCCGCAGGCCGAGGTGATGAACCGCATCGGCCGCGAGCGCGGCTGGGGGCCGACATCGCGGGCGCATTTCGACCAATCGCGCGGCCCAAACGGCGCGCTGTTCGTCGGCAATCCAGAACAGGTGGCCGAGAAGATCGTTGCCCAGCACAGGATATTCGGCAACGACCGCTTCCTGCTGCAAATGGCGATCGGCACCATGCCGCACGCCAAGGTGATGAAGGCCATCGAACTCTACGGCACCAAAGTGGCGCCGATCGTGCGCCGGGAAACTGCGAAGGCCGTTCCCGCCGTGGCGGCGCCGGTTGCCTGATTCCCAGTCACCTGATTCATTGGCAAGGCCGCGAGGCGGCCTTGCCGGTGACGCCGGCTAACGGAACCTTGAAGCGACAGAGGCGTTTTCGCCAACGGTCTGCACCAATCGCGGTGTGCCGCCGAGGGTCAGAATGAAAGCCGAACCCGACGCTTCGGGCGCAAGCGCTGCCGAAAGCCCGGATCCGCGCGTCGAGGCGCGGGCGGATGCGCATCTGATGCGTTCGCTGCTCGTCGGCATCTTCATCCTCATGGCGATCTACGCGCTTTACTTCGCCCGCGCCTTCTTCATGCCGGTCATTCTGGCTTTCCTGCTGGCGCTGACGCTGACGCCGATCGTTCGCTTCCTGCGCAAGCATGGCATGCCCGATGTCATTTCAGCGACACTGCTGGTGCTGCTTTCGTTCTGCCTCGTCGCCGTCGCGGGATATCTGCTCAGCGGCCCGGTCATCGATCTCATCAACAACACCTCGACGATCGGCCAGCAGCTTACCGAACGTCTGGCACAACTGCGCCGTCCGTTCGAAAGGATCGTGGAGGTTTCGCGTCAGATAGAGGGACTGACGCAGACATCCCAGGAGCCGGGCGTTCAGAGGGTGGCGATGGCGCCATCCGGTATTCTCTCGCAGGCCGCCGGCAATGTACTGTCGGCCGGCACCAGCGTCACCATCGTCTTCGTCCTGTCGCTGTTCCTGCTCGCCTCCGGCACGATGTTCTATGAAAAGATCGTCCAATCCTTCCCCAGTCTCAGCGAAAAGAAGCGGGCACTGCGTGTCGTCTACGACGTCGAACGTGAAATCTCGCACTATCTGCTTACCGTCACGATCATCAATACATGTCTCGGCGTGGTCATCGGGCTCGGCCTGTGGGCACTCGGCGTGCCAAACGCGCAGGTCTGGGGCGCGGCAGCGGCTCTGCTCAATTTCCTGCCCTATATCGGAGCGTTAATCACCATCACGCTGGTCACGATCATTGCGCTAATAAGCTTCGACACGATTTCCTACGCGCTGCTGGCGCCGGCCTTCGTCGTTCTATGCTACATCGTCGAAGGCCAGTTCGTGACGCCGACGGTGGTCGGCCGCCGTCTCGAAATCAACGCAGTGGCGATCCTCATCGCCATCGCCTTCTGGTCGTGGCTATGGGGTTTTGTCGGCGCGCTGCTGGCGGTGCCGCTGCTGGTCGTCATCAAGGTGTTCTGCGATCATTTCGACGGTCTCAGCCATGTCGGCAATTTCCTGGCGGCGCAACACACGGCAGCGATCGAGGACGAAGAGATTTCCGAGGTGAACAAGTAGCGGCTTAAAGGGTCAAAAGCGTCCCCCCGATGGTGCAGATCACGACCTTGCATCGGTCGCACGTCCGTTGTGCCCTCAGCGCTCCATCAACATTTTGAATTTGCCGCCTCGGCAACGGCTTCCTACATCCCTTCGGCCCACAGGAAACCCGCGCCGATGACCGTTCTTTCCGTTCTCGACCTGTCGCCGATCGTCGAAGGCAGCAACGCTTCACAGTCACTCGCCAATTCGCTCGATCTCGCCCGTCATGCCGAGCGGCTGGGTTACCGGCGCTATTGGCTGGCAGAGCACCACAATATGCCGGGCATCGCCAGCGCCGCCACCTCGGTGGTCATTGCCCATGTGGCCGGCGGTACCAATACGATACGCGTCGGCGCCGGCGGCATCATGCTGCCCAATCATTCGCCGCTGGTCATCGCCGAACAGTTCGGTACGCTTAACGCTCTGCATCCTGGCCGCATCGATCTCGGCCTCGGGCGGGCGCCCGGCACCGACATGGCCACAGCACGGGCGCTGCGCCGTAACCTCGACGCTGGCGCCGACAATTTCCCGCAGGACGTCGTCGAGCTGATGGGTTACTTGCAGCCGGCCGAAGACGGCCAACGCATCCGCGCGGTGCCCGGCGAAGGCGAAAAGGTGCCGATCTGGATTCTCGGTTCCAGCCTCTACGGCGCGCAGCTTGCCGCCATGCTCGGCCTGCCCTACGCCTTCGCTTCGCATTTTGCGCCGGCCGAGCTCGACCATGCACTGGAGATCTACCGCTCGCGTTTCCAGCCTTCGGAGCAGCTCGACAAGCCTTATGTGATGCTCGGCCTCAACGTCTTCGCCGCTCCTTCCGATGCCCAGGCGCGGTTGTTGTTCACCTCGCTGCAGCAGGCCTTCGTCAATCTGCGCACCGGCCGGCCCGGCCGATTGCCGCCGCCGGTCGAAGGATATGAGCGCGACCTCGATCCAATGGCCAAGACCATGCTCGGCCAAGCGCTTTCCTGCGCCGTCGTCGGCTCCCCGGAAACGGTCAGGCAAGGCATCGAGGCGTTTGTGCGCCGCACAGGGGCCGACGAGTTGATGGTCACGGCGCAGATTTTCGACCATGCGGCGCGGGTGCGCTCGTTCGAGATCCTGGCCGACGCTCACAAATCGCTGTCGGAAGCTGCCTGAGAGTTGGTTCGCCACTTGCCACTGTTGCGGGCAAGGCCGGCCTTAGGCAGGGAACATCGCGAACAGGTGTGCGAAGACATAGCGAACATTTCGCGCGTTTTACGCGGAGGTTTTCGATCCGTCATGCTCGTCCGTTAGCAGGAAACGCGGCGTCCACTAAATGACGATCACCTTGGTGCCGATTGTGGCGCGGTCATAGAGATCGATGATGTCCTGGTTCATGAGGCGAATGCAGCCCGCCGACACAGCTTTGCCGATGGACCACCATTCAGGGCTACCGTGCAGGCGATATCCAGTGTCACCTTTCTCGTTAAAAAGATAGAGCGCCCGCGCCCCGAGCGGGTTCATGAGTCCGCCCTCCATATGGGCCGGTATGATGCGGCCTCGCTTCTGCTCGCGCACGATCATCGCAGACGGCGCGCTCCAATCCGGCCATTCGCGCTTCCTCGCAACGTGAGCAGTGCCATGCCACTCGAAGCCCGCCTTGCCGACGCCGATTCCGTAGCGCAGCGCCTGACCGTCTCCCAACACGTAGTAGAGGAACTTCGCTCCTGTATCGACAATGATGGTGCCCGGCGCCTCTTCAGTCGCATAAGGCACTGTCTGCCGATGGAACTTTTGGTCAACCTTGTAGATCGGAACCGGCGGAACGCGAAAACCGGCGTCGGTGAGGCCGCCATAGGCCTGGGGAAAGGTCTGTAACGCTCCGCCGGTGGTGCAGCCGGAGAATGCGGCCATCCCAGCAAGTACCAGCCCGATTAGGATCGATTTCACGCGCATGACTCAAGCCGGCGCCCGTGTGAACGATCTGTCGCATCTCGTCATATTCCTAATCCGACATGCTTCGATTGCCAAGATTTTCCTGACTGTCGGCTGGCTAATTGTTGGCCACTTGGCCCGATCGGCGCCGCGTCCTTCAATTTGCTCGGTTTTTGAACGACGAACCCCCGTAGTGGCTGCGCAGACCTGGGGTCGGCAGGACAGAGGGAGCGCTGTCCGTCCGGCATTGCAAAGTTTCTGAACAGAGCCCACGCGCTACGCGCTGACGCTCTGCGCAGTCGCACCTAGCGGACGGCATGAATTGCGGATCATCAAGCGTCCCTTGAGCGTCAGCTTGCGCGGCGGCGCATCCCTGTTTCCGGCGAGCCGGTCGAGCAGCAGATTGGCCGCCTGTTCGCCGATCGCCTGCACGGGCTGTGCGACCGTGGTCAATTGCGGCCGGAACACATCCGACCACGGAAAATCGTCGAAGCAAGCGACGGAAATATCCTCCGGACAGGACAGGCCGATATCGCGAATGGCCTTCATGGTGCCGATCACCATCGGGTTGTTGGCCGAAAAGATGGCGCTCGGCCGGTCGTGCAGCGAAAGCAGCTGCATGGTGGCGTTGTAGCCATCGACTTCGTGGAAGTTGCCGAAGCGGACGAGCTCGGGTTCGGCCGGCAGGCCGGCGGCCTGGAGGGCCTCGCGGTATCCCGCCATGCGGTCATGCATCGGCGAGATATCGAACGAGCCGGAGATGTAGCCGATGCGCCGATGGCCGAGATCGATCAGATAAGTGATGGCGTCGAACACCGCGCGCTGATTGTCGAGAACGACGGCATCGGTGTCGACACCCTGGCAAACACGGTCGAGCAGCACGACCGGCACATTGGCGTCGTCGACAATCCGTTTGAGGATCGCGCCGTCACCGACACGCGCGACGATCAGTCCGTCGACCATGCGGTCGAGCAGCAGCCTGATCTGGTCGTCCTGCGTGTTCAGGTGCTCGTCGGTGCAGCACAGCATGACGGCGTAGCCGGCCCTGTCGAAAGCCTGCTGGATGACCGAAACCACGTCGGTAAAGAACGGATTGGTGATGTGTGGGACGGTGAGCCCGATGGTGCGTGTGGTGCCCATCTTGAGGCTGCGGGCGATAGCGTTGCGCTTATAACCGATGTCGCGGATCGCCTGTTCGATCCGCTGGCTGAGCTCGGGGCTGACGGTCGCGGTGCCATTGATCAGCGCCGATACGGTGGCCACGGAAACACGCGCGGCCTCGGCCACATGAAGCATAGTCGGGGCAGTGAATTTGCGCTGCTTTTTTCGTCCTGACGCTGTCATTTTCGAAACGTTTCACCACTCCACGGTAGCAATACGTACGGAATCTTATGATTTTGCGCAAGAATTGAAATGGATCAATCTCAGGCTCCAGATATTGCCTTGACATGATCGAAACGTTTAGATTAGCGTTTGAGGTGTTCGGTGACGACGGAGGGAGGCCGTCCTTATCATGCAGCACGGCAATTCCATCCCTGCGCAAGGCGTTGTGGCGGACGGCTCGGCGATCGTGCTGAGCGCCGAGCACATCTCCAAGTCCTTCGGCGGTATCGCCGCGCTTGTCGATGTCGGCTTCGAACTGCGGCGCGGCGAGGTCCATGCGCTGATGGGCGAGAACGGCGCCGGCAAGTCGACGCTGATGAAGATCCTGTCCGGCGTCTATACGGACTATAACGGAACGGTCAGTATCGATGGCCATCCGGTGCGCTTTGCCGGCGTCCGCGAAGCCGAGCGCGCCGGCATCGCCATCATCCACCAGGAGCTGAACCTCGTTCCCGAACTTAGCGTCGCCGACAATATCTTTCTCGGCCGCGAGAAGCTGATCGCCGGGCTGATCGTCGACCGCAAGGCGAGCAGCCGCGCTGCCGGCGCGCTCTTGCAAAGGCTCGGCATCGAGCTCGACCCGGATGCGCGCGTCGGTGCCTTGCGCGTCGGCGAACAGCAGCTGGTCGAGATCGCCAAGGCGCTGTCGATGTCGGCGCGCATCCTGATCATGGACGAGCCGACCTCCGCCCTTTCGCCGGCCGAATGCCAGCGGCTGTTCCGCATCATCCGCCAGCTCGCCGACAGCGGCGTGGCGATCGTCTACATTTCGCACCGCATCGACGAGGTCATGCATCTGGCCAGCCGCGTCACCGTGTTTCGCGATGGACGCCACGTCCTGACGCGGGCGATGGACAAGCTCGACGAAGACGCCATAATTTCGGCGATGGTCGGGCGAAACCTGCTTGCTTCCTCCCAGGAGCACCGCATCCCCGGTGGCAACACGGTCCTGTCCGTAAGCGAGCTGTCGCTGTCGAAGCCCAATCGCAATGGTTGGCGCACCGTGCTCGATGGCGTCAGCTTCGATCTTGCCGCAGGAGAAATCCTCGGTGTCGGCGGGCTGCTGGGCTCGGGCCGTACCGAAATCCTGGAAACCATCTTCGGGTCCAGCGGCGGACGTGCCGGCGGTGGGATCAGGCTCGATGGCGAGGCAGTAGAAATCCGTTCGCCGCGCGATGCGCGCCGGCTCGGCATCGCCCTGGTCACGGAAGACCGCAAGACGCAGGGCCTCCATCTCGAGGCCTCGATCACCGACAATGTCGCGCTGCCGCTGGTCGGCGCCCTGGCGCGGTTCGGCGTGCGCTCGTTGGCCGGTGAGCAAGGGCTGGCACGGGACGCCGTCAAGGCGCTCGGCATTCGCTGCGAGACCGTCGAGCAGCCGGCCGGCACGCTGTCCGGCGGCAACCAGCAGAAGGTCGTCATCGGCAAATGGCTAGCGACGAGGCCGCGGGTGCTGCTGCTTGACGAGCCGACACGCGGCATCGATGTCGGTGCCAAGCGGGAAATCTACGATCTCATCTTCAAGCTGGCGCGAGACGGGCTGGCAATCGCCGTCATCAGCTCGGAATTGCCGGAGCTGCTGCATCTTTCCGACCGTATCCTGGTCATGGCCGACGGCCGCCAGACGGGAATCCTATCCCGCGCGCAAGCCAGCGAGGAGGCCATCATGCGGCTTGCGGCGCCGCGACGGACGATGACGAGGCCTGCCGCATGAGCATTTTGCATATCCTGTCCCGGACGAAGCTCTATTGGGGCCTGATCGCCATCTTCCTGATCGGCGTGCTCGGCTCGCCGATCAGCTCCAAGGGCAACAACATCTTCCTGTCCTACGGCAACCTGCTCGATGTGCTGCGCCAGGTGTCGACCACCGGGCTGATTGCCACCGGCATGACTGCGGTGATCATCACCGGCGGTATCGACCTTTCCGTCGGCTCGCTGATGGCTATCTGCACGGTGGTCTGCGCCATGCTGCTGACGGTCCCCGGCGTGACGCCGGCGGTGGTGCTGGGGGTGCCGACAGTTGCCCTGGCAGCCCTTTGCCTCGGCATTCTCGTCACTCGTTTCATCCTGCTGAACATCGAAAAATCCCGCGCCGGCGCGCAGGCCACGCACGACATCAGGTTGGACAGCGTTCGCGGGCTGGTGACGCCCGGCATTGTCGGGGTGATCCTGTGCAGTCTGGTGCTGTGGTTCCTGCTGCCGCAGGTGGGCTCAAAATTCGGCGTGCTCGGCGTGCTGCTGGTGGCGCCTTGCGTCGGCCTGCTGTTCGGCGCGCTCAACGGCTTCATCATCGTCGCCGGGCGGCTGCAGCCCTTCATCGTGACGCTGGCGATGATGGTCACTGCGCTCGGCATCGCCCGGCTGACAGCCGGCCAGAACAATGCGGTGCTGCCGGTCTACACCGGCTCGAATGCCACCGCCGATTTCGAAATGCTGCGCTCGCTGGTATTCGGCGTGATCCCGATGCCGGGCCTGTTCTTCCTCGGCGCCATCCTGATCTACGGCGCCGTGCTGCGCTTCACCCCGTTCGGCCGCTATGTCTATGCGATCGGCGGCAATGAGGAGGCGGCGCGGCTGTCGGGCATCGCCGCAGGCCGCGTGAAGATCGCCACCTATGCCGTGTCAGGGCTGCTGGCCGGCATCGCGGCGGTGCTCTATGTCGCGCAATACCGGCAAGGCAAGCCTGATGCCGGCGCCGGCCTGGAGCTCGACGCGATCGCCGCCGTGGTCATCGGCGGCACCAGCCTGATGGGCGGACGCGGCAGCCTCACCGGGACGTTCTGCGGCGTGCTGATCTTCGGGCTGCTCTCCAACATCCTGCAGCTGCACAACATCAATTCGAACCTTCAGCTGGTGCTGAAGGGGATGATCATCATCGGTACCGTGCTCGTACAGGAGCGCAGTGCCGGTGATCTTCTCTTCTATCTGCGACTGCCCGGCGGGCAAGCGCACAAGGAAACGGCCGCGGCAAAGCGGCCGTCGCAAGAGACCGCGTCTCTGAATATTGGAGGAAACAAGAAATGAAACGACGTGAATTGTTGAAGCTCGCCGGGCTGACAGCGGCACTCCTGACCACGACCGCCATGCTTGCCGGCGGCGCCCATGCGCAGGACAAGAAGTGGAAGATCGGCTTCTCGCAGGTGACGACCATCGAACCCTGGCGCGCCCAGTTCAACAAGGACATCCTGGCCGAAGCGGCCAAGCATCCGGAAGTCGAGCTGATCATCACCGACGGCGAGGATAAGACCGAGAAGCAGGTCGCCGACGTCGAGAACCTGATCCGTCAGGAGGTCGATGCGCTCTTGGTATCACCGAAAGAATCCGCCGGCCTGACCGGTGTCGTGCAGCAGGCGATCGATGCCAAGATCCCGGTCTTCGTGCTCGACCGCAACGTCGAAACCAACGACTACACGCAGTTCGTCGGCGGCGACAACAAGCTGATCGGCCGGGCTGCCGGTGAATATGCCGTCGAGCTGCTTGGCGGCAAGGGCAAGGCCGCCGGCAACGTCGTCGAGATCTGGGGCGGCATGGGCACCCAGCCGGCACACGACCGCCATGACGGCTTCCATGAATTCACCGACAAGGAGCCAGGCATAAAATACCTGCTCGACCAGCAATCGGGCGACTGGAAGCAGGACCAGGCCTACAACATCATGGCGACGGCGTTGCGCAACAACGAGAAAATCGATCTTGTCTACGGCCACAATGATCCGATGGCCTATGGCGCCTATCTTGCCGCCAAGGACGTCGGACGTGAGAAGGACATCAAGTTCATCGGCATCGACGGCCTGCCCAATGAAGGCGTGCAGCTGGTCGCCAATGGCGAGCTGACGGCGACGTTCACTTATGTGACGCCGGGCGCCGAAGGGCTGCGGCAGGCGATCAAGTTCCTGAACGGGGAGAAGGTGGAAAAGACCATCACCCTGCCGACGCAGAAGATCACCAAGGAAAATGCCGCCCAGATCCTGAAGGACAACGGCCTCTGAGACGAGGCTTTCCTGCCGGGCGTTCAGCGCCCGGCAGGAACAACAACCAAACGCCGGCAGGCAGCAGATTAAGCCAGCTTGGCCAGCAGCTTCATGAAAATGGCCGCTTCCTTGGCGGAAAGCGGCGCCAGCGTTTCCTGCGTAATCTCACGGGCAAGCGGAATCAGCCGCTCGATCGCGTCGCGCCCCTCGGCGGTCAGATTGACCTGCAGGCGCCGTTTGTCGACTTCGTGTTTGCTAAGTTCGACAAAGCCACGCGCTTTCAGCCGGTCGATGACGCCCTTCACGGTCGCCGCATCCATGGCGATCAGGCTGCCAAGCTGGTTCTGCGAGGTCTCGCCGACGTCGCGCAATTTGGCCAAAGCGGCAAATTGCGGCGGCGTCAGATCGGCGATGTGTGCGGCGAAGATCGAGACATGGCGCTGATGCGCCTTGCGCAGGATGAAGCCGACCTGCTCCTGCAAGCGATAGTCGTTTTCGTCAGGCTCCTCGGCCTCGACCAGCTTGAGCAGATTGTCCTCGGCGCTCACCGCAGCCCATCCCATGCCTTAATGTCCTTGGCCGCCAGCCCACCCATGCGGTCGTGCACGCGCGGGCCGCAGGTCATGGCGAGGCAAAACAGGATCTCGTCGGGACGGGGGCCATCGCTGATGCCGATTTCCATGGCATCGAAATGGCTGCGCACATAGGCGGCGTTGATGTGGCCGAGCGGCACATCGAGCCGCGCGCCGAAGCCGCCGACCTTCTTCGCCGAGGGCACGATCGCCTTGGCGTCGCCGAGCCGTTCGCGCATGGCATAGCCGCCCGGCACATGCCACAGCGCGCCATGCTCCAGCTCGCCCGCCATGCCGACGATGGCGCCCTTGCCGTAACCGTCGATCTGTTTGACGTCGCCGCCCAATGCGGCAATAAGCCTGTCGGAGAGCAGCAGCCCGAGCGGCTTCAAATCCTCCATGGCGCTCTGCAGTTCCTCGACGTAATGGCCGGCGAACGGGTTCTTGACCACAGCCATGGCCGCCGCGCGGCGCCGCGGCACCTTCGCCACCGGCCCGCCTTCGTGAAAAATCTCTTCGGTCAGCACGGCGATCTTGCGGATCGGAAACTCAGGCATGAGCAATTTCCCTCTCTAAAACTTTATTGGCGAGCGCCATCGGACCTGCGATGCGCGCCTGACCGCCGAGGAAAAGTGCCGCGGCGGCAATCAGGCCGCGCCGCCGAAACTCCTCGGCAACGGCAAATCCGCCTTCCAGCGCAATAGCGATTTCAGCGGCGGAAAGCAGCCCCACGCCCTGCGTCACCAAACGGTCGCCGAGGTCGCTGTCAGGTGCGAGATCGCGCGCCCGTACGCGCCTAACGGCCGGATGACCGGGCAGGTCGACGGCGTTGGCGATCAAGGTCGCGGCGGCATCGGCTTCAGCACCCGTTCGCGCCAGCACCGTGACCGCGTCGGCGATGCCCAGCGAAAAGGAGCGGCCGCGGCAGCCGCTTGTCGCGACACCGCGGATCCCGTCTTCGGGGCGGATCGTGAGACGATCTGCCAACCCATGACCTGTCCCGGCAATGGCAAGCGTCATCGACTGCGCGTGGCCGAGATAGATCGCGCTGTCGCCGCCATTGTTGACATAGGCGCGCTCGAGCCGGCGGCCGGCAAGCAGCGCGCCAAGCACTTCGTCGGCTACCGAGCCGGCGACGGCCGCCATCGGTGTGATGAATTGTTTCGCTAGCGGAACGACCGCCGCTTCCATGCGGCGCGCCGTCGGGCCAGCGAAAGCACGTGGCCGCGAGGCGGCCGAGCGCCGCAGTTCGGGCAACTCTTCGACCAGTTCGGGCAGGATTGTCTGGAAGCGCGCCACTGCCTGGCGATATGCGGCGCTGCATTCACTCGCCTCGCCGAATGCCTCGACGATCAGGTCGATCGGCCCATGATTGAGATGAAGCCTCCGGCCGTCCTCGAGCAAATGCGCCTGCGGGCCGTTCATCGCCCGGCCCCGTTTGCGGTCGCGCGACGCAACTGCGCCAGCGGCGGCCAGGGATTGTCACGGGGTGCGGCCGTGCCGCGGCGCGGATTGAGATATTCGCCGCCCTTGGCCAGGATATCGTCGACGCTGCGGATTTCGCCTTCGTAGCCGCCAAGCCTGACATAATCGTCGCGGCGCATGGTGAACTCGATCGGCGCCACCAGCGCCGGGGTCGGCACATAGCCGAAGGCGCCTTCCGGCACGCGGGTGACGTCGACCATCAGCGTGATGCCGCCGCCCGGCCAGACATAGACCGGCGCGCCGCCGACCGTCACATAGGTCGTCAAGCCCTGCACCGAGCGGGTCAGATTGACCGGGTTCTCGGTGACGCCGGCGCGCAGCGAGCCGCCGGCGCCGCCGACGAAAAGCACGGTGCAGAGCGCCGGCTCGCAATTGTCCTCGATCAGTTCGACCGACTTCCGCAGCCGCTCCGGGAACGGTTTCTGGACCGGCTTCAGTTCGTCGTCGAGCTCGTAATAGGCGAATTGCTCGCCGGTGGTCGAGACCATCAGCAGCGACATGCCGGGGCGCGCACCCTTTTTGGCGTTCCATTCACCAAGGATCGACAGCGGGTCGGAAATGCTGGTGCCGCCCCAGCCGAGGCCGGGCTCCGACACCTTGAAATAACGGCCCGGCGTCGAACGGCGGCCGATGATCTTGATGCCGGTATCCTGCCAGCCAAGCACCTTGCCGGCCTGATGCTCGGAGACGACGCCGGTGATGTGGTCATCGACCACCACCACCTCGTCGACAAGGCCACGCCATTGGGTCGCGAACATGCCTATGGTAGCCGAACCGCAGCCGACGCGCATGCGCTGCTCGAGCTTGCCGTCGATGACCGGCGGCTTGCCGGCTTCGACGATGACGGTGGCGCCGCCGTCGATGACGAGTTCAACCGGTTTGCGGTTGCACAGGGCGAGCATGGCGTCGCAGGTGGTGCGCCCTTCAGCCTTCGAGCCGCCGGTCAGATGATGTACGCCGCCCAGCGACAGCATCTGCGAGCCGTATTCGCCGGTCGTGACATGGCCGATCGCCTCGCCTTGGGCACGGACCGTAGCCGTTTCGGGGCCGATATGACGGTCGGTGTCGATCTTCACCTTGACGCCGCAATAGGAGAAGATGCCCTCGGTGACGACGGTGACCAGATCGACGCCATCGACCTCCTGGCTGACGATGAAGGGCGCCGGCTTGTAATCGGGATAGGTGGTGCCGGCGCCGATGGCGGTGACGAAGCGGCGGCCGGTGTTGACCAGTTCGCCGTCCCATGCCTCGCCTTCTTCGGCAAAGGGTACGATTGCGGCGCCGGTCTCGGCCGCGTGGTCGAGGATGGTCAGTGGATCCATCCGCACGATCCTGCCGCCAACATTGCCGTAGCGGTCGCAGGCGCCGGTGCGGCCATCGGCGATGTAGCACATGACTGGACAGGCATCGCAGCGGATCTTCTCGGCCACCAGCTTCTCGCCGGGATCGTGGGTCTCGAAGCGTTCGGCAAGCTCGCTCATCGGCGCGCCTCCTTGTCGAGGATGGCGGCGCGGATGCGGGTCGGCGTCGCCGGAATTTTGGTGACCAGCACACCGGTGGCGTGGCGGATGGCGTTGAGGATCGCCGGCGCCGTCGGGATCAGCACATGCTCGCCCAAACCCTTGGCGCCGAAGGGTCCTTCCGGATCCGGAACTTCTATCAGGATGGTCTCGATCGGTGGCACGTCGCCGATCGTCGGGATCAGATAATCGTGCAGGTTTTCGGTGCGGCCGGGGATGAATTCCTCCATCAGCGCCATGCCGATGCCCTGGGCGATGCCACCCTCGATCTGGCCCTCTGCCAATAAAGGGTTGATGGCCTTGCCGACATCGTGAGCGGCGGTGATTTTTATAAGCTTCACGGTGCCGAGCCTGAGGTCGACCTCCAGTTCGGCGATCTGCGCGCCATAGCCATAGACGGCATAAGGCTTGCCCTGGCCCTTGGCATCGAGCGGCAGCGTCGGCGGGTCGTAGCTTTCCTCGGCGCGAAAGACAAAGCCTTCGGGGTCTGCCTTCAGCGAGGAAAGATCGACGCGGCGCGTCGCTTCGCCTTCCCTGATGCTCAGGCTTGTGCCGTCCAGCGCAATCGCCGCCTTTTCCGAGACATTGGCGAAACGCAAGATCTCCTCGCGCAAGGCGCGGCCGGCCTTTTCGGTGGCCTTGCCGGTGACGAAGGTCTGGCGCGAGGCCGAGGTCTTGCCGGCGTCGGGAGTGATCGCCGTGTCGGCGCCTTTCAGCATGAATTTTTCGAGCGGAAGACCCAACGCATCGGCGCAGATCTGCGCGATGACAGTGTTCGAGCCTTGCCCGATATCGACCGCACCCTGATGCAGGACGACTTCGCCCGATGCCAAGATGCCGACCTTGATGGTCGACGGATTGGGCAGCGAGGTGTTGCCGCAGCCGTACCAGCAAGAGGCGACGCCGACGCCGCGTTTTCTTTCGCTGCTGCTACGGGCGTTGAACGCGTCGGCGTCAGTTAGGGCACGCTGCCAATGTGAACGGAGGGCCTCGAGGCAGTCGGCGATGCCGACGCCCGACTCGAGCCGCTGCCCGGTGACTGTTTCGGATCCGTTCCGAAGGCAGTTCTTCAGGCGAAAGTCGAGCCGATCCATGCCGAGCTTGTCGGCCAGGTCGTCATAGAGGGTCTCCTGCATGATCGTCGCCTGCGGCACGCCGAAACCGCGAAAGGCGCCGGCAATCGGGCCGTTGGTGTGGATGGCGCGGCCTTCGGCACGATAGTTCGGCGTCGCATAGGGGCCGGAGGCGTGCACCGGCACGCGGTTGGCGACCGTCGGCCCCCAGCTGGCATAGGCGCCGGTGTTGAAATCGCCGGCGAAGACCATGCCGGTGACGCGGCCGCCGGCATCGGCGCCGATGCTCGCTCTCATCAGAGCCGGATGGCGCTTGGTGGTCGAGATCATCGATTCGGTGCGGCTGTAGGCGAGCGCCGCCGGCCGGCCGGTTTTCATGGCGACGAGGCCGATGAGCGGTTGCAGCGAGACGTCGAGTTTGGAGCCGAAGCCGCCGCCGGTGGCGGTCGGCACGATGCGCACCTTTTCCGGGGCAAGGCCGAGCACTTTTGCCGTGTCGTCACGGTCCATATAGGGCGCCTGCGTGCAGGCGACGACGACCAGCGTGTCGCCGTCCATGAAGGCATAGCCGGCTTCCGGTTCGATATAGGCGTGCTCGACATAGGAGGTGTCGATGGCGCCGGAAACGACGAAAGCCGCACCGGCAAGCGCGGCTTCCGGGTCGCCACGCTCGACGAAGCCGGAGGTGAGCAGGTTCGAGGGCCGGTTTTCATGGACCAGTTGCGCACCGCCGGCCTGCGCTTCGCCAGTTTCCAGAAAATGCGGCAACTCTGTCCAACTGACAGGAAAATCGGCAAGGTCGAGATCGAGGATAGCCTCGCGTTCGCCGGCAACCAGCGCCACCGCCTCACCGCGAAAGCGCGAAACCCCTTCGGCCAGCGCCGGCTGGTCGGCGAAGGGCGCGATGACGCCGAAACAATTCTTTCCCGGAATGTCGGCGGCGGTGAAGACGCCGGCAATGCCGGGACGGGATTTCACCCAGCTGCCGAGATCGCCGAAGCTGAAGGCGGCATGATAGTGCGGTGAGCGGACCACCAGCACCGACAGCGCATCGGCGGGGAAGGAATCGCCGCCGAATTTTTCGCCGCCAGTGACTTTCGGCAGGCCATCGAGGCGGATCGGCGAGGAGCCGACGGCATGGCCAGAGGATGGCATGCGCTGATCGGGGCCGTCGGCGTGGCGCCAAGCATCCATCACCGCGGCGACGATCTTGCGGTAGCCGGTACAGCGGCAGAGCACGCCGCCCAGTGCATCCTGCGTTTCGGCCTCGCTCGGGCAAGGCGTCCTGTCCAGGAGTGCCGTTGCCGCGACCAGCAGGCCGGGCGTGCAGGCGCCGCATTGCGCTGCGCCATGGCTGAGGAACGAAGCCTGCAGCGCCGACAACCGGCCATTGGCGAGGCCTTCGACGGTCGTCACCACGGTGCCGGAGGCGGAAGCCGCGGGCATCAGGCAGGCGCAGACCGGCTTGCCGTCGACCAGCACCGTGCAGGCGCCGCAATCGCCGGCATCACAGCCGATCTTGGTGCCGGTCAGCCGCAACTCGTCGCGCAGCACCGCGGACAGCCGCCGCACCGGCGGCACACAAACGCTGACGGCGGCGCCGTTGACTTCGAAGGCGATGTCGGCGCGCTCCATGCCCATCAGGCCGCCGCCCTTTCGTCGGGAACAGCGCCCATCGCACCAAGCACGGCGCGGGCGACGATCTCGCGCGCAGCGTCCAGTCGATATTCGGCGCTGCCGCGCACGTCGCCGATCGGCGACAGCTCGTCCATCGGTGCGGATTGGATCGCAGTGGCCAGCGCGTGGCCGACGGGCCGGCCGCGTAGCGCCGCCTCGACACCCGCCAGGCGCCTGGCGACAACCGAGCAGGAACCGACGGCGACGGCCGCGTTCCTGACCATACCATCTTCGACGGCCAGGCGTGCGGCGGCCATGGCGATGGAGATGACGAGATAACGCCGCGCGCCGAGTTTCACGAAGGCGGAGCTGCCGGCGGTCGCGGGTTTGGGAATGCGGATTGCCGTGACCATTTCGCCGGGCTGCAGTGCGGTGCGACGGTTGCCGAGGATGAATTCTGCAAGGGGCAGATGCCGGGTCGCCACAGCGGAACGCAGTTCGACTTCGGCATCGAGCACCAGCAGCGCCGGCACGCCATCGGCGGCCGGCGAGGCGTTGCAGAGATTGCCGGCAATCGAGGCAACGTTCTGGATCTGCACCGAGCCGACTTCCCGCGCCGCCTGCTTCAGCGCGTCGAAAGCCGCCGGCAGAGGATGGCGGACGAGATCGGTCCAGGTGGTGCGCGCGCCGACGAGCCAATGGTTTTCGGCTTCGGCAATGCCGCGCAATGCCACCAGCCCATTGATATCGAGGACATTGTCGCGGAAAGGCTTGCTGCCCTGTGCCGGATAGAAGTCGGTGCCGCCGGCGAGGATGCGCCATTGCCCTTCGCCCAGCAAAGCGAGGGCGTCGTCGACCGTGGTGGGTTTTGCGTAACGGATCACGCTTTGCCTTCCCAGAATGGGCTTCCCGAGAGGGGATCCTGCCGAAAGATTTTCCCGAGCATTCAAGGCACGAAATTCATTCGTATGCAAATGATATCAAGCCGGCAGGAATTGTCAAAGCCAGAGTTTGCACGACTGTTGGCACCGGTGCATCCGGAATGCATTTGTTATGCCATGAGAGGTTGACGCAGCCGGCCATCTGGTCAAGTTTCTGCGTCCGGTCGCGTTTTTATTGGAGCCTAAGCTCAAGACCAAGAAAATAAGGAGGCTCCATGGCCGACGAAGCGCTTGTCGTTATCGACCTGCAGAACGATTTCTGCCCGGGTGGCGCCCTTGAAGTGGCCGGTGGCGACGAAATCGTGCCGTTGGTCAATGACCTAATCCGGCGGACCGAGCACGTCCTGCTGACGCAGGACTGGCACCCTGCCGGCCATTCGAGCTTTGCCTCCAGCCACCCCGGCAAGCACCCGTTCGAAACGATCGACGTGCCTTATGGCCACCAGACGCTGTGGCCGGATCACTGCATCCAGGGCAGCCTGGGATCGGATTTCCATTCGGGCCTCGCCTGGAGCAAGGCCGAGCTGGTGATCCGCAAGGGGTTCCGTCCTGCGATCGACAGCTATTCCGCATTCTTCGAGAACGACCGGACGACGCCGACCGGCCTTGCCGGCTATCTCCGGGATCGGAACATCGAGACGCTGACCCTGGTCGGCCTGGCGACGGATTTCTGCGTCGCCTTTTCGGCGCTCGACGCGGTCAAGCTCGGTTTTGAGACGTCCGTGCGGCTCGACGCCTGCCGCGGCATCGATCTCAACGGCTCCGTGGAGAGGATGCTGGGCCGGATGCGCGATGCCGGCGTGACACTGATTTGAACGTCATCCAGCCGAACCTGACAGACTTTTGAGGGGCTTCATGCGGTTTGCGGCGTTGACGGCAAGTGCTGCACTTATTGCAGCAATCTTTTCTCCGAATGCGGTTCTCGCGGCCGAAGCGCACGAATTGCCGGGCGCCGCCATGTCGCTTTGGTGGGTGCTGCCGTTTGCCGGGCTATTGCTTTGCATCGCGACCGGCCCGCTGCTGTTCCATCATGCCTGGGAGCACCATTACGGCAAGATCGCTGCCTTCTGGGCAGCGTTGGTGATCGGGCCGCTGGCCATCGCCTTCGGCATCCCGTCCGCCACGCAGGCGGTGCTGCATGCGCTGCTCACCGAATACATGTCGTTCATCATCCTGCTGTTTGCGCTGTTCACCATTTCGGGCGGTATCTTCGTTGCCGGCAACATACACGGCACGCCGCTGGTCAATGCCGGGCTGTTGCTGGGAGGGGCGCTGCTTGCCTCGATCATTGGCACAACCGGCGCCTCGATGATCCTGATCCGGCCGCTCATCCGCGCCAACGACAACCGGCGCTTCAACGCCCATGTCGTCATCTTTTTCATCTTCCTGGTGTCCAACATCGGCGGGTCGCTAACGCCGCTGGGCGATCCGCCGCTGTTCGTCGGCTTTCTGCGCGGCGTCGATTTCTTCTGGACGACAGTTCACCTGCTGCCCGAGACGCTGTTCGTCGCCGGCGTGGTGCTGGCTGTTTTCCTGGCGATCGACATCATCATGCATCGCCGGGAGGAAGGCGCGCCGAAGATCAAGGATCCGACGCCCGACAGCAAGGTGCGCATTCGCGGCCTGGCCAACATCCCGCTGCTGGCCGGCGTAATCGCCGCGATCCTGATTTCCGCTGCCTGGAAGCCGGGAGTGAGTTTCTCATTTCAGGGTGTCAGCCTCGAGCTGCAGAATCTGGTGCGGGACGCCGCCATCCTGATACTGGCCTTCACTTCGCTTGTCGTCTCGCCGAAGGAGTTTCGCGGCGCAAACGCCTTCAACTGGGGGCCGATTGCCGAGGTGGCGAAGCTGTTCGCCAGCATCTTCATCTGCATCGTGCCGGTCGTCGCCATATTGCGGGCCGGGCTCGATGGCGCGCTGGCGCCGTTGGTGCTGCTGGTCAGTTCGCCGACCGGCGCGCCGGACAACCTTGCCTATTTCTGGCTGACCGGAGCGCTGTCGTCCTTCCTCGACAATGCGCCGACCTATCTGGTGTTCTTCGAGCTGGCTGGCGGCGATGCGCAGCATCTGATGACCGAGCTCGCCTCGACGCTGGCGGCGATCTCGGCAGGCGCGGTGTTCATGGGCGCCAACACCTATGTCGGCAATGCGCCGAATTTCATGGTCTATGCCATTGCCAGGCATCGCGGCATCAAGATGCCGAGCTTCTTTGGCTATATGGCATGGTCGGGCGCGGTGCTGATCCCGACATTCCTGCTTGCCGGCTTGCTGTTCTTTGCCTGATCAGGCGACGCCGACATAGCGACGGACCGCGGAGGGATCGGAACGCAGTTCCTCGACATCGACCGTCTCGCGGTTGCGGCCGTTTTCGATGAAACAAACGCGGTCTGCGACCGACAGCACGGCATCGACGCGCTGCTCGACAAGAATTGTCGACACGCCAAGCGCACGCAGCTTCGACACGGTTTCGCGGATCTTGGCGATCATCGACGGCATCAGCCCTTCGGTCGGTTCGTCGAGCAGGAGCACCTGCGGTTCCAGACACAGGGCGCGGGCCATGGCCAGCATCTGCTGCTCGCCGCCGGACAGCGTGCCCGAACGCTGCCTGAGGCGCTGGCGCAACAGCGGGAAGAGATCGAGCACGTTCTCGCGCGTCGCCTTGCCCTTGTTGCGGGCCATCAGGCCGATCTCGATGTTTTCCGCCACCGTCATCTCGGCGAACAGCCGCCGGCCCTGCGGCACGTAGGCGACGCCGGCCTTGGGCACCTCGTGCGCCGGCAAGCCGCTCAATTCCCGCCCTTCGAGCCGAATCGAGCCGGAGCTTACCGGCACCAGGCCCATGATTGCCTTCAGCGTCGTCGTCTTGCCGGCGCCGTTGCGGCCGAACAGGCAGAGCACTTCGCCCTCGTTCAAGACAAGATCGAGACCATAGAGCACCTGGACCTCGCCATAGAAGCAGTCGACCCCGGAGATCGTCAGTGCCTTGGACTGGGCCTCAGCCATGGGTCGTCCCCAGATAGGCGTCCTGCACCGCGGCATTGGCGCGGATCTGCTCGGGCGTGCCTTCAGCCAAGATCCTGCCGGCGTTGAAGACGGTGATGCGGTCGGCGAGCCGCATGACCACCGGCATGTTGTGCTCGATCAAAAGCACGGTGGCGCTATCGGCGATCTCGCGCACCAGCTCGATGAAATTGTCGATCTCGCTGTCGGCAAGCCCTTGCGTCGGTTCGTCGAGGATCAGCAGCCGCGGCTTCAGTGCCAGTCCCATTGCCACTTCCAGCAACCGCTGGTGACCGTAGGACAATTGCCCGGCAGGCATTTGCGCCCGGTCGGCAAGGCCGGTGCGCTCGAGCGCCGCCATGACGCCGGTGTGAACCGCGCCCTTCGAACGGCCATCGGTCAGCGTGCGCTGGACCGGCAGGGCGACATTGTCGTAGGCGCTGAGATTGGCAAAGACGCTGGTGATCTGGAAAGTATAGGCGATGCCAAGGCGAACCCTGGCGTAGGCAGGCAGGCTGGTGATATCGGCGCCGTCAAAGATGATCGTGCCCGACGAGGACTGGATGCGGCCGCTGACCAGGCTGACGAAGGTGGTCTTGCCGGCGCCGTTGGGGCCGATGATGGCGCGAATCTCGCCCGGTATCAGCGCGAAGTCGACGCCGTCGACGGCACGCAAGCCGCCGAAACTGCGCGACAGGCCTTTGGTGGTGAGCAGCGGCATCATGGCAACCACCCGAGCCAGCGCTGGCGGATGCTGCCGAGAATGCCTCTCGGGAAGAACAGCACCAGCAGGATGAGCGCTATGCCGACGATCAGCAGATAGGCCGAGGTGTAGCCGCTGGCGACGTCGATGACATAATACATGAACAGCGTGCCGATCAGCGGACCGAGCGTGGTGGCGGCACCGCCCAGCAGCACCCAGAGCAGCGGCAGGATGGAATATTGCACTGAAGCGAAGCTCGAGCCGACATAGCCGAACAGCAGCGCATAGGCCGCGCCGGAAGCCGCGCAGATGCTGCCTGAGATGACGACGGCGGCGAGCTTGTTGGAAAATGTATCGTAGCCAAGCATTTTGGTCCGCTCTTCGTTCTCGCGGATCGCGACCAGCACGCGACCGTAGCCGGAGCGGACTATCGCCAGGCTTATGAGCAGCACGATCGAGAACAGTGCCAACGCGCTCATATAGCGCACGGTCGGGTTGGTGAGGTCGAGCGACGTGCTGCCCAGGACAAGGACACGCATCGGCTGCGGCACGACCATGCCCTGGTCGCCACCGGTCCAGGCAGCGAAATAGAGGATGACGAGATAGAATACCTGCGCGAACATCATAGTGACGATCATGAAGGCGACGCCGGAGGTGCGCAGCGCCAGCAGCCCGATCACCAGCGCGAGAAGCGCGCCGCAGGCAAGCCCGGCTGCGAAGGCGGCCGGCACGCTCCAGCCGAGATGGATGACGGCAAGGCCGGCGCCATAGAGCCCGGCTGAAAAGAACATGGCATGGCCGAGGCTGAGCAGCCCGACATAGCCGAACAGCAGATTGTAGCCCATGGCGAAGACCGCCAGCACCATGATGCGGGCGAGCAGGCCGTGATGGTATTCCGGCAGGACGAAGCTAAGCCCGAAAAGCAGGGCGATGACGCCGAGGTGCAGCGCATATGGCTTTGCCGGCGAAGCATCCTTCATCGCGATGTCGTCCCGAACAGGCCCTGCGGCCGGAACACCAGCACCATGGCGACGAGCAAGGTGGCTATGATCTTGGCCAGCGTCGGTGAGAAGAACACCGAGATGATGCCGTCGGAAAGGCCGATCAGCACCGCGGCGACGACCGTGCCGCGCAGCGAGCCGAGGCCGCCGATGATGACGACGATGAACGACAGCAACAGCGGGTCCTGTCCCATCAGATAGTGGGCCTGGCTGATCGGCACGATCAGCACCGCGGCGACAGCAGCCAGCATGGCGCCGAGCGCGAAAACACTGGCATAGACTCTGGTCACCGGAATGCCGAAGGCCTGCGCCGTCTCGCTGTCATATTGCGTGGCGCGCATGACGAGGCCGATTTTCGTGCGCGTCAGCACCAGCCAGGTCGCGACCAGCAGCAGCGCCGACGCGGCGATGATCGACAGCTTGTAGCCGGAATAGCCGAACCACGGCAGGAGGATGCGGTAGCTGAACGGCGGCTCCACCGGCCGCGCCTCCGGGCCGTAGAAGGTCAGCGCCAGTTGCTGGATGATGTAGAGCATGCCGATGGTGGCGACGATGGTGGCTTCCGGATTGTAGTTGAGCCGGCGCAGCACCAGCCGTTCGGCGAGCAGCGCGATCAGGCCGACGATCAGCGGCGCCAGCACCAGGGCGGCCAGGAAGCCGAGCGCCGGATGGCCAGATACCGCCGTTGAGATCGCCCAGGCAAGCACCGCGCCCAGCATGAAGAACTCGCCATGCGCGACATTGACGACGCGCATGACGCCGAACACCAGCGACAGCCCAAGCGCCGTCAGCGCCAGCACGGCGGAGGTGACGAGGCCTTCGAGAGCGGCGAGGAGCAGGTGAGGTCCGAAGTGCATCGGCTAAGCACCGGCGGATGCGCGAAGCACCCCCCTCTGGCCAGAGGGGGGTATCTTGGCGCTCACGCTTGCTGCAGCAGCCAAGCTCACAGCGTCTGCGTCGTGTAATCCCCCTCAGGCTCGTAGAGGCCGTCCTCGATCTTGGTCTTGTGGACGACATTCAGCCGGCCGCCTTCAACCTTGGAGATGTTCTGGATGCCAAAGCACTGGTGGATCTTGCCGTTGAAGGTTTTCGGCCCTTGCGGGTGCTCCGGCCCCTCGGCGAACTCGGTCAACGCCTCGGTCGCCTCGACCAGCTTGGCGCGGTCTTCCGGGCCCTTGTAGCCGGCATCCTCCATCGCCTTCTTGACGACGTAGAGCGTTTCCCAGCAGCCGAACATGTGCGCGGCGGTGGAGACGTCCTTGGGGTCGCCGACGGCGGCACCATTGTCGTCGATGCCGACGGCGGCGCGGTAGGCTTTCTGCGCAGGGGAGTCATCGGGCTGCGCATAACGCGGCGAGCCTTCCCAGAAATGGCTGCCGTCGAGGAATTCGAGGCCGGGGCTGTTGATGTCGGTGGCTTCGAGCGAATCGATGAAGCCGAACAATTGCGGCCGATTGGAGCCGTAGAACTCGCCGAGCTCCTTGACGAAGGTGAGCACCGCCGGGCCGACCATGACGTGGTAGATCACCTCGGTCTCCGCGGGGATCTGCGGGAAATATTTAGTGAAGGAGGATTCCGTCGGGGGGATGGCGATCTGGGCGATAACCTCGGCGCCTTGCGCCTTCAGGGCCGGCGGCAGGTAGTCGCGATGGTCGTAGCCGAAAGCGAAATCGGGGAAGATCTGCGTCACCTTCTTGCCGGCATTGGCGGCAATCCACGGCGCCATCGACTGGATCTGGCTCTTCACATCGGTGATGCCGGGCTGGAAGACGTAGCGGTTCAACTTGGTCGAGGCGACATGGTGGCCTTCGCTGACAACGAAATAGGGCATCTTGGCCTCGCCGGCGGCCGGCGCCGAGCCGATGACGACATGCGAAAACAGCGTGCCGTAGACGATATCGGTCTTGTGCTGAGAGGCGAACTTGCCGACGACTTCGGCGCCCCGGCCGGGATCGGTGCCGTCATCCTCGATGATCACCTCGACGGGTCGGCCGTTGATGCCGCCGGCATCGTTGATCGCCTTGACGGCAGCCGCTGTGGTCTTCTCGTACCAGCGGCCATAGGCGGCGCCGATGCCGGTGCGGTGCGACTGGAAGCCGATCTTGATCGGCGCCGAGCTCTGCGCCTGGCTGTAACGCACGAAACCCGGCGCGACGGCAAGACCGGCGCCGGCGGCAAGGCCCTTCAGCGCCGTGCGGCGGGTGAGAGCGGATCTGGAGAGATCGAAAAACCCATTCTTGTCAGTCACGGCAGTTCCCCTTGTTTTTGAGCTTTGACCAATGGCTGTAGCAGGCAGGCCACTCTTGTTAAGAGGGGCGAAAATTGCATGTGTACAAACTAAATCACCAAAGCTCTGACGTGGCAAGCGAGCTTTCCCCAAGGTTCGATTGACGGCCATCGCACACCTCGTTCATCCGGCGCTCGGCGTCGCAAGCAGCCATAAGCCGAGGACGGTGTAGGCGATCATCAGCACGGTGAGCGGGAACTGGCTGAGCGCGGCGCGAGCCGGAATGGCGTGCAGCCGCCAGGCCAAGCCATGGGCGACAAGCACAGCAAGCATGTGGCCGCCAATGATGACGCCGGCCTGGAGGTTCCACAGCCACCACGCCGAGCCGGCGCCGGCGACAACGCCGGCTTGAATTGACATGTCTGCGGTACCGAACAGGTTCCAGCCAAGCGCAAACGGGTCTGAGAGAGCGGCAATTGCATATTGGTCGTCGACCAGCAGCGCCGTCAGATAATGCGCGAAGCGGTAGGCGAGCGCGATCGGTACGATCGACCAGGCCAAAAGCCCGGCGGCGTGACCGAGCGAATGGTTGCTGCCGGCAAGGTGCTGGCCAAGAAAGACGGCTAGCGCGAACACGGCCGCAAGCACGGCAAAGCTCAGCACAAGACCGAAACTGCCGATGCCGATCAAAGCGGTGCGTCCCGGAAATTCCAGCGGATTGATGCCGAACCAGCCTAGCCAGAAGAAGGTTTTCGACAGGCCGTCGAAGGACACCGACGACAGCGCAAGCAGCAGGAAAGCGATGCCGCTGAGCGGTAGCGGCGAGCCACCGAGCAGCTTGGCACCCGGCCAGCAGAGTTTGAGCCGGCCGTCTTCGTTGCGCTCGACGATGGCGAAGTGCGCTACCATGGAAAAGAACACCGTCAGGAACTCACCGCGCAGGCTCCAGTCGCGGTATCCGACGACCTGCATAGCGGCAAAGGTCAGCAGCCAATAGGCGCCGGCGGCCCAGGCCAGCCGCGCCGGATCGTCTGGCGCAGGGTCGATCAGCTCGAACCAGGCGAAGGCGAAGAACAGCAGGAAAGCCGGCCAATAGCCGAGCCGTTGGGGGAGCAGATTCGGCTGCGTTCTGCCGGACAGGCGCGAGGCGACGCGGCATGGCCCGTACCAGGGGTTGAGCCACGACCAGAGATCGCCGGCGAGCCCCTGCAACAGAGCCAGGCCAACCCAGAGCAGCGTCCACACGGTCAGCGGCAGCGGATTGGAAAGCGGATCGCGGCTGCCGAACAGGCCGGCGGCAATCAGAATTGCAAAGCCGGCAAAGGATACCAGGCTGACGGCAGTCCGCGCGCCGTCGCCGAAGGTAAAAAGCGGCAGGCGTTTGCGCCAGAAGCGGTCGAGGGAGTCCGGCGGCAGTAGAGCCAGGACAAGGAAGCTGGCGGCAACCGCGAGCGCGCCACCGACGACGTAGTAGCCGGTGGGAAGCAGCAGGACATGGCCGCGGTCGGAGGCGTGGGCGAAGGCGGGCGTGGATGGGAATGCCAAGGAAGCGACGAGGCCGGGAAAGGGCCTGATTGCCGAAATGCAGCGCTCTACAGCGCCCCCCTCTGTCCTGCCGGACATCTCAAGCGGGGAGATCGGCGGTTCCGCCGTCGGCTCTCCTTCTGCAACTTCAGCAATTGGCGAAAGCAGCAATGAGGGCGCAATCTCCCCCCTCGCGGGGGAGATGTCCGGCAGGACAGAGGGGGGCGCGAAGGAACTCATACTACGCAAGAGTTCCCCTACTTCACACCTTCACCAACTGCTCCACGCGGTCCTTCTGGCCGAAGATGCGCAAATAGCGCTCGATCTCTTTCTCGTCGCCAGTCGACTTGGCCGGATTGTCGGAAAGCTTGACCGCCGGCCTGCCGTTGGCTTCGGTGACCTTGCAGACCAGCGAGATGGCGTCTAGCCGGTTGGTCTCGGTCGGCGCGCAGCCCTCGAAATCGTTGGTCAGGTTGGTGCCCCAGCCGAAGGACATGCGCACCTTGCCGCGGAAATGGCGATAGGTTTCCTCGATGGTCTCGACCTCCAGCCCATCCGAGAAGATGAGCAGCTTCTGCTTGGGGTCCTTGCCCTTTTCGCGCCACCAGGAAATGATTTTCTCGCCGCCTTCGATCGGCGGCGCGCTGTCGGGGCGGAAGCCGGTCCAGTCGGCGACCCAGTCCGGTGCATCGCGCAGGAACGCCGCGGTGCCGAAGGTGTCCGGCAGTACGATCAGCAGGTTGCCGCCGTAGTAGCGCTGCCAGTCCTGCAGCACGTTGTAGGGCGACCGTTTCAATTCCTTTTCCGAATTGGTGAGCGCGGCGAACACCATCGGCAGCTCATGCGCGTTGGTGCCGAGCGCCTCGAGATCGTTGTCCATGGCGAGCAGCACGTTGGAGGTGCCAGTGAAGGCCTCGCCGATGCCCTCCTTCAACGCTTCGACGCACCAGCGCTGCCACAGGAAGGAATGACGGCGGCGGGTGCCGAAATCCGAGATGCGGATGCCGGGCAGCGCCTTCAGCCGCTCGGTCTTGGCCCACATCTTGGCCTTGGCGCGGGCATAGAGCACGTCGAGCGCGAACGGCCCGAACGCCCGCATGGCCGCGCGAGATCGAAGTTCATTGATAATTGCCAGCGCCGGGATCTCCCACAGCGTCGTGTACATCCACGGACCGCTGAAGGCGAGTTCGTATTGGCCGTCGCGCTTGGAAAGCTCGTATTCGGGCAGCCGGAAATTTTCCAGCCAGGCGAGGAATTCCGGTTCGAATATCTGCTTGCGGCCGTAGAAGGTGTTGCCGCCGAGCCAGATCATCTCTTTCTTAGAGAAGCGCAAGGTGCGGGCATGGTCGAGCTGCTCGCGCAGCTCCGTCTCATCGATCTCCTCGGCAAGGCGGACCGAGGTGGTGCGGTTGATCAGCGAGAAGGTGGCGTCGACCTTGGGATACATGCCCCAGATCATCTGCAGCATCAGAAGCTTGTAGAAATCGGTGTCGAGCAAGCTGCGGACGATCGGGTCGAGCTTCCAGGTGTGATTGTAGACGCGCCGCGCTATATCGGTCTTTGCCATCGCTTAATGCGCCTTCGTTGCTCGCTCTAGCTTTTGTCTAGCGCAATTCCGGACGGAAAACCGCTGCGCACTTTTCCTGGAATTGCTCCAAATGCCTCTTAGCATCGAATTTTTGAACGCGCCTCCCGCTTTGCGGGCTGGCCCGACAAAAAGAAGCCCCTGCTGCAAGCGGCGCCTACGGCAGTTTCGGCCTCAGGATGCGGTCTTGGCGCCGACCACCTTGAGCGCCGGACGCTTGCGGCGAATGCCGATGCGGCCTGCCACCGGTGCGTCAGCGCGGCGGTCGGCCTGTTCTTTCTCGGCAAACAGCCAGTCGATGAACAATTGCACGATCGGCGCCGACCGCATCTCGTTGCGGCAGACGACGTAGAAATCGTCGACGGCCGGCACGGAAAGACTGAACGGGGCGACAAGCAGGCCCCTGGCGAGCAGTCCGCTTGCCGTCACCGTATCGCCGAGCGCCACGCCATGGCCGTGAACCGCGGCCTCGGTCGCCATCCGCGCATCGCCGAGATGATGGCGACGGCCGCGCTCGAGGTCCAGCGCGTCGGCGGCGGCCAGCCAGGTATGCCATTCGCGGCCGTCGTCGCCATGCAGGAAGACGTGATCGGCGAGGTCGCGGACGGTGCGGATCGGGCGGTTGTTGATCAGCGTCGGGCTGACCACCGGGAACAGTTCGAGGCCCGACCATTTGCGCATCCAGCAGTCGGTCCAGCTGCCGTCACCATAGTGCACGCAGACATCGATATGCGGTGCGCGGACGTCCTTGGCATCATTGGATGGGATCAGCGTCAGCCTGATATCCGGATATTGCGAGGTGAAGCTGCCCAGCCGCGGGATCATCCACAGCAACAGTAGCGCCGGCACGCAGGATACAGAGAGAACGCCGGTGCTGGCCGGTCTCGTCATGCGCTGCGTGGCGGCGGCAATGCCGTCGAAGGCGGTCGACACCGCCGGCAGCAACTCGGCGCCGTGCGGCGTCAGCTTCACCCGCTGACCGGCACGCTCGAACAGCTTGACACCCAACGATTGCTCGAGCGCCTTGATCTGATGGCTGATGGCGCCGTGGGTGACGTTGAGCTCAGCCGCCGCCTTGCTCAGCGAGGCGTGGCGCGCCGTTGCCTCGAAGGCGCGCAGCGGGTTGAGCGGTGGCAAACGCTTGGCCATTTGGACCCTAGGCTCTGTGAGATTTTCTCACAGATAACACACTAACAATATCAATTGATTTTTCAATGCAGCTACGGGACACTTTGCCCAGGCATTGCATCAAGACGTGAAATCTGCAGGCAGCCGGCGGCTGCGGCTATCGAGGCCGCCGCCCGCGCGCCGCACCAGCCATGGAGGACCGACATGGGTTACGACCGCGGCAAGCTCGAAGCGTTGCGCCGCAAATACGGCGAGAGCCATGGCGGCGAAATGTTCGACCCGAAATTCCAGCGTGTCGCCGACAAGATCTTCTCCAAGACCGGCACGCGACTGGCGCCCTATTCCGGCATCCCGACCTTCCTCGCGGCGCCCTATCGTGAAATCGCCGCCGACAATCCGGATTTCGGCGATCTGCAGGTGGCGATGATCGGTGTGCCGATGGATCTGGGCGTCACCAACCGGCCGGGCGCCCGTTTCGGGCCAAGGGCACTGCGCGCCATCGAGCGCATCGGCCCCTACAATCATGTGCTGGAATGCGCACCGACGCATGAGCTCAAGGTCGCCGACATCGGCGACGTGCCGTTCCAGAGCCGCTACCGGCTGGAGACCAGCCATGACGACATCGAACGCCGCACCAACCAGATCGTCGACGCCGGCGTCCTGCCCTTGTCTGTCGGCGGCGACCATTCGATCAGCCACCCGATCCTGAAGGCTGTCGGCAAGAGGGCGCCGGTGGGCATGATCCATATCGACGCCCATTGCGATACCAGCGGCCTGTTCGACATGACCAAGTTCCACCATGGCGGGCCGTTCCGCAACGCGGTGCTGGACGGCGTGCTCGACCCGAGCCGCACCATCCAGATCGGCATTCGCGGCTCGGCCGAATATCTGTGGGAGTTCACCTATGAGTCCGGCATGACCGTCGTGCATGCCGAAGAGGTGACCGGCCTCGGCATTCCCGCCATTATCGAGAAGGCGCGCAGGATAGTCGGCGACGGCCCGACCTATGTCTCCTTCGACATCGACAGCATCGATCCGGCCTTCGCGCCGGGCACCGGCACACCGGAAGTCGGCGGGCTGACGACGCGCGAAGTGCTCGAGCTGCTGCGCGGCCTGAAGGGACTCAACATCGTCGGCGGCGACGTGGTCGAGGTGGCACCGCAGTACGACGCGACCACCAACACGGCGCACGCCGGCGCGCAGGTGCTGTTCGAGATCCTCAGCCTGATGGTCTTCAGCCCGGCAATCACCGGCAAGGCGGGCTGACACGCTCGACCATGATCCCGAAAGTGGGAACTGGTTTTCGGAGAAGATCATGGTCCACTAGAGAATCCAAAGGCGACCGCCGCGCTGGAGCCGGCGGTTGCACTCAAACAAACAAGCTTCCAGCAGGGGAATGACAATGACACTTCACATGAAACTCAAATCGTCCATCGCCGCCGTGCTGATGCTCGGCTCGACGGGTCTTGCTTTCACCATCCAGGCCGCCAATGCCGACGCGATCGATGACATAGCCAAGGCCGGCGCCATCAATGTCGGCATCTTTTCCGACTTCCCGCCCTTCTCCTCGGCCAGCGCCGACATGAGCATCAAGGGCTACGACATCGACGTGGCGCAATCCATCGCCGACCAGCTCAAGGTCAAGCTCAATCTGGTCAGCGTGACCGGCCAGAACCGCATTCCGTACCTGACCGACAAGCGCGTCGACCTGCTGATGAGCGTCGGCTACTCCAAGGAGCGAGAGCAGGTAATCGATTTCGCCGCCGCCTACGCACCCTACTACATCGCCGTCATCGGCCCGGCAGCACTCTCGGTCAAAGGCAAGGAAGACCTTGCCGACAAGTCGATCGCCGTCAATCGCGGCACGCTGGAGGACACCTCGCTGACCGAGGCGGCACCCGCCTCGGCCGACATCCGCCGTTTCGACAACTATAATTCCGTCATCCAGGCGTTCATCTCGGGCCAGACCCAACTGATGGTGGTCGGCAACGATGTCGGCGCCCAGGTGCTCGCCCGGCAGGAGGAACTGAAGCCGGAGCAGAAATTCCAGCTTCTCACCTCGCCCTCGCATATCGGCCTCAACAAGAAGGAAGACCGCCTCAAGCAAGCGGTCAACGATGCGGTCGCCAAGATGCTGGCCGACGGCAAACTGGACGAAAGCTCGAAGGCCTGGCTGAAGACACCGCTCGATCCCGCCAATCTCAAGGATTGACGGCCAGTGACCTATAGCCTCGACTTCGGCTGGCTTGCCGGGGCAACAGGGGCGATCGCGCGCGGCGCGGCCACGACGATCCTGCTGATCGCCGTGACCACGCTGGCGGGAACGTTGCTCAGCATCCTCGGCGCGGCAGGGCGGCGGAACGGTCCGCTGCTGCTCAAGCGGGCGATCGGCGTCTATGTCGAGATGATCCGCAACACGCCGTTCCTGGTGCAGCTGTTCTTCATCTTCTTCGGGCTGCCCAGCATCGGGGTCAGGCTCGATCCGGTGCTGGCAGCCATGTTGGCGATGACGCTCAACATGGCCGCCTACACGATCGAGATCGTTGGCGCCGGGCTCGACGCGGTGCCGCCCGGGCAGACGGAAGCGGCACTGGCGCTTGGGCTCAGGCCGCGCCAGGTCTTCATCAAGATCGTGCTGCCGCAGGCGCTCAAGGTGATCTATCCGGCGCTGACCAGCCAGATCGTCATCATGATGCTGGAATCCGCCGTGGTATCGCAGATCGCCGTTCGCGAGCTGACCTATGAAGCCGACATGCTGCAGGCGCGCACGTTCCGGGCTTTCGAGACCTATTTCGTGGTGACGATGGTCTACCTCGCCCTGTCGATTGGGCTGCGCCGGCTGCTGGTCGGCGGCGGCCGCCGGCTTCTCGGAGCCGGCGTGTCATGATCGAATTCACCTTCTGGGACATTCTGCGCAACCTGCTGCTGGCGGCGCGCTGGACGGTGCTCTTGTCGCTGGCCGCGTTTGTCGGCGGGGCCGTGGTCGGCATGATCGTGCTGTTCTTCCGGATCGCCAAGAATAAATGGGCGCGCCGGTTTGCCTCCGGCTACATCGCGCTTTTCCAGGGCACGCCGCTGCTGATGCAGCTCTTCCTGATGTTCTTCGGCTTGCCGATGCTGGGCCTGCGCATCGAGCCGTGGACCGCGGCGGTGCTTGGCCTGACCTTCTTCGCCAGCGCCTATCTCGCCGAGATCTGGCGCGGCGGCGTCGATGCGCTGCCGCGCGGCCAGTGGGACGCCGGCGCCAGCCTCGGCCTGCACTATCTGCATGAACTCCGGCTGATCATCCTGCCGCAGGCGTTTTCGATCACCCGCGCACCGACCGTCGGCTTCCTGGTGCAGCTGATCAAGTCGACCGCGCTGACCTCGATCATCGGTTTCGAGGAGCTGGTGAGGACATCCAACGCGATCAACAATGCGACCTTCGAACCGTTCAAAGTCTATGGGCTGGTAGCGCTGATCTTCTTCGTCATGTGCTTTCCGCTGACGCAATACGCACGTTCGCTCGAGCAACGGGCGGCGGCCCGCTGAGCGGGCGACCAGCAATTCAACGCCCGAATACCAGCGGCGGCGCGATCCTGTCACGCCGCAGCCAGCGCACCAGCAGGAGTGCCGCAACCACCGCCAGTCCCGACGACAGGCCGATCCAGATGCCGACGCCGTTGAAGCCGAAACGAAAGGCCAGCAGCACGCCGAGCGGCAGCCCGATGCCCCAATAGCCGATCGCGGCATAGATCATCGGCACCTTGGTGTCGTGCAGGCCGCGCAGCATGCCGCTGGCGACCGCCTGCGCACCGTCAAAAACCTGGAACAGCGCAGCAAAGGCGAGGAACGAGACGGCAAGCGCCACCACCTCGGCATTAGCCGGATTGCCCAGATCGATGAAGGCGCCGATCAAGAGATGCGGCCACAGGATCATCACCAGCCCCATCAGCGCCATGAAGGAGACACCGACGACATAGGCGGTCCAGCCAGCCCGGCTGACACCTTCCGGATTGCCGGCGCCGTGGGCAAGTCCGACGCGCACCGTCACCGCCTGGTTGAGGCCGAGTGGCACCATAAAGGTGACCGAGGCGATCTGGATGGCGATCGCATGGGCGGCAAGCGAAGCCGCATCGATCAGACCCATGAGAAAGGCGGCCGCGTTGAAGATCGTCACCTCGAACGCCAGCAGGCCGGCGATCGGCAGGCCGAGCCGCAGCAGGCCCTTGAAGCGCGGCCAGTCGGCGCGCCAGAAGCGTCCGAACAGACGATAGCGCCGGAACTTCTTCTCAAGCATCACCACCGCCGCCATGCCGGCGAACATCAACGTGCTGGACAGCGTGGTGGCGAGGCCGGAGCCGGCGATGCCCATCGATTGGATGCCGAGATTACCGAACATGAACAGCCAGTTGAAGAAGGCGTTGCAGGCGACGGCAACGAAGACGATGATCAGTGCCCAGCCCGGCCGCTCCAGCGCCGAAATGAACGAGCGCAGGACGATGTAGCCGAAAAAGGGCAGCACCGCCCATTCAAGCCAGCGCAGATAGATGCCGGCCTGGTGCGCCAGTGCCGGCTCCTGCCCCATGGCCAGCAACACGCTCTCGCCGTGCCAGAGAAGGGCCCATATCGGAATGCAAATGAGGATCGCCAGCCACAGACCCTGGCGCACGGTGCGGCGCAGGTCGCGCACCGAGTGCCGGCGACGGCCGAGCTCGGTCGCCATCATCGGCGAGGTCGCCAGCATCAGGCCGAGCCCGAAGATGAGCGGCATGAAGTAGAGGTTGGCACCAAGCGCACCGCTGGCCAGCGTGTCCGGCCCCAGCCGCCCCATCATCATGACGTCGGTAGCGGTCATCGCGGTCTGGCCGAGATTGGTCAGCACCATCGGCCAGGCGAGCGCCAGCATCGCCCTGATTTCCCGACGCCAAAGGTTTTCCGGCGCGCGAGCGTCGGCTTCGATCGCAGACATTCTAGTTTTCCGCCTATCCGATTGCGGCACGTCGGCAAGAGCCGGAAGCCGCGTCTCAGCGCGGAAAATGGCCAAGATCGGCCGGATTCCGCATTAAGACGGGTTTGTCTATCAAATGGGCACCGGTGGCAAGAGGCTGACTTGCGGAAGGGTTAAGCCAGTCGGTTCAACGCAGGCTATTGGAGAGGCTATGGAAGCCGCTATGGTCGCGGCAGATCCATTTGAAAGGCAGCCTGATGAGCGCGTTTCCCGAAATCTATCTGGTTCGGCATGGCGAGACGGAATGGAGTGCGTCCGGAAAACATACCGGCCGAACCGACATACCGCTGACGCCGGCCGGCGAGGAAGCGGCAAGGCGGATCGCTGAGCGGCTCAAGGGCCTGTCCGTCTCGGCGCTGTGGTCGAGCCCGTCGCAGCGCGCCTTCAACACCTGTGCGCTGGCCGGCTTCGGCTCGTCAGGCGTGAAGAAGGACGATCTGGCGGAGTGGGATTATGGTGCCTATGAGGGATTGACCACCAAGCAAATCCTCGCCGAGCGCCCCGGCTGGCGTCTCTTTCGCGACGGCTGCCCGAGCGGCGAGTCCGCCACGGATGTCGGCTCGAGGGCGGACCGGATCGTCAGCCAGTTGCGCGAGGTCGGCAGCAATGTCCTGGTCTTCTCAAGCTCGCATTTCCTTAGGGTGCTGGCCGCACGCTGGCTCGGCCTGCCGCCGCAAGCCGGCGCGTTTTTCGTGCTGGATACCGCCAGCATAAGCGTGCTCGGTTATGAGCACGACCTTTACGAGCCGGTCATCCGGCGCTGGAACCAGAGATAGCAACCGATCCCGATTTATCGGATCGCGTCCAGCGCCTGCCTTTGCCTGTGCATTTCGAGAAACACGCGGTAGTCGCGATCGAACCGGCCGGCGGCAGCCGGATTGGGCTCTCGCGTCCTCCCGCCCTGTTGCATGGCGACGCAGGCAGCGTTCAAATCGGGAAAAAGCCTGGCCGAGGTGGCGGCAATCATGCCGGTGCCGAGCAGCACCGCCTCGTCCGCCAGCGGCTCGACCACCGTGCAGCCGGTGGCATCGGCATAGAGCTCCATCAACAGCGGGTTCTTGGTGTGGCCGCCGGTGACGTGCAGCGTGTCGATGAGATAGCCGTTCTCGTTCAGCGCTTCCAGCACATGACGGACGCCAAGCGCGATGCTGACGGCGGTGCGCCAGTAGAGCTTGCACAGACTGTCGAAGGAGGCATCCAGCGTCAGCCCGCTGATGACGCCGACGGCATGCGGGTCGGCGAGCGGCGAGCGGTTGCCGTGAAAATCGGGCAGTACGTGCAGCCTTGCGGCGACGTTGTCGCCCTCGGCGGCGCGCAACTCGGCGACGCGGTGGGCAATCCTGGCATGCATGGCGGCATCCGGCTCGCCGCCGGCGCCATGCCAGCGGATGATGTGGTCGAGCAGCGCGCCGGTGGCCGACTGGCCACCTTCCGACAGCCACAGGCCGGGCAGGGCTGCGCCATAATATGGGCCCCAGACACCGGCGAAAGGCTGCGGATCGGGCGACATCGCCATGACGCAACTCGACGTACCGGCAATCAGGGCCAGATGGCGGCCGATGTTCGTTGCGTCACCGGCGAAACCGCCGAGCACGCCAAGCGCGCCGGCATAGGCATCGATGACGCCGGCGCCGACCCGGCATTTTTCGGTGAGGCCAAGCTCCGTCGCGGCTTGCGCGCCGAGCGGGCCGATATCGGCACCGACCGGGCTTGCCTTTTCCGGCAGGTTGCCGTGCTCAAAGATATCGCCGAGCCCGACGGCTTCGAAGAAGTCGCGCCGCCAGCCGGTCGCTTCATGGGCTAGATAGGTCCATTTGGCGGTCAGCGTGCATTGTGAACGGGAGAGCGAGCCGCTTGCCTTCCAGGTGAGGAAGTCGGCGAGGTCGAATAGATAGCCGGCTTCGTTCCATGTTCCGGGCAGGTTGCGCTTCAGCCACATCAGCTTCGGCGTCTCCATTTCCGGCGACATGACGCCGCCGATATAGTCGAGCACAGCGTGGCCGCTTTCAGTGCATTCGTCGGCCTCGGCAATTGCGCGATGGTCGAGCCAGACAATGGTGTCCCAGCGCCTTTCACCAGTGACGGACACGCTGAGCTGGCCGCCATGCCGGTCTCGCACCACCAGCGAGCAGGTGGCATCAAAGGAGATGCCGACGATATCCTCGGCCCGCACGCCCGCCTTTTCGCGGGCAGCGCGGACGGCCATGCACACCGCCGACCATATATCCTGCGAATCGTGCTCGGCATGATCGGCCTTCGGCTGTTGCATGGCGATCGGGTGCTCGGCGCGGCCGAGCAAGGCGCCACCCGTGTCGAGAATGCCGGCACGAGCGCTTCCGGTGCCGACATCGACCGCGCAAACGAAACTGTTGGTCAAGGTGTTCTTGCTCTCGCTCCCAGGCCTGCAATCAGATCGGGCAATTGCAGCATGTCAGCGAATATAAAGTCCGGCTCACTCGACGCAAGCCGCGCTTTCAATGCCGGGTTGCCGGTGTGCGAGCCGCCGGTGAAGGCAAGGACGCGCATGCCGGCCGCCCGCGCCGCTTCGATGCCGGCCGGGCTGTCCTCGACGACGAGGCAGTTTCGCGGGGCCGCTCTCATTTTATCTGCTGCATGGAGAAAGAGATCGGGCGCCGGTTTGCCCCGCGCCACCATGGCGGCGCTGAACAAATGCGGCTCCAGCAGCCCAAGCAACCCGGTGACGTCGAGCGCATAGCGGATGCGTTCCAGGGTGCCGGAGGAGGCGACGCAGCACGGTACGCCGAGCCTCGGCAGGACCTGTGCGATACCTGGCATCGGTTTCAGCTCATCGCGGAATCTGCGCATCAGTTCGGAGCGCATCTCGGTCAGATGCTGCTCGGTGAGATCGAGCCCGAAGTCGCTTGCGAGGATTTCGCGGACGCTCTTCATGCTCTTGCCGAGGAAGTGCTCGTAGGCAATGTCCTCGCTGACGTTGCCACCGGCAAGCGCGATCATCTCCAGCAATGCCGAGACGGACAGCATCTCACTGTCCACCAGCACGCCGTCACAGTCGAAAATGACCAGTTCAGGCGTCATCGCGCTGGATCGGCTTCAGAGGTCGCCGGCGAGATAGCGCGTCAGTGTCGCGCGCGCGCCGTCCGCCCACAGCAGTCTCAGCGCTTGGCCGAAGGCTTCAGCGAACGGCGGCGAGCGGCCGACATCGCCATAGATGTCCTCCATGGCAAGCCAGGCGGCAGGCATGTCCCTCGCCGCCTTGGCCGTCGCCTGCAACCGGCCCCAGTTCGGGTCGTTGGGCTCGGTGACGGCACCGGAATCCGTCGTGCCGAAGCAGTAGCGACACCAGAGCGCCGATTCCAGCGCAAGGCCGGTGACACTTTTGCCAGCCTTCAGCCGGTCGGCGATGGTCGGGATGATGAATTTCGGCTGGCGGTTGGAGCCGTCGAGGCAAAGCCGGCGTATGGTGTCGCCGATCTTCGGATTGGAGAAGCGGTGCTCGATGAGCTGGTAGTAATCTTCGAGGTCGGTGTCCGGAACCGGCGGCACGGTCGGGATGATTTCGTCATGCTCGAGCTTGTCGAGGAAGCCGCGTACCAGCGGCTCCTGCATCGCCTCATGGACGAAATGGATGTCCATCAGCCCGGCCGGATAGGCGATGGTCGCATGGCCGCCATTGAGGATGCGGATCTTCATCAGCTCATAGGGCGCGACGTCGCTGACGAACTGCACGCCGACTTTTTCCAGCGGCGGGCGGCCGTCGGTGAAACGGTCCTCCAGCACCCATTGCTTGAACGGTTCGCAAAACACCGGCCAATTGTCGTCGAGGCCGAACCCACTGGAGAGAATGCCGCGCTCGCGGTCGGTGGTGGCCGGCGTGATGCGGTCGACCATGCCATTGGGAAACGCAACGTTCTCGCTCACCCAGTTTGCCAAACCTTCGTCGATCAGCCGCGCAAGGCCGATGACGCCATCTGAGGTGACGTGGCCGTTATGGGGGATGTTGTCGCAGGACATAATTGTGAAGGGCACGATACCGTCGGCGCGGCGGCGCAGCAGCCCGGCGAGGACCAGGCCGAAGACGGTCTTCGGCGTCGCCCCCGGCTCAGCGTCGGCAACGATGTCGGGATGTGTCGGATTGAAGACGCCGGATGCCGGATCGATGAAATAGCCGCCCTCGGTTATGGTCAGGGAGACGATCTTGATCGCCGGATCGGCAAGCCGCTCGACGATTGCGGCCGCATCGCCCGGCACCAGGAAGTCGATCATGACGCCGGTGACGCGCGCGCTCATATGGCCGCTGTCCTGCTCGACCACGGTGGTCAGCCAGTCCTGCTCCTGCAACTTGCCGCGGCCGACCTTCTCGCCTTCGAAGACGCCGGCGCCGACAATGGCCCAGTCGTGGCCGACACCCGAATTGAACAGGTCGTCGAGATAGACGGCCTGGTGCGAGCGATGGAAATTGCCGACGCCGAAATGCACGATGCCGGCCTTGAGCGCGGCGCGATCGTATTTCGGGCCGGCGACCTTGGGCGGCAGCTTGGCGAGGATGGAAGAAGAGAGTTTCACGGTCATCTGCTTTACCCTTTAGCGGGACGGCTCTTCCCCCCGTGGAGGAGACGGGGGGAAGAGCGCCTTCGCCCCCTCAACTCATCCACTGGCCGCCATCGACATTATAGGTCTGGGCGACGATGTACTCGGCCTCATCGCTGGCCAGGAACACCGCCATGCCGGTGAGGTCTTGCGCCGTGCCCATGCGGCCATAAGGCACGGCTTCGCCGACCAGCCTCTTCTTCTCGCCCCTCGGCCGGTTCTCGAACTTGGCGAACAAGGCATCGACATCGTCCCAATGCTCGCCGTCGACGACGCCCGGTGCTATCGCGTTGACATTGATGCGGTGTTTGATCAGGTCGAGCCCTGCCGACTGGGTGAGCGAGATGGCCGCGGCCTTGGTGGCGCAGTAGACGGCAACCACCGCCTCGCCGCGGCGCCCGGCCTGGCTTGCCATATTGATGATCTTGCCGCCCTTGCCGCGGGCAATCATAGAACGGGCGGCGGCCTGCAACGTAAACAGCGTGCCGGCGACGTTGACCGAAAATAATTTGTCGTAGCTTGTCTTGGTGATCTCGACGATCGGCGCCAAGTCGAACAAAGCAGCGTTGTTGATCAAGATATCGAGGCCGCCGGCCCTGGCTTCGACCGCCTTGACGGCCTCATCGATAGACGCGAGATCGGTGACGTCGAGCTTTACCGCGTAGGCATTGCGGCCGATTTCCGAAGCCGTCTTCTCGGCGGCTTCGAGGTTGATGTCGCCAATCGCGACCGTCGCCCCTTCGCGCATGTAGGCTTCGGCAAACGCCCTGCCGATGCCGCGCGCCGATCCGGTAATCAGCGCCGATTTACCCCGGAGCCTCATTGCAGCATCGCCTTCCCGTCGGCGCCGAAACGATGCAGCTTGGCCTTTTCCGGCGTCAGGTAGATTGTGTCGCCGTGATGGGCGGCCAACTCGCCGTCGGCACGCACCGTCAGCTGCCCGACACCATCCGCCTGGACGTGCAAAAACGTGTCGGAGCCGAGATGCTCGGCAACCCCGACCGTCGCCTTCCAGTCGCCTGACGTCTTCGAAATGTTCATATGCTCCGGGCGGATGCCAACTGTCTTGGCGCCATATTTGGCGGCCGGCGCGCCTTCGATCAGGTTCATCTTCGGCGAACCTATGAAGCCGGCGACGAACAGGTTCTTCGGCGTCTTATAGAGCTCCATCGGCGAGCCGACCTGCTCGATATTGCCGGCATTGAGCACGACGATCTTGTCGGCCATGGTCATCGCCTCGATCTGGTCGTGGGTGACGTAGACCATGGTTGTCTTGAGCTGGTGATGCAGCTCGCTGATCTCCAGCCGCATGGTGCCGCGCAGCGCCGCGTCGAGATTGGACAAAGGCTCGTCGAACAGGAAGGCCGACGGCTGGCGCACGATGGCGCGGCCGATGGCGACGCGCTGCCGCTGGCCGCCGGAGAGCTGGCCGGGGCGGCGGTCGAGGTAGTTGGTGAGGTTCAGGATCCGCGCGGCGTCCTTCACCTTCTTGTCGATGGTCGCCTGGTCCTCGCCCGCCATCTTCAGCGGGAAGGCGATGTTCTTGGCCACCGTCATGTGCGGGTAGAGCGCATAGGACTGGAACACCATAGCCAGCTTGCGCTTGGCCGGCGCCTCGCCGGTGACGTCGCGACCATCGATGATGATGGTGCCGCCGCTGGTATCCTCGAGACCGGCGATCAGACGCAACAGGGTGGATTTGCCGCAGCCCGACGGGCCGACGAAGACGACGAACTCTCCGTCCTCGATGACCAGATCGAGGCCGGGGATGATGGACGTCGCCCCGAAGGATTTGGAGACGTTCTTGAGCGTGATGTTTCCCATGGTTTCCTCCCCCGAAGGGCTATCTTTTCGTTTTGCGTCAGGCGATGCCCGCTACTTTACCGCACCGAATGTCAGGCCTCGGACCAGCTGCTTCTGGCTGAACCAGCCCATGATCAGGATCGGCGCGATCGCCAGCGTCGAGGCGGCCGAAAGCTTGGCCCAGAACAGCCCCTGCGGGCTGGAGAAGGAGCTGATGAAAGCGGTGAGCGGCGCGGCCTCGGTGGTGGTCAGCCGGATCGTCCAGAACGCCTCGTTCCAGGCGAGAATGATGTTGAGCAGCATGGTCGAGGCGATGCCGGGGACCGCCATCGGCGTCAGCACGTAGATGATCTCGTTCCAGAGCGATGCGCCGTCCATGCGCGCCGCTTCCAGGATCTCGCCCGGGATCTCGCGAAAATAGGTGTAAAGCATCCAGACCACGATCGGCAGGTTGATCAGCATCAGCATGACCATCAGGCCGATGCGGCTGTCGAGCAGACCGGTATCGCGGAAGATCAGATAGATCGGAAACAGCACGGCGACGGCCGGCATCATCTTGGTGGAAAGCATCCACATCAGGATGTCCTTGGTGCGTTTGCCCGGCGAAAACGCCATCGACCATGCCGCCGGTATGGCGACGAGCAGAGCCAGGATGGTCGAGCCGACCGACAGGAACACCGAGTTCAGGAAGAATTTGAAATAGCCGTTCTGCGCCTGGACCTCGGAATAGCTCTCCGTGGTTCCCGACGGGAACAGGTTGAAGCCCTGGATAGCCTCCTGCTCCGACTTGAACGAGGTGATGATCGTATAGAGGATCGGGAAGAAGATCAGCAGCGCGACGATCCAGGCGGCCGCGGTAGCAATCGTCTTGTGCTGGGTGGTGACTGCACGTGCCATCTTATCCTCCCTTATTTATCCAGGTTCTTGCCGACAGCGCGCATGGCGAAGAAAGCAACGATGTTGGCGAGAATGACGGCAATGATACCGCCGGCGGACGCCTGGCCGATTTTGAACTCCAGCAATGCCTTCTGATAGACGAGGAAGGGCAGGTTGGTGGAGGCGTAACCCGGGCCGCCGTTGGTGGTGACGAGGATCTCGGCATAGACCGACAGCAGGAAGATCGTCTGGATCAGGATGACGACGGTTATGGCGCGCGACATGTGAGGCAGCGTCAAATAGATGAAGCGGCTGATGAAGCCGGCGCCGTCCATTTCGGCGGCTTCCTTCTGCTCGACGTCGAGCGACTGAAGCGCGGTCAACAGGATCAGCGTAGCAAACGGCAGCCATTGCCAGGCAACGATGATGATGATCGCCAGGAGCGGGTGCTGCCCGAACCAATCGATCGGCTGCCCGCCGAAGAAGCGCGCAATATCGGCGAAAACCCCGTACTGCGGATGCATGATCATGTTCTTCCAGACCAGTGCTGCCACCGGTGGCATGACGAAGAACGGCGAGATGACAAGGATGCGGACGATGCCCTGTCCCCACATCGGCTGATCGAGCAGAAGGGCGAGCAGAATACCGCCAATCACCGTGATCAAAAGCACGCTGACGACGATGGTGAGCGTGTTGAGGATCGACTGCAGGAATGCCGGGTTGGAATAGAACAGCGCGTAGTTCGAAAACCCGACGAAGCCGTCGCGCATCGGATTGAGCGGGTTGTATTGCTGGAAGGAAAACCACAGCGTGAATGCCAGCGGCACAATCATCCAGACCAGCAGCAGCACCACGGATGGCGCCATCATGAAACGGGCAAGCGAACGGGTCTGCTGAGTAGCCATGACGGTCACCCTTCGAGGTCGGCCAATTTTTTCAGCGGTGTGAAAGCTGGCCGCCCGAACTGGGATTCGGGCGGCCGTTGCCGGTCGCCATTGGCAACCGGCATCGGGAGGAGCTTACTTGATGTAACCGCCCTCGGTCATCGTCGCGGTGGCGGCGTCCTGCGCCTGCTTCAAGGCATCGTCGACGCTCGACTGGCCGGCAAGTGCCGCCGAGAAGAGCTGGCCGACGGTGGTGCCGAGACCCTGGAACTCAGGAATGGCGACGAACTGGACGCCGACATAAGGCACCGGCTTGACGGTTGGGTGCGTCGGATCGGCGGAGTTGATCGAGTCCAGCGTCATCTTGGCGAAAGGTGCTGCCTTCTGGTATTCGGGATTGGCATAGAGCGACGAGCGCGTTCCCGGCGGAACGTTGGCCCAGCCTTCCTTCGAGGCGACGAGCTCGGCATAGTGCTTGCTGGTTGCCCAGGATACGAACTTTTGAGCGGCGTCGGCCTTCTGCGTGCCGGCGGGGATGGCTAGCGACCATGCCCACAGCCAATTGCCGCGCTTGCCGAGGCCATTATCCGGCGCCAGCGCATAGCCGACCTTGTCGGCGACGGTGGAATTCTTCGGGTCGGAAACGAAGGAGGCAGCGACGGTAGCGTCGATCCACATGCCGCATTTGCCCTGCTGGAACAACGCAAGGTTTTCGTTGAAGCCGTTGGACGACGCGCCCTCGGGGCCGTCGGCCTTCATCAGGTCGACATAGAACTGCAGCGTGTTCTTCCATTCGGGCTGGTCGAATTGCGGCTTCCAGTTCTCGTCGAACCAGCGCGCGCCGAATGAGTTCGACATGGCGGTCAGGAAGGCCATGTTCTCGCCCCAGCCGGCCTTGCCGCGCAGGCAGACGCCGTTCACGCCGTTGGCGCGGTCGGTCATCTTGTCGGCGGCCTGCTTGATGAAGTCCCAGGTCGGTGCATCGGGCATCTTGAGCCCGGCCTTGTCCATCAGGTCCTTGCGGTACATGACGAAGGAGCTTTCGCCGTAGAACGGGGCTGCGTAGAGCTTGCCGTCGACCGACAGGCCGCCGGCTATGGCCGGGATGATGTCCTTGACGTCGTAATCGTCGCCGAGCTTGTCGAGCGGCAAGAGCCAGTTCTGCTTGGCCCAGATCGGCACTTCATAGGTGCCGATGGTCATCACGTCGTACTGGCCACCCTTGGTGGCGATGTCGGTGGTGACGCGCTCGCGCAGAACGTTTTCTTCGAGCGTAACCCACTGCAGCTGAATGTCGGGATTTTTGGCAGTGAAGTCGTCGGTCAGCTTCTGCATGCGGACCATATCGCCATTGTTGACCGTGGCGATGGTGATGGATTCGGCATGCGCGGCGAAAGCGAGGGCGCTGGCCGAGAACAGGCCTAGGGTGAACGTGCGAAGTTTCATCAAAATTCCTCCCATAAACCAAGATGAGCATTTGCCTTGGCTGTGAGCAATTACTCACTTGCGATGAATTATGTCAAGACGGATTCGTTGCTGCAGCGCAGCACGCCGGGTCTCGTGCAGCGGCAAGCCTGGGACGGTTGCGGCATGTCTGACGAAGGATTCGGCCGGGCTGATTGGGCCCGGCGCTTGCTATCGGGCTTGCTGGGGTTCAGCCTACTGGCAAGCGATCTCGCTCAGGATCCAATCGCGGAAGGCGCGGATCTTCGGCACGTTGCGACGTGCCGTCGGATAGACCAGCCAATAGGCGTGGCCGTCGTCACCGACCAGATCAAAGGGCTGGATCAGGCGGCCGTCGGCAAGTTCGGTCTTGAACAGCGCCTTGGTAACGATCGCCACGCCGTGGCCGGCAATCGCGGCATTGGCCTCGTAGGCCTGCGCGCCCATGCTGGTGCCGGGACGCTTGGCCAGTTCCTCGACCGGCAGGCCGGCGGCGGCAAACCAGTCCCGCCACCAGATGTCACCCGGGTCGAGGATCGGCAGCCGCAGCAGGTCGGCCGGCTCCTTGACGCCGCCGATGCTTGCCGCGAGCTTTGGACTAAGGACCGGCGTGAAATCGGCCCTGAAAAGCATATGGGTCTCGACGCCCGGCCAATTGCCGCCGCCGGAGCGGATGGCGATGTCGATATCCTCTCTGGCAAAGTCGACAACCCTGTTCGAAGTATCGACGCGCACCGCCAGCGACGGATGCGCGACCTGGAACGAACCGAGATGCTGCGCCAGCCAATTGGAGGCAAATGTCAGCAGCGTCGAAACGCAAAGCACGCCGTCGGCGCCGGTGCGCGCGGCGGCATAGGCGCCGCTCAACAGCGCGAACGCCTCGCTGACCGCGGGCGCCAGGCGCTGGCCGGGTTCGGTCAGCACGATCTGTTTTGGCTGGCGCAAGAACAGGGGCGCACCGATGCGCTCCTCCAGAAGCTTGATCTGATAGCTTGCCGCCGCCTGCGTCATGCCAAGCTCCTGGGCGGCCTTGGTGAACGAGAGATGCCGCGCCACCGCCTCGAACACCCGGATCGCCTGAAGCGGAGGAAGCTGCGAAACCAGCTGTCGTGAATTGAGCTCCGGCATAAGCCCTCCTTATGGGCAGTGATCGACGTTTGATTGGCGGCACCGGCCGGTCCTACCGATATTTCGTATTGAAGATCAATTACGCCTAGAGATAGCGAAGGCTGACGACCATGACCACAATACAGGAAAAGCTGCTTCTTGCTCCAGCCCATGGCTGGTTTTCACAATTGGCGCGGGGATTGGCAAGGCACGCGGCGCGGAAACGGGCCTATCTCGACGTCCGGGAGCTGCCGCCGCATCTGCAGCGCGACATGGGCTTTCTCGACGGCAACGATCCTTGCGGCCGGCACCAGTAGTGACGCTCGTTTTATCGGGGATTCAGATGCGTTTCGATTTCACATGATCGTTTCCGACCGCCAGCGGCTCGGAGATCATGCGCCCGCCAGCAAGGCGGCGGCGGTCCGCTCATCGGTGATGAGGCCGTTGACCAGCCGCCGGTTGACGGCGGCGAAGATGCCCGGCAGCTTGCGGTCGCCCATGGCAAGCGCGATCACCAGCGACTTTTCGCGCGACGGCAGCGGTGCCGACGACACTCGATCATTGGTGATGCCCTCGATCATGCGGCCGTCACGATCGAATACCCAGCCGACGATCTCGGCGACGCCGCCGGCCTTCTGCAGCGCCTTTAATTCACCCTCCGAAATGAAGCCGTCCTCGTAAAGCGGCGCCTTCGGGCCGAGATCGCCGATGCCGACAAAGGTGACGTCGGCCTCGGCCGCAAGCGCCAGCGTCGGCTGGATCATCGGCTGGCTGAGCAGCATCTCGCGCTCCTCGGGCGAGGAAGCGATGACCGGCAAAGGCATCGGAAACGAACGCGCCTTGACCCTGTCGGCCATGGTGAAGATGACGTTGTAGAAGGCCGCCGAGCCGTCCGGCGAGATGTTGCCGGTCAGTGACACCACCTTGTGCTGCGGGCATTCCATCGGCGGCAGTTGCTCGATCGCGGCCTTCAGTGTGCGGCCGGTGCCGATCGCCATGACGATCGGCACCGGCGACCGCAGCCGCCGTTCGATCTCGGCCGCCGCCGCCTCGGCGACGCCGATGACGGTGGAGGACGAAGAAGGGTCGCTCGGCACCACCTCGACCAGATCAAGCGCAAAGCGCGATTTCAGCCGTGCCGCAAGGTCGAGGCAATTGGCGATCGGGTGGTCGACGCGCACCTTGATCAGCCCTTCGGAGACTGCGAGCGACACCAGCCGCTGCGCCGTCTGCCGCGAGATGCCAAGCGTGGCGGCGATCTGGTCCTGGGTGTTGCCTGCGACATAATAGAGCCAGCCGGCACGCGCCGCGTCGTCCAGCCTGTTGCCGCCGCTGTCCTGCCGCGAATTCAAGTTCCTACCTCCCAACCCCGCCGAGCATAAGAGGCGGAGCGCAGTAGTCTCGCAGGGAATGAACTTGCGCGCAATTGCCTATTGTAAGAGCAATTGCTTAGTGATGAAACTTGGTGTTTGGAGCGAAGTGACAGGTCGACCCAGTCTCGTTGCAACAGCAAGGCTGTCGAGGTCGCACCAATCCCGGTTCTAAAGCGCGTTGCGTTCGATCGGCCTCATGCGACGGGTTTTAGGTTGCTTTTTATGCATGTCGTCATTGCAAAACCGCTGCACACTTTGCGCGACATGCATTAGCGGGGACGCGGCGGTTTATCTCGCGCGCTAAACGCTTTAAGGAATTTTTTGAGAATGGAGCCTTGCATGACGCCGAAAGCGGTTTTCTGGGATATGGACGGCACGCTGGTCGACAGCGAGCCGCTGCACGAGGCGGCGCTGATTGCGGCTCTGCACAGCGTCGGCATCGCCCCGCCGGCCGACCTGCATGAGCGCGTGCTCGGCATCGCCGCATGGCCGGTCTACGAAATGCTGCGCGACGAGTTCGGCCTCGACCTGCCTTTCGACGACTGGATCGTGCGCAAATACGATCACTATCTGCCGATGGCCGAAACGCTGACGCCACGCACCGGCGCGATCGAGATTTTCAATGAGCTGCGCGCGCTTGGCGTGCCGCAAGCGGTGGTGTCCAACTCGGACCGGCTGATCGTCGACGCCAATCTGCGCGCCGTAGGCCTCGTATATCCCGGCATGAAGACGGTCAGCCGCAACGACGTGCGTGAAGGCAAGCCGCATGCCGAACCTTTCTTGCGCGCCGCCTGGTTGGCCGACGTCGATCCCACCGAGGCCGTGGCGGTCGACGACAGCGTGACCGGCGCCACGGCGGGGCTGGCAGCTGGAATGAAGACGATCTTCTGGCCAGAGGTGCCCATGGAGGGGCCGCCGGGGGCGATTGTCATCAACAGCGCCGGCGAATTGCGGGCCGAACTCGGGCTTTAAGCCAGGCCCGGCGGGACCGCTCAACTCCGGTAAGCAGGCTCCTGCTCGTCGAGGATCGCCTTCAGTTCGGAAAGGTGGCGCTCGGCCTGGCCGGGATAGTCTTCCTGTTCCCTTGCCGCTTTCTCCGCGATCTCATCCGACAGTACCCGCAGCGGCCGGCCGGTCCACAGCGCCTTGATATAGGTTTCGGCGGCGCGCTCGAAATAGAACATGCGGTTGAAGGTGTCGGCGACGCTGTCGCCGATGACCAGCACGCCATGGTTGCCCATCACCATCACCTTGACCTTCGGGTCGACAAGAAGCTGGGAGCAGCGCTCGCCCTCTTCCTCGAAGGCCAGCCCGCCATAATGAGCGTCGACGACATGGCGGTTGAAGAAGATCGCCGAGTTCTGGTCGACTGGCGGCAGCGTCGAGTCGGCGAGCGAGGCAAGCACGGTGGCGTGGATCGAGTGAACATGCATGACGCAGCGCGCATGACGCACGTTGCGATGGATGGCACCATGCAGGCCCCACGCCGTCGGGTCGGGCGCATTCGGGCCGACCAGCGTGTCGGGATCATTGGCGTCGATCAGAAGCAGATCGCTCGCCTTGATGCGCGAGAAATGCACCTGGTTGGGGTTCATCAGGAATTGCGAGCCATCGTCGTTGACCACCAGCGAAAAATGATTGGCCACCGCCTCATGCATGTTGAGCCGCGCCGTCCAGCGGAAGGCGCAAGCCAGATCGACGCGCTCCTCATAGAACGGCAGGTTGGTCAGCACTTCCTTCTGCAGGCGCGTGATGCTCATCGTAAACCTCCGTGAAAGAAGCAAGGATGCCGCGCGGCTGGAACACGCGCAACCGGTTTCGTTTGGTGCAGGCGAGCGCCGTTATGCCGCCGTGCTGGTGGCCGTGCCGACCCTCAGCCCGCCATGTTCGACGATGAAATCTATCACCTCCTGAAGCCCTTTGCCGCGCGACAGGTCGGTGAAGCCGAACGGCCGTTTGCCGCGCATGCGGGCAGCGTCGCTTTCCATCACGTCGAGATTGACGTTCACATAGGGCGCAAGGTCGCTCTTGTTGATGACCAGGAAATCCGACCGCGTGATTGCCGGCCCGCCCTTGCGCGGGATCTCCTCGCCCTGGCAAACTGAGATGACATAAAGCGTCAGGTCGGCAAGGTCCGGCGAGAAGGTGGCGGCGAGGTTGTCGCCGCCCGATTCGATGAAGACGATGTCGAGATCCGGGAATTTTTTGGTCATCTCGGCGATCGCCTGCAGATTGATCGAGGCGTCCTCGCGAATGGCGGTGTGCGGGCAGCCGCCGGTCTCGACGCCGATGATGCGATCCTCAGGGAGCGCCTGCAGCCGGGCCAGCATCATGGCGTCTTCCTTGGTGTAGATGTCGTTGGTGACGACCGCGATCGAGAACTCGTCACGCAGCGCCTTGCAAAGCTTTTCGGTGAGCGTCGTCTTGCCCGAGCCGACCGGACCGCCGATGCCGACGCGAAGAGGACCGTTGGGTGATATCATGCGGGGAACTCCGTGAGGGCAAGAATGGCAAAGCCAAGCCCGATCAGCAGGCACAGCGGCGAATAATAACGCAGATCGAGCCGCGCGAAAGGCTGTTCGGGCGTCAACCGGCGCCACCACGGCGTGAAGCCGGCAATGCCGCGCGCCAGGAAGACCAGTGCGATGAGCAGCGCTGTGGCGGCAAGCCCTGCCTTGGGAAAGGGCGTGGCAAACACACCTTCGAGCGCCATGGGCCACAGTGTCGCTAGGCCCAGGCATGCGGCAACGGCGAAGCTGGCGAAGGGTGCCGGCATCTCGTCGACGCCGCGAAAGCCGATGACCGCGCGAGCGCAGGAGGCGGCGTCCCTGCCCGGCCAGATGCCGCCAATGCCCCAATAGACATGCAGTGCTGTGATCAACAGCAGGACGAGCGAGAGGGCGAAAGCGAGGACGATCATGAGCGGAACAGCCGCGAATACTGGGCCTCGTGCTTCATCGCCGTGACGTCGGAGATGAAAGCGCAGCCGCCGAGATCATCGAGGGTCGAGCCGGCAGCGCGGTCGGCCGTGGCCAGGGCAAGCGGTTCGAAGGCGGCCAGTAGCGTCATCGCGGCACTCTGGCCAACGATGCCAAGCCGGATCGCAGCTTGGACGAGATTGGAGAAGAAGGCCTGCAGAAAGGCCGCCAGGGCGTCCCGCAGCGCAATGCCGTGATCGCCGGCAACGGCGCCGACGGCAACGCAATAGGCACATTCGGCCGGCAGGCGATCCAGCACCTGGCACGGCCAGGCGATGGCCGCCTTCAGGAAAGCAGCGCCCTGCAGCATGGTCTCGGCATGGCGCTCGCGCGAGCCTGCCAGAGCTTCTGCAAGGGCGACGATTTCATCGAGATCGCCGGTTTCGCGCGCCCTGCGCCAGCTTTCGGCAAACAGCACCGCATCATTCCAGCCCGAACCCATCTCGACCAGCGTTTCCAGCCACGCGGCGAGCTCTTTGCTGTCGGCAACCAGCCCGGCATGCACGGCTTGCTCGAGACCATGGCTGTAGGAAAAGCCGCCGACCGGGAAGGAAGGCGACAGCCACGCCATCAGCCGCAACAAAGCAATATTGGAAGGCTGGGCAACGTCGGAAGGCTGGTCAGTCATGGTCATGGTCGTGCGAATGGCTATGGGAATGCGATTCGCTATGGGTATGGGAGTGCGCTTCGGCATGGCTGTGCGCATGCGCCTCGGCGTGAGAATGGCCATGGCCGGAATAAGCGCCGCGCACCGGCTTGAATGGCTCGGAGACGTCGCTCACCGTGGCGCCCAGCCCTTCCAGCATCGCCTTGATGACATGGTTGCGCAGAATGAGGATTCGGCCAGCCTCGATGCTTGCCGCGAGATGACGGTTGCCGATATGCCAGGCAAGTTCGGCCAGATGGACAGGGCCGCCGGCACGGATATCGTAGAGCGGCTCCTCGGCCGCGATGATCTCGATGTGGCGGCCATCCTCCAGCACCAGCCGGTCACCATGGTTCAAGGTCACCGGTTCGGGCAGGTCGACCAGCACTTTGTCGCTACGGGCCGTTTCGATGGCGCGACGGCGCAGATGCCGCTCGTCATGAGCAAGCACCGCACTGTCGTATGGCGTCGTGGTTCCGGCTTCGCCTGCGGCCAGGGCGGAGACGGCGCGCGGGAATTTGGTGAAGTCGGTGCGAATATCGAGCTTCATGTAAAAACTGCCTCTCCCAAAAAGCCTAGCCTATCGCATCCGCCGCCCCAATGGCGCTCAGACGATCGTGTCGAAGAGCCGCAGGATGAACGATATCTGATAGACGAGCGCGCCGGCGACAAAGGCGATATGGAAACGGCGGTCGCGCATCAGGATCGCAATGACGCAAAGCGCAACGAAAACCGGCGTGCGGATCAGATATTCGACGCCGAAATGGGCGAAATGCTCCGGCCCTTTCAGCAGCGTGTCGATCACGTCGAGCAGATAGGTCGCCGCCAGCAGGCCGAAGAACCAGGCCCGGCGCGAATAGAAGAAATCCTCGTAGCTGGTGTAGTCCAGCATCGAATCCGGAAACAGCAGCGCGCAAAGCAAAAACAGCGTGACGGCGTAGAAGATGATGAACAGGTATTTGCCGAAGGTCCAATTCTCGATCTGGAACAGACCGAACTCCCACCACCAGAAATGCACCAGCATCAAAAGCACCGACGCAACCCAGGCGAGGTGCACGGGATAGAGCCGGTACTGGCCGGGATGCTGGACGATGCGGGCGAGCCCCGACAGCAGCCGTGTGACGCCAAGGCCGATCACCATGCCCAGGACGATGCGGATATGCGGGAAAATGTCGTGGGCGTAGGGGAGTTGCTGGTCCATAGGCCTGGCGCGGCATGTTCTACATTTGGCGTTCTAGATTGTGATCTGAAAAGTGAAAACCGGTTTCTGCTGCGCTGACCTGCCGTTCGAATGTTGAGTCCGTTGAGACCTTGGCTATTGGTGCGCCGCAAGCAGATCGGATGAAATGGATGGCGTCTGCGCCAGATACTTCGTTGCCTTGCGAAAATAGGCCAACGGCCCGGAATCCAGATACTCGCGCGCGTCCTGTATTCCCTGACCGCGCGCCTGGATGAACAGCGCCAGCGCAAAGGCGCGTTCCGCTGGCGACAGATAGCCTTGTCGCTCGAAGGACCAGCCTTGCGTGCCGGTGGCGGTGTCGCGGTACTGAGTGAAACTCGCCGCAGTGTTGGAATTGAAGATACCAAAGCCGAAGAAGGTGACCGCGAGATCGGTTGCGAACTCCTCCATCTCGGTGCCGCCCGGCGGTTCTTCAGGCACCGAGAACAGCAATGGATGACAAATCTCATGCGCGAACGTCGCAATGAGCTTCATGGGCTTGGGAACGATCGCCGGATTGTAGGTGATTGTCATGGCACCGCCCCGGGACACGGAGAAGGTCCCGGCAGGCTCCCGCGGCGCGTCCTGAAGGACCTGAAGCGGTCCCAAAACCGGATCGATTGAATCTTCCTGTGGCACGAGATTGAAGCGGGCCGCATCGATGCCAAAATATGCCGCCACCTGCCCGAAATAGTGCGATGCAGCGGCGTGCCCCTGTTCTTCAGAGGGGGTGAAAAATGCTCGTGTTGGCAAGATCAGCGAACGTTTGCGCAGCGCGGCTGCCCCGCCGAAATGCCTGAGCAGCCAACCCCAGCAATCGAGCTGCCACTCCTCGTCGTCGGCGTCCAGCGGGGAGCTTGTGCGCCAGAACACGCATCACCTCAAAACAAAAAGTACCTTTGCGCCATCGGTAGCACGGTTGCTGGCTCGCAGGTCAAGAGTTCGCCGTCGGCGCGGACCTCATAGGTTTCGGGGTCGACCTGGACATGCGGCGTGGCGTCATTGAGCACCATCGAATGCTTGCCGATGCCGCCGCGGGTGTTTTCGACCGCGACCATCTGCTTGTCGACGCCGAGCCTGCCGCGCAGGCCGGCGTCGAGCGCGGCCTTCGAAACGAAGGTCACCGACGAATTGGTCATCGCCTTGCCGTAGGCCCCGAACATCGGCCGGTAATGCATCGGCTGCGGCGTCGGGATCGAGGCGTTGGGATCGCCCATCGGGGCGGCGGCGATCATGCCGCCGATCAGCACCATGTCCGGCTTGACGCCGAAAAAGGCCGGATTCCACAGCACGAGGTCGGCGCGTTTTCCCACCGCCACCGAGCCGATGTCCTTCGACAGGCCATGCGCGATGGCCGGATTGATGGTGTATTTGGCGATGTAGCGGCGGACGCGGAAATTGTCGTTGTCGCCGGTCTCCTGCGGCAGCGAACCGCGCTGCCGCTTCATCTTGTCGGCGGTCTGCCAGCAGCGGATCGCCACTTCGCCGACACGGCCCATGGCCTGGCTGTCCGACGAGATGATCGAGAAGGCGCCGATGTCGTGCAGAATGTCTTCGGCGGCGATGGTTTCCTTGCGGATGCGGCTCTCGGCAAAGGCGATATCTTCGGGGATCGACGGCGACAGATGGTGACAGACCATCAGCATGTCGAGGTGTTCGGCCAGCGTGTTGATCGTGTAGGGGCGTGTCGGGTTGGTCGAGGACGGAATGACGTTAGGCAGGCCGCAGACCTTGATGATATCAGGCGCGTGGCCGCCGCCGGCGCCTTCGGTGTGGAAGGCATGGATGGTGCGGCCCTTGATCGCCGCGACCGTGTTTTCGACGAAGCCGGACTCGTTCAGCGTGTCGGTGTGGATCATTACCTGCACGTCGTAATCGTCGGCAACCGACAGGCAGCAGTCGATTGCAGCCGGCGTCGTGCCCCAGTCCTCGTGCAACTTCAGCGAGCAGGCGCCGGCAAGCACCATCTCCTCGAGCGCGGCGGGCAGCGACGCGTTGCCCTTGCCCGACAGGCCGATATTCATCGGGAAGGCGTCGAAAGACTGGATCATGCGCGCCAGATGCCACGGCCCAGGCGTGCAGGTGGTGGCCAGCGTGCCGTGCGCCGGGCCGGTGCCGCCGCCGAGCATGGTGGTGATGCCCGACATCAGCGCTTCCTCGATCTGCTGCGGGCAGATGAAGTGGATATGCGCGTCGAAGCCGCCGGCGGTCAGGATCTTGCCCTCGCCGGCGATAATCTCGGTGCCGGGACCGATGATGATGGTGACGCCGCCTTGGGTATCCGGATTGCCGGCCTTGCCGATCGCGGCGATACGGCCGTCCCTGAGGCCGATATCTGCCTTGACGATACCGGCGGTGGCATCGACGACCAGCGCATTGGTGATGACGGTGTCGACCGCGCCTTGCGCGCGCGACACCTGGCTCTGGCCCATGCCGTCGCGGATGACCTTGCCGCCACCGAACTTCACCTCCTCGCCGTAAAGAGTGAGATCCCTTTCGACCTCGATGAACAGCTCGGTGTCGGCGAGCCGGACCTTGTCGCCGACGGTCGGGCCGTACATCTGCGCATAGGCGGCGCGGGTGATTTTAGCCATCAGCAATTGCTCCCGAAATACAGCCCGAAAATACCGCTTGTCGAAGCCGGGCCCCACATTGCCGCCATCCTATGGTCACGCAATGACCCGCTGAGCGACACTTTCCGATCCCATTTAGCGTTTGAGGTGGCCGGGCCACCCCAAAACCACAATTTGCCAATCGATGGAAAGGAACATCCATGCGCAAAACGACCCTTCTGGCAGCCGCCGCCACGCTGGTGCTCGCAACCGCCGCCAGCGCCCAGCAACAGCCCGCGCAGCAGCCCAGTCCGGCGCCGGCTGCGCCTGCTCCTGCCGCGCCCGGGGCGCAGCCGCAGGCGCCCACCATCCAGGCGATCAACGTCGTCGATATTAAGGATCTGCCCGCGGACACTCAAGCCAAGGTCAACGAGGTGATCGCCAAGCGCAGCGATGCCGACCTGCAGAAACTGCGCGGCTCGATCGACGCGACACCGCAGGTCAAATCCGCGCTCGAAGCCAAGGGGCTCACCTCGGCGCAGGTGATCGCCGCCAGCATGAGCACCAATGGCGCGCTGACGCTGATCACCAAGAAAGCGAGCTGACGAGACGAGGCGGCGGGCCGGCGCCCGGCCAGCCCGCCGCATCGCAAAGGGAACCTTCACGGGGGACGTTACGTTTCGGTCCTGTCGCCCTGACACGAGCCTCGAAAAGGACCCTGAGAACGAGCGATGGCGATCACCACCTTCTCCGACACCAGATGGCTGCATGGGATTGCCGCGACCGCGTTTCTGGCAGCCAGCATTCCGCACGCCGCGCTGAACGCGCAGAGCCTCGACAGCGCCGAGACCGTCAACCGGATCGTCGGCTCGGAGGTCGGCCAGGAAGAGGCCCAGACAAATGCGGAAGCCGGCAAGGTCAGTTCGGCGATCGACCGCACGCGTGAAAACATCGCCGCCGTGCGCAAGACATCCAAGCTCGACAAGGTCGATATCGTGTTTCTTACCGATGCCGCGCGCACCGAAGGCGGCCCGCCGCCGGCGATCGAAAACAAGGTCAGGCAACATCGGGACGACATCGCCGAGCTGCGCAAGGAGATCGAAGCGAACGCATTGCTGTTCAACGCCATCGATTCGCGGCGAGTGCAAACCGAGGACGTTCTGGCGGTGGAATTCGACGATCCGGGAAAGGTCGTCATCTATGCGGCGGCCAAGCCGCCCGGCTGAGCCGAAACTGCTCGACGCCTTCGATCTCACAGCGCGCCCATGATCTTCTGCTGAAATCCGTAGACCTCGCGCTTGCCGCCGAACGGCACCAGGGTAACGTCGCGCTCTTGGCCGGGCTCGAAACGCATGGCGGTGCCGGCAGCGATGTCGAGGCGCATGCCGCGGGCCTTGTCGCGATCGAATCTCAGTCCCTCATTGGTCTCGAAGAAATGATAATGGCTGCCTACCTGGATCGGCCGGTCGCCGCTGTTGGCTACCTTCAAGGTGACCGTCGCCAGACCCTTGTTCAGTTCGATCTCGCCGCTTGCCGTGATGATTTCGCCGGGGATCATTGCGGCCTCACATGACGCCAAAAGCGAGGCCGGCGCCAATCGCGGCACAAGCGGCGCCAGCGGCGCGGGCAAGCCCGCGGAAGCGCCAGCCGAGGCCGAGACCGGCCGCGATGCCGACGGCGTGGAGCAGTGCCGTGGCAACGGCAAAGCCCGCCATATAGCCGAGTCCGCCGACATTCCCAGGCACCTCGGTGCCATGGGCATAGCCGTGGAACAGCGCGAACAGGCCGATGACGGCGACGCCGGCCGAGACAGGAAGATCGACGGCGAGCGCAACCAGCAGCCCGAGTGCCACGACGGACGCCAGTATCGCCGGCTCGACGAAAGGCATCGGCACATGCAGCATGCCAAGCACGCCGCCGGCCAGCATGACGCTTACGAAGGCCAGCGGCCATGCCCAGATCACTTTGTCGCCCTTGAGCGCGGCCCATAGCCCGACGGCAATCATCGCCGTCATGTGATCGAGGCCGGAGAGCGGGTGGGAGAAGCCGGCGGTGAAGGACCAAACCGTGCCGACGCCGACATGGGCATAGGCTGGCATTGCTGCCGCCAGCAACAGGACCGCCGACAGCGTTGAGCGTTTCATCGTAGCGGGGATCATCGGCGTAGCTTCCATCTTCGAGTACCTCTCACGCCGCCTTGCGGGCCGGAGCGCAGCCCTCTGCCTTGAGGACGCGCCTGGTGGAGGCCGGATATTTCTTCAGCAGCGCTGCCGGACGGATCGGGCGGGCCGAGAAGTTGCCGCCGCAATTCGGACAGGCGCCGCCGAGCACGTTTTGTGCGCAGTCGGCGCAAAAGGTGCATTCGAAGGTGCAGATCACCGCATCCGTCGCATCGGGCGGCAGATCCTTGTCGCAGCACTCGCAGTTGGGACGCAGCTCAAGCATTTTCCTCTCCTTGGCGGTGTTATCTGATCGGCTCGTGCACGGTCACCAGCTTGGTGCCGTCTGGAAACGTCGCCTCGACCTGCACATCGTGGATCATTTCTGCAATGCCTTCCATCACCTGGGCCCGGGTGACGACATGGGCGCCGGCCTCCATCAGCTCGGCGACCGCGCGGCCGTCGCGGGCACCCTCGACGACGAAATCGGTGATCAGCGCGATCGCTTCCGGATGATTGAGCTTGACGCCGCGTTCGAGCCGCTTGCGGGCCACGATCGCCGCCATGGCGATCAGCAGCTTGTCTTTCTCCCTCGGCGTCAGATTCATGCTTTTTCCTGCGGTGGCACAATCGAAATCAGAGTGACCATAATTTGGGCAGGCCCGCCCGTCCGTTGAGCAATTCGACAAGCGGCACCAGCCGCTTGCGGAGCTGGTAGCCGTCCTCGGCGAACAGCCTCGCAAGAAGCTTGCCAGATTTCCGCACGCTCCAGAAACTGACGCCGCCCTGGCCGCCGACTATGCCCCGGGCCGGCTCGAGCAAAGCCTCTGCCCGTGGCGACACCATCAGCAGCGTCGCCACGGCGACGGCACCGCCGGCCGCTGCGGGACGGTTCAAGGCGGCCGCAATGTCCGGCCCGATGCGGAACTCCTCTGCATGGACCAGCGCCCCGTCCTGGCGGACGCGCCAGCGGTCGTGGAAATGGCCTTGCGTGGCCCGTTCACCCATGGCCAGGCGGCCGAAGACGGTGGCCTCCAGGATCAGCGCCTCGGCTCCGGTGGCAAGCTCCACGTCAAGGCTGCGGGCAAAGGCCGAGCGGTCGAAGACGATGGTTTCCTGTGGCAGCCAGGCAATGTGGCCGTCTTCCCCGACAGTCAGCTGCACCCGCACTTCGGCGCGGTCGGATGCGGCGCGATAGATTTTCTCGCAGGCCTGCGTTGTTATGGTTGCGGAGGCGCCGGCACCGACATCGACCTCCCAGGCGAGACGGTCGCCACCGGTCAGCCCACCGGCGGTGTTGATCAGGACGGCTTCGAGCGGATCGGCCGAGACCGCCGGCATGCGGATCTTGGCTGAACCGTCCTGGTACAGACGCCGAAGACGCGTGCGGCCTCCGTTCCAGTCGCAGCCAAGCCGCGCGACGCCGGCAACACGCTGGGCCGGCGGCACTGAAGTCAAGCTATATGCGATCGTATCCACGACACCAACGTTAAGCACTGCGGCGGCTTTGTCGATATATAGCTTGTTGCTTGACAGCGTTTCGGTTTCTATAGAGGGAGCCACCTTGGTACGGTCACCGGCGCCTGGCGGGGGTAAAAGGCGACGATGACGACGTAATCGAGGACAAAAGGGGCGCTGATCAGTTGGCGTCGGGAAACGACAGAGTTGGGGAAGAAACCGAATGGCTGACCAGCTGGCAAACGATATCATCGCCAAGATCAAGGCTCATGCCGAGCCGGGCGGCGAGGAAATCACCACCAGTACCGAACTGACCGCCCTTGGCATCCATTCGCTGGAACTGACGGAGATCATCTTCGATCTCGAGGAAGAGTATGGCATCGAAATCGAGATGAACACTGTCGATGCCTGGAGCAATCTGAAGAATGTCGGCGACATGGTCGAGGCGGTTCGCGCGCTGATCGCGAAAAAAGCCTGACTGAATGCACAAGCGCGTCGTCATCACGGGCATCGGCGGATTATGCGGGCTCGGCACCAATGCATCGGCAATCTGGAATGAAATGCGCGCCGGCCGTTCGGCAATCGGCGCGATCGACAATCCGCTGCTGCATGATCTGAAGGTCAAGGTCGGCTGCGAAATCAAGGCGCTTCCCGAGCACGGCATCGACCGCAAGCAGGTCGTGTCGATGGACCGCTTCAGCCTTCTGGCGACGATCGCCGCGCGGGAGGCGGCACAGCAGGCGGGATTGAACCCGCACGCGGCCAACACCTACCGGATGGGCACCATCGTCGGCGTCGGCGTCTGCGGCTGGGAGGCAATCGAAGAGAACTATCGCGCCATCCTGCTCGAAGGCAAGAACCGCGCCGGCATCTTCACCGTCCCGAAAGTAATGCCGGGCGCTGCAGCCGGCCATGTCAGCATGAATCTTGGTCTGCGCGGGCCGGTGTTCGGCATCACCTCTGCCTGCTCGTCATCCAACCACGCCATTGCCTCGGCGGTCGATCAGATCAGGCTCGGCCGGGCCGACGTCATGGTCGCCGGCGGCACCGATGCGCCGCTGGTCTGGGGCATCCTCAAGGGCTGGGAGGCCCTGCGGGTACTGTCGCCGGACACCTGCCGGCCGTTTTCGGGCGACCGCCAGGGGCTCGTGCTCGGCGAAGGCGCCGGCATGGTGGTGCTGGAAACATATGAGCATGCCATGGCGCGCGGCGCCGCCATCCTTGCCGAAATCGCCGGCGTCGGCCTTTCCGCCGACGCCTCCGATATCGTCGCGCCAACCATCGAAGGGCCTGAGGCGGCGATGCGCTTCTGCCTCGTCGATGCCGGGCTCAATCCCGAGGACGTCGACTATCTCAACGCGCATGGCACCGGCACCAAGGCCAACGATCAGATCGAGACGGCGGCGATCAAACGCGTGTTCGGCGGCCATGCCTACAAGCTTTCGGTGTCCTCGACCAAATCGATGCACGCCCACTGCCTCGGCGCCTCCGGCGCGCTGGAAATGATCGCCTGCGTGATGGCGATCCGCGAAGGCATCGTGCCGCCGACCGCCAATTATCGGGAAGCCGACGCCGACTGCGATCTCGACATCACGCCGAACGTGGCGCGCGAACGCACCGTGCGCACCGCGATCAGCAACAGCTTCGCCTTCGGCGGCACCAATGCGGTGCTGGCGGTCAAGGCCGTGTGACCGCACCCCTTGCGGGTCCTTCACCGGGGCCGGCGAAACTTTCCATGCGCATATTGATCGCGCCAGGCGTCGCGCCTAACTCTCTGCGACCCGCCATGACCGTGCCGCTCGGCGCGGTCCCCTACCAGGAGTTTCGATGACCGATCTGTCCGCGTTTCCGATTGCCAGGCGCTGGCCGGCGAGCCACCCCGACCGCATCCAGCTTTATTCGTTTCCGACGCCGAACGGGGTGAAGATATCGATCGCGCTGGAGGAACTTGGCCTGCCTTACGAGCCGCATGCCGTCGATATCGGCAAGAACGAGAGCTGGACCCCGGAATTCCTGTCTTTGAACCCGAACGGCAAGATACCGGCGATGATCGATCCGGACGGCCCGGGCGGCAAGCCGATCGGCTTGTTCGAATCCGGTGCCATCCTGCTTTACCTCAGCGACAAGACCGGCCAGCTGGTCCCGGCAGACGCGACGCTGCGTTATGAGACGATCCAGTGGGTGTTCTTCCAGATGGCTTCGATCGGGCCGATGTTCGGCCAAGTCGGATTCTTCCACAAATTCGCTGGGCGCGAAATCGCCGACAAGCGCCCGCTGGAACGTTATCGCGACGAGTCGCGACGGCTGATCGGCGTCCTCGAAACGAGGCTCAAGGGCCGTAGCTGGATCATGGGCGACGATTACACGATCGCCGATATTTCGATGCTTGGGTGGGTGCGCAATCTGATCGGCTTCTACGAGGCGCGGGAACTCGTCGGTTTCGACGATTTCCCCAGCGTGGGCGCATGGCTGGAGCGTGGCCTCGCCCGACCGGCGGTGCAGAGGGGCCTCACCATTCCGGCCAGAAACTGATCTTACGTCGATTCCGCTCGGCTATTTTGCCTTGGTCCGGGGCTTTGAGCCGCCCTTGCCGACTACGGAAGCAGCAAGCGACGCCGCACCTTTGGCGGTGGCAAGCACGGCACCGGCGGCGACATTGGCCGTTGCTTTAACAGTGCGCATTGCGCTGCCTGCGATCGATCCTCTGCTGCTTGCCGATCTTTTGGGCTTGGGTGCAGCGGCTTTGGCCGCGGCAGGCATCACCTTTTTCGGCGCCGCCTTGCCAAAGCTGGGCTTTGCCGCATCCTTGGAGCGGGCCGCTGCTGCCGGGCCGGCGCTGGTTTTCACTCGAGTGGCTTTTGATCGTGTTGCCCTGCCCTTGGCGGGCGCAGGCTTTCTTGCCATGGTTTCCATCGAACGGTTCCCTCATGGGCACAATTGCCGTGTCCGGGATAACGGCCTGAAACTGGCAAGGTTCCGGCCGGGCGGTTCCTTGCAAGTCAGGCCAGGTCGCCGACCACCAGGTCGGCGGGCCGCCGACGGGCAAGCACGCGGTCGATGTTCGGCATATCGTTAGAGGCGATCCAGGCGCGCGCGTCCTCGTCGGAGCGGCCGTGCTCGTGCCATCGCGCCAGCAGTCGGCGCTCGAGCTCGGCGCGCGGCACATCGACGAAGATCGAGAAGTCGAACAGCGGCGCCAGCCGCGTCCAGGGTTCCTCGTCGAGCAGCAGATAATTGCCTTCGACCAGGATGAATTTGGTGTCGGCGGCGACAATCGCAGCGGCGGCGCGCGACAGCTCCATGCTGCGGTCGAAGACCGGGATGGCGATATCCGGCTCGCCGGCGCGGATGCGCTTCAGCAGCGCTTCGAAGCCGGCAAAATCAAAGGTTTCCGGAGCACCTTTTCGCGCGCGAAGGCCGCGTCGATCGAGCACGACGTCATCGTAATGGAAGCCATCCATCGGCACGACTTCCGCCGTGCCTTCCGGCAGCAGGTCGTGCAAGCCTGCCGACAATGTCGACTTGCCGGCGCCGGGCGGACCGGCAATGGCAACGATGAAGCGCGGCGCCTTGCCGGCGCGCTTGAAAATGGCAGCAGCGATATGGGCGATTTCTGACATTGGCCCCCTTACGGTGGTTCTGGCGCATTTTGGCGGCAGTTTTCGGAAATTTCAAACGCCGGATTGTGCCAAGCCTTCAATCGGGCCTGGATTGACCGATCCGCAGGAAATCGCCGTCGAAGCCGATGTCGCGCACGGCACCGTCAGCCGCCAGGATGCGCATGCGGCCCGGCGAGGTCGTGACGTCGTGCGGCGGCTCGCCGGATGGCCAAGGCAGCGCGCCGATGACATGGCGGAACGAAAAGCGGCGCCCTTCGGAAAGGGCAAAGGCGGTCGCCACGCCTTCGCGCTTCAGCCAATTGTCGCCGAGCGATGCGGCGTGGCCGACGGCCGTGCGGCCGTCCTCGATGCCGAGCACGCCGCGGTGGCGGCCGCTCCACGGCGCATAGTCGCGCCCGCCATTGCTGACCCACAGCATGGTGACCGGCAGTTCGGCCGAGTTCTTCAGCACCAGCACGAGGTCGGCTTCCGCCTGGCGCGCCAGCGCCGTCCAGCCCGGTCCGCCATGGTCGGCTTCGACCAGCGTGACGAAGTCCTCACGCAGCTGGTCCATGCGATAGGTGGTCAGGTCAATCGTGCCGCCGTCGGCAGCGGGAAAGCGCGTCAGGTCGGCGGTTCGCGCCGGGTAGGCGAGCAACGAGCGGCCGCGGGCCGGATCGGGCTCCGGCGCCTCACTCGGCGTTGCGGCAAGGCGCTTCGGCGAGAACGCTAGCCTGCCGCCGGCCGTCATCACCGTCATCGGGTGGTGGGCGACGGGGATGGCGCCGGCCCCGCCGGAAAAGACGTGTTCCTGATAGAGAAAGGGATGATCGTCGCGCAAGGTCAGGATCTTGTCGACGGTTGCGCCCATGACCGGGTGCTGCAGGCGGAAGACGGCGCGCCAGCCGTCGGCCGTTGCCGCGCTGTCGACGACGTCCCAGCGACTATTTGCCGGCCAGCCATGCAAAGGTGCCGCTTCGACGTCGCTGATCGAGAACGGCGCGCAGAGGAAATCGCCGGACAGGTGGACCGTCCCTTCGGGCAGATCTTTCGGCAGCATCTCGCGCGGCTCGCCGACCCAGGGTGCGCGATGCAGCGGCTTCAGCCGGCGGCCATCGATATCGACCGTCATGTCGGGGAGATGGCCGACGGCAAGATCGACCGATACCGAAATGCCCGTCGCCGTGATCGTGACCGTATCCATGTGCACCTACCGATTCTGCCAGCCCGATTCTGCCGGCCCGATTCTGCCGGCGCCAGCAAAGCCCACTCGCCGCCGGTTGCGCAAGCGCGGTGGCCGGCAATTCACCTCAGGCGGCGCCACGTCGGCCTGTGGACAGGGCACCGTTCGAGGGCCAGACCGATATTAACCAAATGGACTGTGCCTTTGCGTTAAGATAGCTTCGCCTCGTCTCAGAAACTGCCTGCCTTCGGAACTGACTTGTCCGCCTTCCGGTTCTTTTCGTCCATCCACAAATGCGTCGCTGTGCTGGCGCTGCTGCTGTTTGCTGCCGGCTGCACGACTGTCACGCCGCCCGACAGCGTGCTGGCGGTACCGGCGCCGCCGCAGAAATATGCCACCATGGTCATCGATGCCGGCACCGGCAAGACGCTGTTCGAGGTCAATTCGACGGCGCCGCGTTATCCGGCGTCACTGACCAAGATGATGACGCTCTACCTCCTGTTCGAGGCGCTGGACCAGGGCCGCATCAGCAAGGAGACGCAAATTCCGGTGTCGGACAACGCCGCCCGGCAGCCGCCGACCAAGCTGCGGTTCAGGCGCGGCGAGACCATCGACGTCGATTCGGCGATCCGCGCCATCGTCGTCAAATCGGCCAATGACGTGGCGGTCGCCGTTGCCGAATATCTCGGCGGCAGCGAAGAGGCGTTCGCCGGCATGATGACCGCCAAGGCGCGCCAGATCGGCATGAGCAGCACCGTGTTCCGCAACGCCTCGGGCCTGCCGGACGGCGACCAGCATACCAGCGCGCGCGACATGGCGGTGCTCGGCATGGCGCTGCACGCCCGCTTCCCGCAGCATTTCCACTATTTCTCCGAAAGCGACTTCATGTTCCGCGGCAGGCTGGTGCGCGGCCACAACGACATGCTCGGCCGGGTGCGCGGCGTCGACGGCATCAAGACCGGCTACATCAGGGCTTCGGGCTTCAACATCGTCACCTCCTATAATGCAGACGGGCACAGGCTGATCATCGTGGTGATGGGCGCCGACAGCGCGCGCCAGCGCAACGACCACGTCGAGGCGCTGATCCAGCGCAGCCTGTTGCCGACCTCCGAGGCAAAGACGCGGCTGCTGTACGCCGAGGAGCAGTGAGAGGTGACGTCCGAGTGTTGACCGCGTACGGGTTCAGGCGACAAACGCAGAGCCGCCGTTTTGCGCGACACTGCTGAGATACTTTGTCGGCGGCTTGCCAAGCGCTTTCTTGAACATGGTGATGAAGGCGGTGACCGATTCGTAACCGAGATCGGCCGAAACCTGCTGCACGCTGGCGCCGGAGGCCAGCTCGCGCATTGCGACGATCAGGTGCAGTTGCTGGCGCCAGCGCCCGAAGGTCAGCCCTGTCTCTTTCACCACGAGACGTGCGAGACTGCTCTCGCTGAGCGCGACGCGACTGGCCCATTCCGTCAGGGTGCTGCGATCGGCAGGATCTTGCGCCAACGCCGCCGCGATGCGCCTCAAGCGCGGCTCGGACGAGATCGGCAAATGCAGCTGCTGGACAGGCATGCGCGGCAGTTCGGTGAGCAGAGCCCTGGTCAGGAGCTCGCCCCTCGCGTCATCGTCCTCAACGCGATCCGTCAGCTCTATGATGAGCTCGCGCAGCAACGGCGTGATCGAAAGCGTGCAGCACCGGTCCGGCAAGTCGGTAGCTCCCGGTTCGATATAGACGAAGAAAATCCGGGCATTGGCGGTCGCGATATTGCTGTGCTCCATGTCGCCGGGAATCCACACCGCGCAATGCGGCGGCACCATCCACAGGCCGCTGGGGACGCGACATGTGACGCCACCGCCCAGCGCGAAGACGAGTTGCCCTTTGCGGTGGTGGTGGTCCGGCACCTCCGCCCTGGTTTCGGTAACGTCAACGCGCACGGCGATTGCCGGGGCGAGGACATCATCCGGATCGAAAGGCCAGGGGTAGCGGAGAGACTGCCTCATATTGACTGATTTTAGCGATCGACTGCCAAGATATCTAAATTACTCACACAGGAAAGTCGATAGTTTAGGGATGAGCTACTCAGAAGCCGACAGGCGGGCTTCCAGTCATGCCCTGCTTGCGTTCTGAACGTCGGACCAACAAGCCCGGCGCACGAAAACAGGCTGGCGTCCGCCACGCAGCAAGAAGGGACGATACCGATGCTCGCCTTGGTCACATCTTCCGACAGCGCCACCGGGTTGCGGCTCGCCGAGCTTGGTGAGCCCGAGCCCGCCCCGCATGAGGCGCTGGTCTCGGTCCGGGCAGTCTCGCTGAACCGCGGCGAACTGCGCTTGCTCAACATCCGTCCGAACGGCTGGGTGCCTGGCCAGGACGTCGCCGGAATTGTCGAGCGCGCCGCGGCCGACGGCTCCGGGCCGGCCGTCGGCGCCCGGGTTGCGGCTCTGGTCGACGAGGCCGGGTGGGCCGAACGGGTCGCCGTTCCGACCGACCACCTCGCCGTCCTGCCGGACGACGTCAGCTTCGTCTCCGCCGCCACTGTTCCGGTCGCGGGCACGACCGCGCTGCGGACCCTGCGCCTCGGCGGCGACCTGGCCGGCCAGCGGGTCCTGATTACCGGCGCAAGCGGCGCGGTCGGCCGTTTCCAGATCCAGATCGCCCGCCAGCAGGGCGCGTCGGTGGTGGCGGTCGCCGCTGAACGGCATGCCGACGATCTCCGCGGCCTCGGAGCCGAGCGGGTCGTCGAAACGATCGAGCTGACCGAAGGACTGTTCTCGCTGATTACCGAATCGGTGGGCGGCGATAGCCTCGCCCACGCGATCGAACGGATCGCGCCCGGCGGGACCGTCGTCATGTTCGGCTCGAGCCGCGGCGAACTCACGCCCATCGGCTTCCGCCAGTTCGTTCCGGGGCACGAAGGTGCGCGGCTGCAGACCTTCGCCTACTACGCTTCTGGTCCGGAGGTAGGCGCCGACATCGCCTCGCTGCTCGCGCCGATCGCAGCCGGCCGGCTCGAAACGCGGGTGGTCCTCACCGTGCCGTGGCGGGACGTCGGTCAAGCCCTCGACGCGCTGCGGCAGCGCAGCATCAGCGGCAAGGCGGTGCTTACCGTGACCGAATGAGCAGGCGGTGGCGGCGGACGGGACGGTGTCTGTCTCCCCCGGGCTGCTACGGCAGTTTGAGCCCGCTGGCGATTGCCCGTTGAAGCCGGCGCCTGCTTCCGCTAAGAAGCCGTGGCTGGCCGGTTTACCGGCTGGTTCGTTTTTGGGATCACCGATCCTGAAAGCACCCGTAGCTCAGCTGGATAGAGCGCTGCCCTCCGAAGGCAGAGGTCACAGGTTCGAATCCTGTCGGGTGCGCCAAATCTCAAAATTGTCCAACCCGGAGACATGGGTTGCGGTTTATACCGGAGACATGGTGGACCGCATCCCTGGGTGAGACACCAATTAGGGACAGTTCCCCAGATTTTGGATTGCGTACGACCTCATAACGCAACGGTTAAGTAGGCGACCGCGGCAAGTCCGCTGGGGTCAAGCCTGTGTAAAAACGCCGTGGCCTGGTCCAATCAGATCCGTGGATCGTGTATTGTGATGGGACGTCGGGACCGAGGATCAGCGGATATGGACGAGGAGGGCTTGGCCGAGATCTCAGCCCGATATATTCGCTTCGCCGATACGGAAGCTCGCGGTCGCTCGCCGCTCTACGAGGAGTTGGCTCGGGCAGTCGCTGGGGATCGGGAGGCGCTCGGTTTCCTGTCGACTCTTCCGGACCTAAAGCGGCAACCGAACCTTCTACTTGCAGCGGTGCGTCACTTGTTCGGCACGCCAACAGGGTGGACCGAGCTTCGCCAGGCGCTTCAGGCTAATCCCGACGCTATCCGCTCGCTCATGCTCGAGCGCTCAACGCAAACCAACGAGCCGGGAAGATGCGCCACCCTGCTCCCCGTCCTGGCGCGTTTGCCGCAGCCGCTGGCCCTCATCGAGGTCGGGACCTCCGCAGGGCTCTGCCTCATGCCCGACCTCTACGGCTATGACTACGGACGCAAGGTGATCCGCGCACCTGCAATGGCCTTGGAGCCGCCTGTCTTCCGATGCCTCGCTAGCGAAACAACGCCATTGCCGACGGCCTTGCCGCAAGTCGTCTGGCGGGCTGGATTGGACCTGAGCCCGATAGATGCTTCGGACGACTCGCAAGTCGCATGGCTTGAGACACTGGTCTGGCCGGAACAGACAGCACGGCTTGCCAATCTGCGGGCGGCCCTAAAGATCGCTGCCACAGTCAAGCCTCGGGTGGTGAAGGGCGACCTGCGCGGGAGCGACCTCGTGCAACTCTGCAACGAAGCGCCAAACGACGCTACACTCGTCATCTTTCACACAGCCGTCCTCGACTATGTCTCCGACCTTGGTGACAGAGAAGCTTTCGCCGAGCAGGCGATGCGTCTCTCGCCTTATTGGGTATCGAACGAGTTCCCTCGCGTCTTCCCGTCCATCGCCACACGCGCCGGAACAAGCTGGCCGCCTGGCCGCTTCCTCCTATCTGCGAACGGCTCCCCTGTAGCTTGGACTGACCCGCATGGCGCCTCGCTCGAATGGATCGCGGACGAGGCGTAGGCTATAGGTCGTGGATTGCCGTCCTTGGCCAGAGACGCCATCAGTTCTCAGTTTCATCAATGCTCGTCTGCCACTGCTTGCGTCTTGAATTCGCGGCAAGCGCCCTTCGGACTTGCTACCGGGCGGTTGAACCCAGGAACAGCGCGTTGGGCGCGCGAAGACCGCATCCGCAGTCGGGAACCACAGCTATCGGCAAGCCGTTTACGCTGCAAACCCGCCTGTCGATCCTCAGAGCCGGGCGAGTTCTCCGAGATCCACAAATTGGAGATTGATCATGACTAGCGCTGCCGACCGCGATCCGCGCCACCACACGCAGAAAATGCAGAAAAAGTTGGAGGAGGTGAAGCAGCACCTTCGCGAGGACATCGAGAAGGTCGATGAGCCGCAGCTGAAGGCGATGTTCGAGACGTCCGCCGAGGTGATCGGCGGTCTCCAGAAGGCGTTCCAGGACTATGAACAGAAGAATGAACCCGCTTGGCGTTAAACGGCTTCTTCGCGGGTAGGTTTCAAAGGAGCGCCCCCGTGCCTGCACCACCTGAAATGGATGTCGTCCTCGAAAAGCTGCCTTTGAGGATCGGCGCCTATATCCCGGACGACTTGCTGGAGGACTGGTTTGCGCCGGGAACCGGCATGAACCCGGTCAGCAAGGAGGCGCTTGCCGCCGCCAAGAACTACGGCTGGCGCTTCGAATGCGAGTTCAAGCACTACCCCGAACGCAAGGAAGGCGTGTTCTGGAAGTGGGTGCCGGCGATCTGACCGCCGCTGGACGGTTCATCGTTCCGCGGAAACGCAGAACCGGTCTATCGTATTGTTTGACGCAAATACCGGACGGAAAACCGCTTCACACTTTTCCTGGAATTGCTCAGCCTCCGCCTATCGGCGTCGTCACCTTGCCGGTTCCGCCGCATTCGGGGCAGGTGCGGCCGTCGATCATGCCTGACCCTGCACAGCGGCGGCAAATATTCTCGCCAGCGCCTGGAGTGCCTGCGGGGACTTCGTCCGTGTTGGTCTGACCGGCTTGCCGGGGCTTGCCCTGCAGCTTGTTTCTCAGCCGGGCGACCCAGCCTTCGTCGACCTCGAGCGGCCTGCTGCTATCGTCCGGCAGGCCTTCGCCGGATTGGCCGATGGTTTCATTGCGCGGCCGGTCGTTCGCGCCTGTCGTGATCTTCTGAGCCATTGCGTTTGCCTTTACGCCTTGCAATTTTCGAACGCCTCAGCTCCGCAGAGGTTCCGGTTCGACCGGCAGCCTTTCAGCGGGGTGTTTGCCGCACATTATCTATCCTGAACCCGGATTTCGGCCGCGCCGGCATGCGGGCAAGCGAGACGGTCATATCCTGATCAGGCACCTGGTAGGCCATCGACCGCGTCAGCAGGCGAACCGCTTCCATGATCAGCGCGACGGTGACGGCTTCTCCGGGGCAGCGATGGGTAGTCGCCGGATCTCCGCCGCCATGCGGGATGAAGTCGAAGCCGTGGGTTTTCCAGCTCAAGCCGCGCTCCGGGATAAATCGGTCCGGCTCCACAAACAGGCGCGGATCATGGTTGGTGCCGTGCAGGTCGAGCAGGACCCAGTCGCCTTGGTGGAAACGGTAGCCCTTCCATTCGAAGGGGTGGCGGGCGCGGCCGCCGATGAACGGGAAGAACGGGTAGAGCCGGCGAATCTCCTCGGCGAAGGCTTCCAGCCCGTCGTCATCGCCGGCAGCGAACTTGTCATACCATTGGCGGTGCTGGTGAAGCGCCAGCGCCGCAAACATGATGAAGCGGCCGATGGCGACGATTGGACGGATAATGTTGATGATTTCGACCGCGGCACTGGCAAGATCGAGCGGCATTCCCTCGGCATCGACATGTTCGCTGACCAGGCGGACCGGGCTGTTTGCCGGCAAATCAAGCGCGCCGCTTCGAACGCGCCGTACAAGCTCGCCGATAGTGCGTTCGGTCCGGCGTCGCCGCCACAGCGCCAGCACGGTCGACGGCCCAATGCCGCCGGCGTTCTCGACCATGCCGCTGAGCTCGCGGCAGAGTTCGGCGCGATCCTTGTCGGCGGGGATGCCGGCCCAAGCCGCTGCCGCCTGGGTCAGGACGAGGTTTACGGCGTCGAACAGGACGATCTCGTCACGCCGCTGCCAGTCTTCCAGCTGGTCGAGCCAGGCGCGACGGAAGGTTGCGCGGAGCCGCTCGATCTGGTCACCATCCAACAGGATCGACAGGAAAAGCGCCTTGCGGTGGCGGTGAGCGGCGCCGTCGAGCGCCTGGACGCTGCCCTTGTCCTGCAGCAGACGCAGCGTGGTCTGCGGCATCGCACCAATTCGGGTGAAGTGGTCGCCGCCATAAAACATCTCGGCAGCCTCGGCACCACGGACACAGATTGCCGGCCGCAGCATCAGGCGCGTCGCAAAGATGTCGGTGTTCATGCGCCGGCAGCGGGCCGAAATGAAGTCATAGCCCTCGCGCAGCAGGGCCAAGGTGCTGTCGAACGCGGCATCGCGCGGGATGGGCTTTGCGACACGCTTGCCGCCGTCGGCATCGATCAGTTCACGTCTGTTCATGGCGTGCTCCCTGGCGTTGAAATTCCTCAACGCACGGCCGGCACTTTCGATCACTCGACTTTTTGACGGCTTTGCCGCGCCGCCCTTCGGCCGCGGCTGGCAAGGATGGTGGTCAGCGTGACCGGACGAAAATCCCAGCTGTCGACGCCGACGTCATACTGGCGCGTGACCGGGGTCAGCCTGCCGTGGGAATGGCCATGCAGGTCGATCGATTTCCTGCCGATCTGGTTCCAGGTGCGAAAAGGGTAGTGACAAAGGATCAGCAGACTGCCGTCGAGCGCCAGCTCCTTGTAGTGTTGCGTGCTCGCCCAACCTGTGGCCTCGATGGTGGCCGCAGCATCGTTGTTGCCGATGATCAAATGCTTGCTGCCATGAAGAGACGCCAGAAGCGACGACACGAACGCGGCCGATCCCCTGGCAAAATCGCCGAGATGCCAGACCTCGTCGTCCGGCCCGACAGTCTCGTTCCAGAACGCAACGAGCGACCGGTCATGTTCCGCCAGCGAGCCGAACGGGCGGCGGTCGATGCGCAAAATGCGCGGGTCGCTGAAATGCGTGTCGGCGGTGAAGTAGATCATGCGCTGGAGCCTGTTTCGAACTGCCGATCTGGGCGCGTGGCGCACCAAGTCCATGTTGCTCTCCCGATGCTTGCTCAACCCGCTCGATCGCCGGTTGTTCCTGGAAGCAGGCCCAGGCGGTTTCCGCTCGTTGGCACTTTGAAACGGGGGAACTTTGAAATGAGACGCAGGTTAGAATGCTTGAGGCCGATGCTCTGAAAGGACCTCGACGATGACCGACGCAGCACCTCTTGGGCGAAGCCCGGCTCAAGCGCGGGGCGATATCGACGCCGGGCGCGAAGGGGACAAGACCCCGGGCATCGATCCGGCTGCGGCTCCCATGGAGACCGACGCGGAATCAGCCGGCAACGCTCCGCCGAAGAGCCCTGCCGCGCGCCATGAAACGGCGAAGTTTACCAACCAGGCGAGCTATGCCAATGCGATGCGCCCGCTGACGGATGAGCCCGACGTCCAACCGAGCAGATATTGGCCGGTGCTGGTGATTGCCGCCATCGTCGTGCTGGCCGCGGCGGTTTTCATCGGCGCAGCCATGCTGCGCTGAATACCTTCATCCGAGAGCTGTGGCTGGACATTTCGTGTCCGGTCCGGGAACTTGCTGACGCGCCAGGTCCAGGCGCGATCGAGTCTGCCGCACAATGACCACGACCCATCGTTTCTTTGCCCGTGACGCCACCACCGTAGCGCGCGACATGATTGGCGCCTCGCTGCTCTTGCACGGCGTTGGCGGCATCATCGTCGAGACCGAGGCCTATCGCCCGGATGACCCGGCTTCGCATGCGTTCGGTGGCAGGACGGTGCGCAACGGCGCAATGTTCGGCGCCCCAGGCAGCGCGTATGTCTATCGCTCCTATGGCCTGCATTGGTGCCTCAATGCCGTGTGCCTGCCCGGCAGTGCCGTGCTTGTCCGCGCAATCGAACCGCAATCCGGGCTGGAGGTGATGCGGGCCAATCGCGGCGTTGACGATCCCCGGCTGCTTTGTTCGGGACCGGGTCGCCTTTGCCAGGCGCTGGCAATCGACAAATCCCATGACGGGCTGCCGCTGGACGTGCCGCCATTCGAATTCAGGCAGCCGGGCGACGCCAGCGCCGTTCTGACAGGCCGCCGGATCGGCATTTCCAAGGCTGTCGATGCAGAGTGGCGGTTCGGCCTGCGCGGCTCGGACTATTTGAGCCGCAAGTTCTGACGCCCGCGGCAGCGGCAGAGCAGTTGCCTGGCATCACTCGTCGGGTTTGCCGAGATGCATGGGTGTCGCCTGCTGGCGGGCTTCCCTGGTCACCTCGTCGGCTCCGGCAGGTGAAATCCCTCGCAATGCCTTCGCAGCTACGGTCAGGCGCCCGCGATCATTGCCGAAGCTCTTGATCAGCTGGCGGACCTGATCGGCGGTGATGCCGTTCTGTTGGGCAAAATACTCGACTTCACGGTCGTCTTCCGTAGAAACGCGGTCGCGCTCGCGGAAATCTCGCTTGCTCTTATCGTCGGCCATTTTTTCCTCCTGGTGGAGCGTCGCATCCATCCATGGCAACGTGGACAACGAGCTTTCGTTGCCGCGATCGGGCGGACTTTTCCGCCGTTGTGCCGACTGCCCAGGAACCATGAGGCGAGCAGCCGGTTTGGCTTGGATGCAGACATATTCGGCCACAATTCATACCGATGGAGAATACGATGACGCTCGCAAGCAAAACCACTGTAATTGTCGCGGCGCTGGCCATGTTGGCCGCGCCGGCATTCGGCCAGACGAGCCCACCTGCGCCCGCCGCGCCGGCACCGGATCGTGGCGCCGAACCGTCGCCCGGAGTGATCGGGCAGAGCCAGGATGCCATGCGCGATATGATGCGCCAGATGATGACTGAGATGCTGGAGGAGAGAATGCAGGAAGATCGCGCGCCCTGGACAGAACGGCGAGGTCCCGACCGCTGGCATCGCGACTACAGGATGGGCCCGCCTGAGCGAGGGTGGGAGATGGGAGGGCGCGGCGGCATTCCACGCGGGATGCATGGCGCGAAGATGCGAATGATGTTCGCCATAGTAGATGCGGACGGCGATGGCGCGCTTTCTCAGAGCGAAGTCCAGGATTTCGTCGGGCGAATATTCAACGCCGTCGATGAGGACGGTGACGGCAGCGTCGACATGCAGGAAATCCGGTCCTTCTTCCACGGAGGCGGCGCCGAGGATCAGGAGTAAGTCTCCTACCGGTCGGCAGGAGGCCTGTCTGGGGCAGCGCGAGCTCGTCGGCCGGGGAGGATAAAAAGTCGCCGGCAACTGGATACCAGGCTGCCAGCCGGGGAGATGCGTTCCTTGGCTGGCCTTGCCGAACGCCGCGGACCAATCAGACCAGCAGGAATTCATTGGCCATGACAGAGAAAGCTACAGAGAAATCCCCGACCATCGCTCGTATCTGGCGCGGCAGAACCGTGCCTGAAAAGGCGGATGCCTATGAGAGTTACAATTACGAGGCCGGCATCAAGCCGCTGATCGAGAAGGCCCTGGGCGTTCAGACCTTTCGCGAGGACACGACGACCCATTCGGAATTCGTGACGATCTCCTATTGGGAAAACGTCGAGGCGATGGCGGCGCTCACCGGCGGCGATCCGACAAAAATCCACCATCTCGAGCGGGACGAAGAGTTCCTGATCGAGCTGCCGTCGCGGGTGCAGGTGTTGCGCATCCGATCGAGTCACGGGCGGCTGGGATAGGGCAGCGCCGCCCGGTTCGGCCCGATCTAGGAAATCGCCGTCAAGTCGATTTCGGTGATGTGCCAGCGGCCGAGATTTGCGGTGTAGAGCTTGTCGCCCTTGAAGGCGATGTTAGTGGGGTGGGCGAGCGTCGTTGCCGCCGGATCCTCGATCAGCACCTCGAGCCCGCTGTGTTTTCGCCAACGATAGATGCGGCTCGGCTCGTAGCACGAGATGAACAGCGACCCGTCCCGCGCGAAGGCGACGCCATCGGGGACGTTGTTCACGCCGTCCACGACGAGCTGGCGAGGTCCTGCCGTGCCGTCGGCGCGGATCGGCACATAGCTGAGGCAGGCCGCATGGCTTTCCACGACGTAAAGCCCATCGCCACCCGGCGCCATCGCCATGCCGTTGGCGAAGGCCATGGTCTCGCTGCACCACAGGCCGCCTTCGCCGGTCTTCAAATCGTAGCGAAAAATGCCGGAGCGGTTGTCTTCGCCTACGCTGTCCGACACGTAGAGCCAGCCGCGTGTCTCGTCGACGATCGGATAGTTCGGCACGCGGATGCCGGCCGAGGCGAAGCGCTGCATACCAGCCGTCGCGGCATCCCAGCGAAAGATCGCCGAATGTCTCAAATCGCATGCAAAACAGTTTCCCGCGCTATCGAAGGCGATGCCGAGCAGAAAGCCGTCCGTGCCGCCCATGCGTTCGACCGAGCCGGCATCGGCGGCCAAGCGCAGCAGGTCGCCGGTTTCGGTGCCGCACCAGATCGAGCCGTCGCGATGGATGGCCACGCCTTCCGGATGGGCGACGCGCGGGTTGGTGAAGATGCCATCGAAGAAGACCCTCGCGGCCGACATTTCGAGCAACGGCTTTGCCATGCGCACCCCCTTCAATCCGGTGCAGTATGCGACCGCTGTGCGGCGATGCAGCGCTCGACCATCCGCCGGTCGGTGGCCAGGATCTCGGCGATCAGGGCGCTGCGCTCCCTGGCGCTGACGAATTCGAGGCGCCGCAGGCCGAGCGGGTCGATGCGGTTTCGCAGGATGTCGAGCGTCTCGTTCGAGGGTAGCGCAAGTTCGCGGCAATCGGCATCGAATGTCAGGGCAAAGCCGGTGGCATCCTGGAGCTGCTGGCGCGTCACGCCCGGCATGGTCTCGATGACGGCCAATTGCCGGCTCTCCCCGTCGAGCCGAAACACGCAAAGGTCGGTGAACACCAATGCCGCGCCGGTCCGATAGCCCATCGGCTCGCGTTCGGCCTCAGTCAACAGGCCGCGCGCCGAGCTGGCAATCTCGACCGTCTCGACCAGCGACTGCACGGAATGGCGGGGGACGTAGAGCAGATAATCGCGATGCATGTTGGCGACGTCGGCCATGCCGCCTTGCCCGGGCAGTCGGATAAGGCTGCCGTCACGCTTGCGCAGCGCAATGGTGTTGACGCGCCCACGGCGGTCGACCTGCGCGGCACCGACGATCTCATGCGTCACCGCGCCGGCCTGGTAATAGGTCGAATAGGTGTCGTCGCCGCCGGCATGCGCCACCGCCGTCTCGCAATCGAGGCTTTCGATCAGCGACAGGATCATCGGGCTCGGTGCTATGTCGAGATGGCCGCAACTCATGGTGGCGATGATCATGTCCGGCGCGTGCGTCGCTTTGGCCAGCCGGTAGGCGACATTGGCGAGCGGCGACACCGCGCCGGCACTGGCAAAGCTCTCATTGTCAAGCTCAGCGGCGATGCGGGCGGCGATGATCTCGTCGATGGACGCCTCCTTATTGCCGTGCACGAGCCTGGGCATTGCAAGGACTGTTTCAGCGCGGACTTTTGCAGCGTCTTGAACCCGCTCCGGCACGCCTTCCGAAGGCATGCTCAGTCTGTCCGGCAAAGGTATTTCCTTGGCCGCGAACGCCCCCGCCAACGCTTGATAATCCGTCACATAGAATGGCAGGCAGGAGGCGGGATAGGCGCCGCCTGGTGCCAGCGCGATCGCCGACACCTGGTTGCGGGTCAAAATGCTCTGCCGACCATCATGCCGCAGCGCTCCGACCGGGACGATCTCCTCGACCGTCACCAGCACCTCGCGCGCCGCGCCGGCCATGGCGAAATCGAGCGCCCGTGGTCCGATGATCTGGACATTGCCGCTCTCGTCGGCACGCTGGGCATGGACGACGAACGTATCGAGCCGCAAGGCCGGGATGAACCCGGTCGTGATTCCCGCGATCGGATCGGGCGCGGCGATCGCACCCGGCACGCGCGCCAGCATGTCGGAACCCTCCGGAAGCTGAAACGGCATCGACGGCAGGTTCTGCTGCCCCGCCCGCAGCGCCTGGATCATGGCCAGCGCCGTCCAGTCGCGGACCGGCACGGCATTGGTCTCGGCAGCCGCGCGGAAGCGCGGCGGCAAGCCAAAAATATCGAGGCTGGAAAAGCAGATATCGACCTCCGCCACGGCATTCGCTTCGAGAAGCAGTTCGAGCGGCAGGCCGCCGGCCCAGCAGACATAGCGAAGATCCTTGACGCCCAAGCGGGCGATGGCCCGCAACAAGGCGATCGGCAGCCGGGCAAAATGATGGCCACCGACACCGAAGACGTCGCCGCCGCCGACCATCGCGGCCAGGCCCTCGACATCGGTGAAGCGCGGCCGGTTTTGCTTGACCAGGGACGTCATTTCGCAGCCTTCGCCCGCGCGGCGCTTTTTTCGGCGAACGCCTTCACCCGCTGCTGGCCGGTCTCGCTGCGGTACAGGCCACCCAGGACGTCGCGCTCCATGGCAAGGCCTTCCGCCAAGTCGCCCGACACGGCGTGCGCCGTCAGCGCCTTCAATGCCTCGATCGCGGCAGCCGGTTCGGCGGCTATCATGCCGGCGAGTTCCAGCGCCCGCGGCATCAGCTTTTCGGCGTCGACGACCTCGTTGACCAGCCCGGCGGCGAGCTCGGAAGCCGGCACGATGGCGCCGGTCATCAGCAAAAGGTTGGAGCGGTTGCGGCCGAGCTTCTGGACGCTGCGCTGCGTGCCGCCGCCGCCCGGGACCAGCCCGAGCTTGATCTCGGGCAGGCCGAGCTTCGCGAACTGGTTGGCGATGACGATGTCGCAGCACAGCACCAGCTCCATGCCGCCGCCGAGCGCAAAGCCGTTGACCGCGGCGATGACCGGCTTGCGGTTGTTCTCGACTGCCGCATACATGCGCGTGCCGGCGGCCTGGAAGGCGTCGAACTCGATAGCTGTCTGGGCAGCGTATTCCTTGATGTCGGCGCCGGCCATGAAGCCGCGCCCCTCGCCGGTCACTACGATCGCGCCGACGCCGTCATCCTGCGACAGCGCCTCGAAAACCTCGGTGATCTCGCTTTGCATCAGCCGGTTCATGGCGTTGAGCTGATCGGCGCGGCGGAAGGTGACGACTGCGACGCGCCCGGATATTTCCAAGCTGAGTGTCTGGTAAACGCTCATCGTCAGGCAGCATCCACGGTCATATCGCCGGACGCCTCAAGCGCTGCAATCTCGCCGCTGGAGAGGCCGAACTCGGCCAGTATCTCGCGGCCGTGCTGGCCGACCAGCGGCGCCGGCCGCTCTATCGTAGGCGGCGTCTCGCTCATCTTGACAGCCGGCGCGACCACCCTGACCTTGCCGCCGCGCGGATGATCGTAGCTGGTGATCATGCCCAGGTGCTTAACCTGCGGGTCCTCGGCTGCGCGCCTTATGTCCTTCACCTCGGCGCACCAGATGTCGGCTGCGAGCAGCCGCGCCAGCAGGTCCTGCGTGGCAAACTTCCTGGTTTCGGCGTTGACCTTGTCGAACACCTCGTCGCGCCTGTCGAACAGGGTCTTCAGATCGTCGTAGACGGCAAGCTGCGGCGCCTCCAGCACTTCGTACAGCGTCTTGAACGGGCTCATGGCGATCGACACATAGCCGCCGTCCTTCGCTTCATAGACACCGAACGGCGCCTGCATGCCGGGGTGGCCGATGCCGGAATTCGGGCGCACGAAATCCTCACCGAGATTGAGCACGGCGACATATTCCTGATTGAGATGCGCCAGCATGCCGGCGAGCAGATTGACCTCGATCTTCTGGCCCTTGCCGGTCTTCTCGCGATAGTAGAGCGCCGACAGGATGCCGTAGACCATGTTCATGGCGCCGATCTGGTCGGCCAGGCCGGCACCGGCCGGAACAGGAGCCTGATCGCCGCGGCCGGTGTTGGAGATCAGCCCGGACAATCCCTGGATCAGCATGTCCTGGCCGGGGCGCTCGACATAGGGGCCTTCCTCGCCATAGCCGGAGCCCGAGCAATAGATAATGGCGGGATTGACCGCCCTGAAATCCTCGTAGCCATAGCCGAGCCTGGCGAGCACGCCGGGGCGGAAATTCTGCACCACCACATCGGCCTTCTCAGCCATGTCCATGATGATGGCATGCACCTTGCGACTTTTCAGGTTGAGCGCGATGGAGCGCTTGTTGCGGTTCCAGGCGAGGAAATTCGGGCTTTCGGAGCCGCCGACCCATTTGGCGAAGAAGGTCATGCCGCGGAACATGTCGCCGGCGCCGGCACGCTCGATCTTGATGATGTCGGCGCCCATGTCGCCGAGCAGCTGCGTGGCGAACGGCCCTTGCAGCAGATGGCTGAAATCGAGAATGCGGACGCCTTCGAGGGCTTTGTTCATTTCATGTCTCGTTGGTTGTCAAAGCAGGTCGGGTACGTAGCGGGGTGCCGCGGTGAGGCCGCCGTCGACGCGCAGGTCGGTACCGGTGGTGAAGCCGGCGGCGTCGGAGGCCAGATAGACGGCGGCTTCGGCCACCTCGGACGGTTTGCCGATGCGGCCGAGCGGATGCATCTTGACCCAGGCCTTGGCGAGATTGCCGCCGATCTCCTTGACCAATTTGTCGTTCATCGGCGTGTTGATGGTGCCGGGCGAGATCGAGTTGACGCGGATGTTGAGCGGGCCGAACTCGACCGCCATCTGACGCGTCATCGCCATCACCGCACCCTTGGCGCCGGCATAGGCGGTCCAGCCGTCGAGCCCGATATGCCCTTGCGCCGAGGCCATGTTGATGATCGAGCCCGATTTCTGCGCGATCATATGTGGCAGCGCATATTTGCAGCCGCGGAACACGCTGGTGAGGTTGACCGCGATCAGCCGGTGCCACTGCTCGTCGCTCATTTCGTGAACCGGCATGCCGCCGATGGCGATGGCGGCATTGTTGACGAGAATATCGAGATGGCCGGTCTTGCCGACGGCTGCGTCGATCAGGGCGGCGATGTCGGCCTCCTCCGCGACGTCGCAATGGATGTAGTCGGCGCGGTGGCCGGCGGCGCGCAGCTCGGCTGCGAATTTTTCACCCTTGTCGTCGGCGATGTCGCCGAGGAAGACATGCGCGCCCTCCCTTGCCATCGCCTCTGCGATCGCATGGCCGATGCCGTCGGCGGCGCCGGTGACGATTGCGGTTTTCCCTTTGAGACGATCCATATCAGCCTCCAATGGCGCGCCGGCGCTTTGCTTCGTCGAAGGCGACGGCGGCAATGATGATCATGCCGGTGATGACCAGTTGCCACTCGGTCGGCAGGCCGAGACCGCGCAGCCCGTTGGACAGGAACTGCAGGATCAGCACGCCGAGTGCCATGCCGGTCAGGCTGCCTATGCCGCCGGCAAGGCTCACCCCGCCGAGCACGGTGGCGGCAACGACCTGGAACTCGAAATTCAGCCCGGCCGTATGCTGCGCCGAACCGACGCGGGCTGCCAGGATGATGCCGGCTACCGTCGCCAGCAGCGCGCTGATGATGAAGCAGCTGAACTTGACGCGGCGCACGTCGTAACCCGCCAGCCGTGCCACTTCCGGATTGCCGCCGACGGCATAGATCTGCCGCCCGAACGGCCGGTGCTGCATCACGTAGGCGAAGACGGCGAGCAGGACGATGGCGATGACAGCCGAATAGGGAACGACGTTGAACAGACGGCCGTCCGACAGCGCGATGAAGCTGTCGAGCGCGGCATCGTCTGGAATAGCACGCTGGCCGGTATAGAGATAAACGCCGCCGCGCATGATGAACATCGTGCCCAGGGTCACGATCAGCGAGTTGATGCGGGCATAGGCCGTCAGATAGCCATTCACGACGCCGATGATCAGCCCGAACAGCAGCGCGCCGCTGATGCCGAGCAGCAGAGAATTCGTGTCGTTCATGATGATGATCAGCGGCAGCGCGATCGTCGCCAGCAGCGAGCCGATCGAGATGTCGACCTCGCCTGATATGAAGACGATGGCGCAGCCGATGCCGGCTGTCAGCGCCAGCGAAGCCTGACCGAGCACATTGGTGATGTTGCGCACGGAGAAGAAATTCTCGGCGGTGAAGGAAAAGAACGCGATCACCAGGATGAGGCAGAGGAGCAATGCCAATTCCTGCCGCGCGACGAGCCGCGCCAGCATGGACGGCCCAGCTTTCATGGTGTCGGTGCTTGCCAGGCTCATCGCTTGGTCCCTTTGCGAAGCGTCATCGTCTTAGCCGATTGCCGCATTGAGGATGTTCTCCTGCGTGGCCTCGTCGCGAGGCATGATCGCGGTGAGGCGGCCTTCGCACATCACCGCGATGCGGTCGGCAAGCCCCAGCAGCTCGGGCATTTCGGACGTCATCATGACGACCGCCAGGCCCTCGCCGGCGAGCCGGTCGACGAGCGCAAAAATCTCCGACTTGGCGCCGACGTCGATGCCGCGGGTCGGCTCGTCGACGACGATCACCTTGAGACCGCGCATCAGCCAGCGCGAGATCAGCACCTTCTGCTGATTGCCGCCGGACAGATTCTTGACCTGCTGGAACAGGCTGGGCGTCCGGATGCGGAAACGGTCGACATAGTCCTGCACCGCCTTGCGTTCCCTGACCTTGTCGATGAAGCCCATTCTGGCGAAGGCGCCGAGTGAGGCGAGGCTGGCATTCTGGTAGACCGGCAACTCGCCCATCAGCCCCTCGCTCTTGCGGTCCTCGGTGAGCAGGCCGATGCCGAGCCGGACGCCGGTGTGCGTTTCGTGCGGCAGCAGCCGGCTGCCATCGACCGAAATGGCGCCGGAAGTGATCGGGTCGTAGCCGACGATGGCCTTGGCGAGCTCGGTCCGGCCGGCGCCCATCAGGCCGAAGAAGCCGAGGACTTCGCCGGCATGCGCCTCGAACGACACATCCTTCAGCTTCTTGGCGGTGCTGAGCCCTTCAACGGAAAGCGCGACCTTGCTGCCCGGCGCGCCGCGCTTGCGCGGGAACAGGTTTTCGATGCGCCGGCCGATCATGTCCTGGATCAGCGTGTCGTTGGTATGTTGGCCGATCGGCCTGGTCGAGACGTGGCGGCCGTCGCGCAGCACGGTCACGGTGTCGGCGATCTCGAAGACCTCGTCGAGCTTGTGGCTGACATAGAGCACCGCGATGCCCAGCGCGGCCAGCCGGCGGATGACGGTGAACAGCAGCGAGACCTCGTTAGGCGTCAGCGAGGAGGTCGGCTCGTCCATCACCACGACGCGGGCCTCATGGGCGAGTGCGCGGGCGATCTCGACCATCTGCTGCTGGCTGACCGGCAGCGATCCCGTGCGCGCCGCCGGGTCGACGTTGAAGCCGATACGCTTGAACAGAGCGGCCGCATCGGCACGGATCTTCTTCCAGTCGATCGAGCCGCCTTTGCCGGTCGGATAGCCTTCGAGGAAGATGTTTTCGGCGACGCTGAATTCGGCGATCAGCGCGATCTCCTGGAACACCACCTTGATGCCCTCTTTCAGGCTATCGCGCGGCGACTTGATGTCGGCCTCGCGGCCGCGCAGGCGGATGGTGCCGGCATCCTTGCCGTAGACCCCGGCCATGATCTTGATCAGCGTCGACTTGCCGGCGCCGTTCTCGCCCATCAGGGCATGGATTTTGCCGGGTTCCAAGGTCAGATCGACATTGTCCAGCGCCATCACGCCGGGAAAACGCTTGCCGATGCCGCGCATCTCCAGCGCCGGCACGCTTTTGTCGACAGCCACGGTTTCGCCGGGGTGAAGGAAATCAACCGACATTGGCTCTGTTCCGCACGATGTCGAGATAGGTCGCCAGGATGATGACGATGCCGGGCACCACCATCTGCAGGTCCTGGTTCCAGCCGAGGATGATGATGCCGTTGTCGATGACCTTCAGCACCAGCACGCCCAGCAACGTGCCAAGCAGCGAGCCGCGGCCGCCAAGCAGGCTGGTGCCGCCGAGGATGACGGCGGCAATCACCGTCAGCTCGAAGCCGCGGCCAGCGGTCGGCTGGCCGGCATTCATCAGCGACGACAGGATCATACCGGCGACGCCGACGCACAGGCCGGTGACGACGAAGGCGAACAGTTTCAGCCGTTGCGAGCGCACGCCGGAGAGACGAACCGCGCGCTCGTTGGCGCCGACAGCGTAGAGATAACGGCCGAGCGTGGTGAAGCGCAGCGTTGCCGCGGCCAGCGCGAAAATCACCGCGGCAACGACCACGGGCAGCGGGATCGCGCCGATATAGCCAGCGCCGAGATCGGTGAAGCCGGCAAGCCGGTGGTGGTTCTGCACCGCCTCGCGGGTGAACAGGTAAACGCCGCCCTGCAGCATCATCATGGTGCCGATGGTGGCGATCAGCGAGTTCACCTTGAGGCTGGTGACGACGAGGCCGTTGAAAAGGCCGACCGCGCCTGAAAAGACGAGCGCCGCCAGCAACCCGAGCGTCAGACTGTGCGTTGAATTGAGCACGGCCATGCCGATGCAGCCGACAAAAGCCAGCGATGCACCGACCGACAGGTCGACTTCCGCAGTGATGATCAGCATCGTCATGCCGGAGGCAACGATCAGCACCAGCGCGCATTGGCGCAGGATGGCGATGATGTTGGCCTCGGAATAGAATTGCGGCGCGGCAATCGAAATGGCGATGCAGAGCACGGCCAGGATCACGCCGAGCACCAGTTGGCTGCTGCCCAGCAGCTGGCCGCCGATGAAACGCCTTGGCGCAGAGGATTGCGTAAGCTCGCTCATGTCCATTTTATTTCCGGGCCCGTATCGGTGCCGTCGCCGTCTGGAAACTGCCGGCCAAAACAGGACGGTTGCCCTGTTTTGCCGTTCGGCATATCCGATCCGCCGCCCTTCCCGCCGTGCGGGAAGGGCTACCCGGAATCCTTACTTCTTCAGATCGGCGGAAGTTTTCATGCATTTTTCCGGTGGCTGAAGCGCATTGACGGCATCCCATTTGATTTTGCGTGTGGTGCCATCGTAGTCGTAGAACTTCTTCCAGTCGTCGCCGTTCATCGGCGCGGTCGGGCTGACAATGTGTTCCGGCACCTCTTCGCCATTGAAGAGCTTAACCGCCGCATCGATGGCGGTGTAGCCTTCCTTTTCCGGGAACATCGCGGCCTCGATGCGGTAGGACGGCTCGTTCTGCATCGCATTGATGAAGGCGAGGCCTTCGCCGCCGGTGCCGACAGTCAAGAGGCCGTCCTGCGACTTGCCGGCCGCTTTCCAGGCTTGAAGGCCGCCGAGCGAGGAGGAATCGTTGATGCCGTAGATGATGTTGATGTCGGCGTTCTTGGCAAGAGCCGCCGAAGAGACTTCGAGTGCGCGATCGGGATTGCCGCCGCCGTCGAGGTCGTGGACCATGACCGCGTCGGGGATGATGGTCTTGAGGCCATCCATGAAACCCTGCGACCGCAGCACGGTGGCGGACAGCAGCGGCAGGCCGACATTCATCACCTTGGCTTTGGCTTCGAGCTTTTCCTTGGCGTATTTGCCGGCTTCGACGCCGGCGGTGTAGCCGGTGTCGTAGTCGCAGATCGCGACCATTGTGGTCATGCCCTTGACCGGATTGCCTTCGAGCACAACCGGAACGTTGTTGGATTTCGCCTGGCGCAGCAGCGGCACGACGCCTTCCTCGTTGACGGGCGTGATGATCAGGACGTCGACGCCCTTGGCCATGAAATCTTCGGCGGCGGAGACCTCCTTGGCAACGTCCAGATTGGCGTCCTGCACCTCGAGCTCGATACCGAGTTCCTTGGCGCGGGACTGCATGCCCTTGATGACGTTCTGATACCACTCATGGGTGGCGTAGTTGGTGACGTAGCCGATGCGCTTCGGCATGTTTTCGGCGTGTGCCGCGGCGGCGCTCAGAGCCAGCACCGCCGCGGAGGCAAACAGCATCGATTTGGACCAGTTCATGTTTCTTCTCCCTGTATTTCTTGTCAGTTGCTGAACGGATAGTCCCGCCGTTCCGGGTCGGCACGTGAAGAGGGGGCAGCTTCGCCCGCGCCCAGCGCCGCCGATATCGCCTCGGCCGCCGCCTTCGCCCGTTCGAAGACGGTGCTGCGATCGAAGCGGGCGGCCTTTTGCGGCAGGAAGGGGACGGTGAGCGCGGCAATGACGGCGCCGGTATGGTCGCGCACCGGCATCGAAATGTTGGTGCAGCCCTCGACAGCCAGCGAGGCGCGCATTTCATAGCCGAGCCTTGCGACTTCGTTCAGCCGCGCTTCGATTTCCGCCCGGCTGCCTTGGCCTTCGCCTGCAGCGACGATCCGTTCGACGATGCGGTCGCGCTCGGCGCGGCTCGAATGCGCCAGCAGCACCGCGCCGGAGCTCGTTTCGAGGATCGGGAAATGCGAGCCAAGGGCAACCGAATAACGCATCGGCAAAGGCGAATCGATCTGCAGCACGACCAGTGCGCTCTCGCCTTCGCGCACGACCAGATGGCAGCTCTGGTCGGCATTGGCGGCGAGGCCGCGCATCAACGGCAGCGCGCATTCGACCAGGCGGTTCACCGGGGGATGCATATGCGCCAGTTCGAACAGCTTCAGCGACAGGCGGAAGCGGTCCGATTGCGTCCGGAAAATGTAGCCGCGCTTCTCCAGCAGCAGCAGGATGCGGTATATCTCGTGAATGGAGCGCCCCATTCCGGTGGCGATCTCGGTCTGGGTCAGCGGCTCGCCGCTGGCAGCCATGAATTCCAGTATGTCGAGCGCCTTCTCCACAGCGGGCACCCGATAGCCGTTGCGGCCGCTTTCGCCTTCGTCGACGATCTGGGCAATATCGGCGGCCATTACGCGACGCTCCGTTGCGGCTGGCTATGCCTGGTCTCGCGATAGAGCCGGTTCAGCCGATCCGCGAGCTCGGCCGCCTGCAATTCGCCGGCGATCGCCGCCGCGGCATGAGGGGCGCATTGGCGGAAGAAGCTGATGAAGCCCGGATGGGTCGGGCGCAGATAAGAGGCTTCGATCGTCGCCAGCGTCGAGGCGAAGAAGCCGCCCGAGAGCGCGTTGACCTCGGTATCCTGCCACGCCGCCAGCGACCCCGGCTGTCCGCCGGATTTCACATAGTCGCCGCGCTGATAGCCGGGCGAGCACAGAAACAGCGCGTAGTCGATGGCGGCTTGCTTGTGTTGCGATTGGGCGCTGACGCCGATGCCGGCGCCGCCGAGCAAGGCGCCGGCGGATCGCGGCGTCGGCACGTCGGCGAAGCGCAGATACGGCCTGTCGGCCCTGGAGGCATAATTCACATAGCCGAAGGCGAACGGCACGTAGACCACGTCGTCATGCGCGATCATGTGATCGTAGCAACGGATCGGGTTCCATTTCGGCGAGTTCGGATGCGACAGCGCCGCAAGCTGGCGCAATTGCCCGACGGCCCGCTCGATTTTTTTCCCGGCGATGAACTCGTCGCCGTCTTCCCGGGGCTCACCCAGCGTCAAAAGCAGGCACATGGCGTCAGTCGGCACCAACGGCAGCCCAAGCCATTTGCCGTCCTTCAAGGCGCGCCGGCCGAGCTCCAGCACCTCGTCATGGCTGCGCGGCAGCGGTCCGTAGCGCTCCAGGAGATCGGGGCGATACGAGGCAACCTGACAGGCAGCATCGATCGGCAACGCCCATTGAAGCCCGTCCCTTGCGTAGGATTGCCAGGATGCGCCGACCGAATCCCGTTCGAAGCCGTGGCGCTGCTCGGCCGACAAATCGAACGGCACCATCAGCCCGCCTTCGGCAATATCGCCGATGAACGGATGGTCGAACACGACAAGGTCATAGGCGCCGAGCACCGGACCAAGCGCGCCCTCGCCGAACTCATAGAGGCTGCGGCGGTCCCATTCGATCTCAAGACCGGGATTGGCGGCACAATACGGCCCGATGCTGGCGTCGAGCGGACCCCAGCAGCGTCGGTGATCCCACGCAAGGCCGCGCAGTCTTGTCATGCCGAAATTCCTCCCAGAGGCGGCCATGCGCCGGCCCAGCCGATTAGTAGCAACTATTTTCACCTAGACAAGTAGTTTTTACATACGCAAAGCCAGTCCTCGCTTCCGCTTGGCGAGAAAGCCGCCCAACCATCCCTGGTGCGCATCGCGTCGCCGCCGGCCTGCAACCAAGGCTGCGACGGATCTGGCTTTTTGGAACTTTCGCGACGAACATTCGTTCGGTTGGCGCAGCCATCTGGAGCAGCAGCACTGGAATCAGCAGCCACGTCGCAGGGAGCGGACTAAATGGACCAACCTTGGGCGGGGCCATGAACCGGTTTACCGCCTTGGCATTCGCCACGTTTCTGGCGATAACTTCGATCTGGGCACTGTTTCTGATTTCTTAGGATTTGGCTCTGGTTGCTTGGGATTTGCCGCTGGTTTTTAGGATTTGGAGGGTTCTCGACAGGTTGACCGCTTAACGATGACGTCCGCCGCGTGTGGTTCTGCCAGCCGGAGCCCCGTGCGTGAAGAAACTGTCGCCAGGAGCACACCGGCGCGCACATTCGGGGGTTGGCAGCCACGCTGCCTGCAACGTTCCATCGGTTTTCAGGAAACGGCGAGATGTCATGTTGCTGAGGGCGATCGTTCGAAATTGTGCCGCCATCCGTGTTGGCCGCGTCGGCGCGACGATGCTTGTTGCCGCGCTGCTTGCCGGCTGCCAGGGCGGCGTGCTCGATCCGCAAGGGCCGGTGGGGGCGGCGCAGCGGACGATCCTGCTCAATTCGGTCGCTATCATGCTGGCCATCGTCATCCCGACGATCGTGGCGACGCTCGGCTTTGCCTGGTGGTTCCGGGAAACCAACACAAGAGCGCGGTACCTGCCGGAATGGGCCTATTCCGGACGCATCGAACTGGTAGTCTGGTCGATCCCCATCCTCGTCATCCTGTTTCTGAGCGGCATCATCTGGATCGGATCGCATGACCTCGACCCAATGAAGCCGTTGGATTCCCAGCAAAGGCCGTTTGAGGTGCAGGTCGTCTCGCTCGACTGGAAATGGCTGTTCATCTACCCCGAGCAGAATGTCGCGAGCATCAACCAGCTCGTGGTGCCGGCGGGCAGGCCGGTGCATTTCTCGCTTACCTCGGCAAGCGTCATGAACGCGTTCTTCGTGCCTCAGCTCGGCGGCATGATCTACACGATGAACGGCATGACGACGCAGCTTCACCTGCAGGCGGATCAGCCGGGCGAATTCTATGGGCGGTCGGCCCATTTCAGCGGTGACGGTTTTCCAGGCATGCAATTCGTGCTGCATGCCGTCGCGGCCGATGCCTTCGAGGCGTTCGTCAATTCGGCGCGAAGCCAGGGACAGGCACTCGACAAGGCCAGCTACCAGGAACTGGCCAGACAGAGCATCGACGTGCCGCCTTCGACCTATCGCTCGGTCGAGCCGGACCTTTTCCACGAAATCGCGACGCAGGGCGTTCCACCCGCGCCCGGCCCCCAGGCCGGTCGCCCCGGGCCGAGCGTATCGCCCAAGGCAGGAGGCTGACAATGCTCGGAAAATTGAACTGGGACGTCATTCCGTTCGATCAGCCTCTGCCGATGATCGCCTCGGCGGTCGTCGCCCTGGCAATCCTCGGCGTGCTGGCCTGGGTCTTCCTGGCCGGCCATTTCCCCTATCTCTGGCGCGAATGGATCACCAGCGTCGATCACAAGCGGATTGGCGTCATGTACACGCTGCTGGCGCTGCTGATGCTGCTGCGCGGCTTCAGCGACGCCGTCATGATGCGGTCGCAGCAGGCCCTCGCCTTCCAGGCGCCCGGCTATCTGCCGCCCGACCACTTCAACCAGGTCTTTTCCGCCCACGGCACCATCATGATCTTTTTCGGGGCGATGCCGTTCGTCATCGGCCTGATGAACCTGGTCGTGCCGCTGCAGCTCGGCGTCCGAGACGTTGCCTTTCCGACGCTCAACTCGGTGAGCTTCTGGCTCACCGCCACCGGTGCGCTGCTGGTCAACATCTCGCTGGTGATCGGTGAATTCGCGCGTACCGGATGGCTGCCCTATCCGCCGCTCAGCGAGACCGCCTATTCGCCGGGCGTCGGCGTCGACTATTATCTGTGGGCCGTGCAGATAGCGGGCGTCGGAACGCTGCTCACCGGGATCAATTTCGTCACCACGATCCTGAAGATGCGGTCGCCCGGCATGAGTTACCTCAGGATGTCGATGTTCTGCTGGACCTCACTTGCCGCCAGCCTGCTCATCGTCGCCGCCTTCCCGATCCTCACCGCCACGCTCGCGATGCTGACGCTCGACCGCTATTTCGGCTTTCATTTCTTCACCAATGAAGCTGGCGGCAACATGCTGATGTTCGTGAACCTGATCTGGGCCTGGGGCCATCCCGAGGTCTACATCCTCGTCCTGCCGGCGTTCGGCATCTTCTCGGAGGTCATCTCCACCTTCTCCAGCAAGCCGCTGTTCGGCTACCGCTCGATGGTGGCCGCGACGCTCTTCATCTGCATCGTCTCCTTCATGGTGTGGCTGCACCACTTCTTCACGATGGGCGCCGGCGCCGACGTCAACGCCGCGTTCGGCATCGCCACCAGCATCATCGCTGTCGGTACTGGCGTGAAGATCTATAACTGGATGTTCACCATGTATGGCGGCCGCATCCGCTTCGCGACGCCAATGCTGTGGTCGCTGGGCTTTATGGTGACATTCGTCATCGGCGGCATGACGGGTGTGTTGCTGGCGGTGCCACCGGCCGATTTCCTGCTCCACAACAGCCTGTTCCTGGTGGCGCATTTCCACAACGTCATCATCGGCGGCGTGCTGTTCGGCGCCTTCGCGGGATATACCTACTGGTTTCCCAAGGCATTCGGCTTCCGGCTGCACGAGGGCTGGGGCAAGCTGGCCTTCTGGCTGACGCTGATCGGGTTCTACGCCACCTTCGTACCGCTCTACGCTGTCGGCCTGCTCGGCATGACCCGCCGCATGCAGCATTTCGACGTGCCGGCATGGCATCCGTGGGTGCTGGTTGCCGGCGTCGGCATGTTGATCACCACCGCCGGCGTGGTCGCGCAGATCGTACAGCTCGTCGTCAGCATCCGGCAGCGCGCGGCGCTTCGCGACGCCACCGGAGATCCCTGGGACGGCCGCTCGCTGGAATGGGCCACGCCCTCGCCGCCGCCGGTCTTCAACTTCGCCGCGCTTCCGCATGTCGAGGGTGAAGAGCCCTACTGGAGCATCAAGCAGCGGGCACGCGAGCAAAACCGCCTGCGCGACGAGCCTGACTACGAGCCGATCGAGATGCCGCGCAACAGTCCCACCGGGTTCATCTGCGCCTTCTTTGCGACCGTGATGGGCTTTGCCCTCATCTGGCACATCTGGTGGATGGTGGCGCTCGGTGCGCTCGGTGCTTTGGCCACCTTCGTCGTATTCGCGTGGCGCGACATCCCCGAATACGTCATTCCTGCCGCCGAAGTCGCCCGGATCGACCGCGCCAACCGAAGTGCGCGCCGCGAGGCGCTGGCCACTTACACGGGGCCAAGGCCATGACCGCGATCGACGTTCGAGAGCGTGACCCCTACCGCCTCCATGGCGGGCACGGCCATGCACCCGGCCACGGCGACGGCGGCCCGGCACCGATCCGGATCGTCGTGGGCTACGGCTTCTGGATCTTCCTTCTGAGCGACATCGTGATGTTCTCGGCCTTCTTCGCGGCCTATGCCGTGCTGGCGGGCAAGACGGCGGGCGGGCCGAGCGGGGCCGAGCTGTTCGACCTGCGCAACGTCGCGATCGAGACGGCCGCTTTGCTGTTGTCGAGCTTTACCTGCGGTCTCGCCAGCCTTGCCGTGACAGCGCGGCGAAGCTCCTGGTTCTATGTCGCGATGACTGTCACCTTCGTGCTCGGCGCCAGCTTCATCCTGCTCGAGTTGCGCGAGTTCGCGCATATGGTTGCCAGCGGTGTCGGACCGACGCGCAGCGCTTTCCTATCGGCGTTCTTCACGCTGGTGGGATGCCATGGCCTTCACGTCACGGCGGGGCTGCTGTGGCTGCTCACGATGATGGCGCAGATCTTCGCCAAGGGATTCCGCGACGATATTCTTCGGCGTTTCATGTGCTTCAGCCTGTTCTGGCACGCCCTCGACATCATCTGGGTCGCCCTGTTCACGGTGGTCTATCTCCTGGGAGCAAGTCGATGAGCAATGCGGACGATCGCCACGCGCAACGGCGCGACACCGATGGCCTGGAGCGCTACGACATCGATACGGCGCCGGGTGACGAATACCTCGGCGACACCGAGGTTGGATCCGGGCTACGCGGCTATGTGATCGGCCTCGGGCTGGCAACGCTGCTGACCATCGCCTCGTTCTGGTTGCCCGGAACCAACCTGATATGGGCACCCGGCATTCCGGTGGCGCTGGTCGTGCTGGCGATCGCCCAGATGGGCGTGCATCTCGTCTTCTTCCTGCACATCACGACGGGACCGGACAACACCAACAACGCCCTGGCGCTTGCCTTCGGCGTGCTGATCGTAGTTCTGGTGATCGGCGGCTCGATCTGGATCATGGCCAATCTCGACCACAATTTGATGCCGATGAACGCGATCATGAACATGAACCGCTAGCGATGTGAGGCGCAGCGCAGTGCCTCCAGCCCGGCCTTGCCCGCCGCTTCAGACGCATTGCCGGATGACGGACCGGTATCAGCTGCGCTGGCTGGAGTTTTGATTTTTGCGATCCTGCGGCGATATCGCGCCTTTCGAGGCCTTTGAGCCGCCGCCCCACTCCTGGGCTTTCCGTGCCTGATCGCCTGCTTCCTTCGATGCCTCGGCCTTGTCGCTGCCGCTGGCTTTCTTGCCGGATATGGGTTGGTCGACAGGGTTTGATTTGTTGTCCATCATGCTTCTCCGTTTGTGCCGAACCAGGCGACGGGTGGCGTGGCGTCCTCAAGCCCGTTCGAACGTGCCGACGAGCTCGGCCTCTCCCACGACGTGCGGCTCGGCCTGTTTCAGCACGTCTTCGACGGCAGCCTTCTCGCCGAGATGAAGCGTCTCGACGTCGAGTGCAAGAAGCCGGAAATGGTAATGGTGGAGCCCATGCCCAGGCGGCGGCTGGGGGCCGTCATAATGAGGATTGCCGAAATCATTGACGCCGTGTCCGAGGCTCTCGGTCTTGGCGCCGGCGGTCGTGCCTTCAGGAAGAAAGTTGCGCTGTGCGTCGATGTCGTAGACCAATGACGGAACATGCCTGAAGGGGCGTCGGGGTCCTCTACGGCCAGGACGAAGCTTTTGGTTCCTTGCGGCGCGTCCGTCCACTCCAATGGCGGCGAGACGTTGCCGCCGTTGCGGGAATAGCGCGGCGGCATTTTTTTTCGCCATCGGCAAAGGCAGAGCTTTCGAGCCTGAAAGCCATGGTCTCCATCTCCCTGTCTGAGATTCCCTCATAAACAGCTACGAGCCGCCGATGTTCCGGTCGCCGCCCCGGTCAAACCTCGGTCAAACCGGATTGCCGGCCGTTGGCCGGAACATTCGCCGAGGAAGCGGGTTTTTCGGTTCGGACGCATCGCCGCGGAAACGGCAATGGGCTCGGCAATGGACGAAGGGCGCGACATGACCGGGCTAAGCGGTAAGCAACCAAGCGGGGCGAAAGGTGTTGTGGTCGCATTCTCCGTGCCAGGCGGCGAGACGATCTATACCCACGAGCGGGAAACCGTCGCTGCCGTTGCGCGCACGATTGCGGCGTTGAAGGGCTTTGCCTTCCGCGAGGGCCTGAGTGACGGCGGCGGTGACAGTCGCCGAGTGTATTTCGTGCCGGACGACAGCCTGCTTGCCGTCGATGCGCTCCAACTGGGCATAAACGGGCCGGACGACCTCTTCGGCGGTGTGGTGCCCTGGCGCCTCGCAACCACCAAGGCCATAACCCACGAGCTGGTGGACGGGTCGGCGGCACGGCCAAAAGAATGGCCAGCCGGCTTCGGCAGAGCCGTCGGCGCGGCCGTACTGCCCGGCTATACCGCATTTTCACGCGATGACGCGCTGCGCGCAGCGGAACGTCTGCTGCAGCTAGGGCTGGTCCGGTTCAAGCCACCGCGCGCTTCGCGGGGCCGCGACCAGCACACCGCCGCGACCGTTGCCGACATCGAAAGGCTGCTGGAACGATATCCATCCTCCGACCTGAGGGAATACGGCCTTGTTCTCGAAACGGAGCTTCGCGATATCGTCACGCTGAGCATTGGCAGAACGGCGATCGACGGAACATCGGTCGCCTATTACGGCGTGCAGCGAATGACGGCCGACAATGCCGGACAGCCCGTTTACGGCGGATCCGATCTGGTCGTCGTGCGCGGCGGATGGGAGGCGCTGGACGGGCTGCAGCTTTCTCCGGCGCTAAGTTTGGCTGTGGCGCAGGCGAGGATCTACGACGCCGCGATGGATGGCTATCCCGGATTCTTTGCCTCACGGCGCAACTACGACATCGGCCAAGGTGTCGATTCCTCGGGCATCTGGCGATCGGGAGTGCTGGAAGCCAGCTGGCGGATCGGCGGCAGCAGCAGCGCCGAGCTTGCGGCGATGGACGCCATGAAGCGCGACCCCGACGTGCAGATCGTGCATGTCTCCGCCGTCAAGCAGTTTGGCAGCACTGCCCACCTGCCGCTGAACGCAGCGATCCATTTCCACGGGGAGGACCCCGAGGAGGGTCAAATCACGCGTTATACCGTCGTCACCCAGGCGATCCGAGGGCCGGTCGGGGAGGCCGGCCGATCGTCGTTCTAACCATGTCAGGTTGAAGCCAAGCACGCCTCCGGCAGGGAACATCCGCCAATGGCCCGAGTTTGTTTCGGGCAGGCAGCAAGTCAGAGACCGGAGGAAAAAATGATCGAGATGATTGCCGCTCCCCAGAATGTCGCCGCCTTTCGTGTCACCGGCACCGTGACGGCGGACGACTACGACAAAGTCATCCCGGCAATCGAAGCGAAACTGAGCGACCACAAGGACATCGGCGTCCTGACCGATCTTGCCGATTTCGAGGACATGACGGCTGGCGCCTTGCGGCGCGACCTGCAGTATGGCCTGAGCAAACTTGGCGAGGTCCACCGCTTCAAACGTGCCGCCGTGATTTCCAACAAGCAGTGGATCAAGGCAGCCACGGAAATGACGGACGCGCTGTTTCCGCAAATCGAGGCGCGGGTGTTCCCGGAGGACGAAAAAGCCCAGGCCCTGAAATGGGTGGCAGGCGTACAATAGCGGTGTTGGGGAGTGCCATGCCGTTCGACAAACGACAGGATCCGGAAGGCCTCTGGGAGGTCTATGACAGCGAGAGCGACGAAGCCGTCGTGGTCGGCGGGTTGCCGCTTTCCGGTCTCGACGAAAGCGAAGCCGATGAAGCGATTGAAAAGCTCAATCGGGGCGATCTGACGTCGGACAACATCCCCGAGACGGTTCGGTCAGGGTGGCCTCCGACCAAGGACGGTTTGTGATGACAGCCTGACGGACGTCACCGAGGACCGGTCGCGGATCTACGACGAGGCCTTGACCCCAAGCTTGCGGGCTTTGTCCTCAAATTCGTCGCGAATATCCTCGATCGTCGGCAGATGCAGGCGCCGCAGCTGGGCGTGCAACTTTTTGGCGGCATCTGAGCTCAGGTCGCGCTTGAAATTGGTCGCGACCTCCTCGGCCGAGCCGTAATGGCGATAGCGCTCGATCTCGGTCTTCGTGGCTTGCTGGACGTGCTCGAGCGTCTTGCGTTCGGCATCGGATTTTCCGTCTGGTTTGGCCCGCATGACCGGATTGAACGCTTTGCTGATAACGAATTCGACCAGTTCCTGCTGGGCGTGAGCCATGATTGTTCTCCCTCGAAGAAGGGCTGTCCGAGCCTAGAACGGTTCATCGGGGGAAACGCTGAACCGATCACTCTTGTTTTGACGCAATTCCGAACGGAAAACCGTTTCACACTTTTCCTGGAATTGCTCTAACGCAATTCCGAACGGAAAACCGTTTCACACTTTTCCTGGAATTGCTCTAACCGCGGCGGCAATTGAAGGTTCCCTGGCTTGGGATTTCATTGCCGCTGGAGGTCAAGGGCGAAGATCACAGCCGCGCCTTGGTGGTGCGCGGCGTTGCCAGGAGCAGGCTTGTTTCGCTGCCGGTAATTCCGGGAATCAGCCGGATACGTCTCAGCACCGCATCGAACTCGCTCAGCGTCTGGGTTCCGAGTTCTATCACCAGGTCCCACCGGCCATTGGTGGTGTGGATGGTCGAGACCTCGGAGAAGCCGCCCAGCGCCCGGATGACGCGATCGGCGGCATGGCCCTCGATCTCGATCATCATGATGCCACGCACCCGCTGATCGACCGCGTCGGCGCGTAGAATGACGGTGTAGCCGACGATGACGCCGTCTCTTTCAAGTCGCTCGATCCGGGACCTTACCGTTGCCCGGGAGACACCCAGGCTGACGGCAAGGTCGGAAATGCTGCGCCGGGCGTCGTGCCGCAAAGAGGTGATGATCTGCTCATCGAGACGGTCCATGTTTGCTCACAACGGAAGTAGATCGTGCCACAATGGTAGGGCACTTCAACAAATTTGCCAATTTGACATGTTCATTCTGCCAGCGATGCCCGCTTCAATAAAGCCATCGTAATTCGGTGGGTATGACAAATGCATTGCACGATCGTTGGGGCGCCGATCCAGGCCGGCTCAGGCCGCATGGGCTGCGAGATGGGGCCGAGCGCGCTTCGCACGGCCGGTCTGGCCGGCGCGCTGACCGAGCTTGGCCATACGCTGACCGACCTCGGAACGATTGTCCCTGCCGATATGCGCCCTGTCGTACACGGCAACGCGGCGGTGAAGGCGCTGCCGGAAATCGCCGCCTGGACGGCAGCGATCAGCGAAACTGCCTATGCCGCAAGCGCCGATGCGATGCCGATCTTTCTCGGCGGCGACCACAGCATTTCGGCCGGCACGCTCGCCGGCATAGCCCGCCGCGCGGCGAATGCCGGTCGGCCGCTCTTCGTGCTGTGGCTCGACGCCCACCCCGATTTTCATACGCTCGACACGACGACCAGCGGCAATCTGCATGGCGTGCCGCTGGCCTATGCCAGCGGGCAGCCCGGCTTCGAGGGCTATTTCCCCCGGCTTGCAGCACAGGTGGAGCCGGCTTGCATATGCGCGCTGGGGATCCGCAGCGTGGACCTGGCGGAACGGGATGCATTGCGCAGAGCCGGCGTGACGGTCCACGACATGCGTTCGATCGACGAGCACGGCATAGCGCAACTGCTTCGCGCCTTTCTCGAACGGGTGAGCGCCGCCAATGGCATGCTCCATGTCAGCCTCGACGTCGATTTTCTCGACCCGTCGATCGCCCCGGCGGTGGGCACCACCGTTCCCGGCGGCGCCACCTTCCGCGAGGCGCATCTGGCGATGGAAATGCTGCATGACAGCGGCCTCGTCACCAGTCTCGACCTGGTCGAGCTCAACCCATTTCTTGACGAGCGCGGCCGCACCGCCACGCTTTTGGTTGACCTGACCGCAAGCCTGATGGGCCGGCGGATCATGGACCGCCCGACGAGGGGGTTCTGAGCCATGACCGCCAATTTGAACATCGTCCCGTTCGTCAGCGTCGACCGCATGATGAAGCTGGTGCTTGCCATCGGCATCGAGCGCTTTCTGGTCGAGCTTGCCGCCTATATCGAAGAGGATTTCAGGCGCTGGGAGCTGTTCGACAAGACGCCGCGCGTCGCCTCGCACAGCATTGACGGCGTCATCGAGCTGATGCCGACCAGCGACGGGCAGCTTTACGGCTTCAAATATGTCAACGGGCATCCGAAGAACACGCGTGACGGCCGCCAGACCGTGACCGCTTTCGGCGTGCTTGCCGATGTCGGCAACGGCTATCCGATGCTGCTTTCGGAAATGACCATCCTGACGGCGCTCAGAACCGCCGCAAGCTCGGCGGTCGCGGCGAAATACCTCGCTCCAGAGGCCGCCAGGTGCATGGCGATCATCGGCAATGGCGCGCAATCGGAATTCCAGGCCATTGCCTTCAAGGCGCTGCTTGGCGTCGACAGGCTGCGTCTCTACGATATCGACCCGGCGGCCTCGACGAAATGCATGAAGAACCTTGCCGGCATGGGTTTCGACATCAAGCTCTGCGCGTCGGCGCAGGAAGCCGTTGAAGGTGCAGAGATCATCACCACGGTTACCGCCGACAAGCGGTCGGCAACAATCCTGACCGACAACATGGTGGGATCCGGCGTGCACATCAATGCGGTAGGCGGCGATTGCCCGGGCAAGACCGAGCTGCATCGCGACATTCTGCTGCGCTCGGATATTTTCGTCGAATACCCGCCGCAGACGCGCATCGAAGGCGAGAGCCAGCAGCTCGATGCGGATCATCCGGTCACCGAATTGTGGCAGGTGATGACAGGAAAGGCAGCAGGCCGGACGGACGCCCGACAGATCACATTGTTTGATTCCGTCGGCTTTGCGATCGAGGATTTTTCCGCGTTGCGTTACGTTCGCGATCAGCTTCAGCGGACCGGCCTTTACGAGGAACTAGACCTTCTGGCCGATCCCGATGAGCCGCGTGACCTGTTTGGCATGCTGCTGCGCGCCGAAAAAGCGACCGGGCTGGCGGCCGCCGGCAGCTGAGCTGCGATCCTGTCGGTCAGTCCTTCTTTTCCTGATACAGGCGCTCGGTGGCGCGCTCGCTTTCCCTGCGCTCCGCCGGGCCGCGACGGCGCTGCGTGAGCAGGGCGTAGGCGATCAGGATTGCCAGCAGCAGTGGACCGCCTGCAACAACGAGCAACCACAAACTATTCCCAGACATCGACCGTCTCCTTTCCCTCACAACCGGGAAGGACCCGAACCGTTCCTCCGTCTTGTTGGGAGTCGTCAGCGGGGCGCGGTGCAATTCAGGATTTTATGCCTCGGTCAGGACGTTGCACGCCTTGTCTGCACTCAGGATGTCCTTATCTAGACTCTTATCCTTCGATCACATGCACTCTCTGCGAAGTGAAGGGAACCACAAGGGCTTTCTGACATTTGGTTGTTCAAGAGACAAACGTGCAGCCACACCGGCTCCGGGGCTAGGAATACCATGCGTGAGAATCAATCCGACGTCTTCGATCTGTTTTCCGAGGTTTACAAGAATGCGGCTCAGGAGGAGATAAGCCTCCAGCAATATCTGCTTGCCTGCCGCGAGGACAAGTCGATGTACGCCTCGGCACCCGAGCGGATGGTCGAGGCGATCGGCGAGCCGACCTTTGTCGATACCAGCAAGGACGAGCGGCTCGGCCGTATTTTTTCGAACCGGACGATCAAGATCTATCCAACCTTCGCCGACTTTTACGGCATGGAGGATACGATCGAGCGTATCGCCGGTTATTTCCGCTATGCCTCGCAAGGGCTCGAGGAACGCAAGCAGATCCTCTATCTGCTTGGCCCGGTCGGCGGCGGCAAGTCCTCGCTTGCGGAGCAGCTGAAAAGGCTGATGGAGCAGCGTCCGATCTATACGCTGAAGGTCGGCGGCCAGGTCAGCCCGGTCTTCGAATCGCCGCTCGGGCTGTTCGACCCCGACCGCATGGGCGACCTTTTGGAGGACAAATACGGCATCGCCCGACGGCGGCTGAACGGCCTGATCTCGCCCTGGGCGGCCAAGCGCCTCGACGAATTGTCCGGCGACATCTCCAAATTCAGCGTCGTCAAGCTGATGCCGTCCAGGCTGCGCCAGATCGGCATTGCCAAGACCGAGCCGGGCGACGAGAACAACCAGGACGTTTCGGCCCTGGTCGGCAAGGTCGACATCAGGCAGCTGGAAAACTTCAGCCAGTCCGATCCGGACGCCTACTCCTATAGCGGCGGGCTGAACCGGACGACGCAAGGGCTGCTCGAATTCGTCGAGATGTTCAAGGCGCCAATCAAGGTGCTGCATCCGCTGCTGACCGCCACCCAGGAAGGCAGCTACAACGGCACCGAGAATTTCGGCGCTTTCCCCTATCAGGGCATCATCGTTGCCCATTCCAACGAATCGGAATGGCTGCAGTTCAAGAACAACAAGAACAACGAGGCGTTCCTCGACCGCATCCTGGTGGTCAAGGTGCCGTATTGCCTGCGCGTCACCGAAGAGCGGCAGATCTACGAGAAGCTGTTGCGCGAAAGCGAATTGGCTAACAGCCCCTGCGCTCCGGAAGTGCTCGATATCCTCAGCCGGTTCACCGTCTCGACCCGCCTGGCCGAACACGACAATTCGCCGCTCTACACCAAGATGCGCGTCTATGACGGCGAGAACCTCAAGGAAACCGATCCCAAGGCGAAGTCGGTCCAGGAATACCGAAACGCCGCCGGCGTCGACGAAGGCATGACCGGCGTCAGCACCCGCTTCGCCTTCAAGATCCTGTCGCAGACCTTCAATTACGACACCGAAGAGGTGGCGGCCGATCCGGTGCATCTGATGTACATCCTTGAAGAGGCGATCAAGCGCGAGCAGTTCCCGAAGGAGACCGAGGCGGACTATCTCGATTTCATAAAGTCGGAGCTGGCCACCCGTTATGCCGAGTTCATCGGCCACGAGATCCAGAAGGCCTATCTGGAATCCTACAGCGAATACGGCCAGAACCTGTTCGACCGCTATATCGCCTACGCCGATGCCTGGATCGAGGATCAGGACTACAAGGATACCGATACCGGCCAGATCCTCAATCGCGAGGTCTTGGACAACGAATTGTCGCAGGTCGAAAAGCCGGCCGGCATCGCCAATCCCAAGGACTTCCGCAACGAAGTGGTGAAGTTCACGCTGCGCGCGCGGGCCAGAAACCATGGCCGCAACCCGTCATGGACAAGCTATGAGAAGCTGCGCGAAGTCATCGAGAAGCGGATGTTCGGGCAGGTCGAGGACCTGCTGCCAGTGATCAGCTTCGGCTCCAAGCAGGACAGCGTGACGGAGAAGCGGCATACCGAATTCGTGCAGCGGATGATCCAGCGCGGCTACACCGAGCGCCAGGTCCGCCGGCTGGTGGACTGGTACATGCGGGTGAACAAGGCGGGTTGAAGCCAGCCCGGGGTAACATATGCCGATCTTCATTGATCGCCGACTGAACCCGAAGGACAAAAGCCTCGGCAATCGGCAGCGTTTCCTGCGGCGGGCGCGCGAAGAGTTGAAGCGCACCATCCGCGATCAGATCCGCGCCGGCAAGATCGCCGACGTGGACGCCGAGCATGCCGTTTCGATGCCAGCGCGGGGTACCGGCGAGCCGAGCTTCAACGATGCCAGGAACAGCGGCAGCCGCCAGCACGTCCTGCCCGGCAACAAGCATTTCACCCCAGGCGACCGGCTGCCCAAGCCCGGCCAGGGCGGCGGCATGGGATCAGCCCCGGGAAGAACCGAATCGGAGGACGATTTCCGTTTCGTGCTGTCGCGCGAAGAGGTTCTCGACCTCTTTTTCGAAGACCTCGAACTGCCTGACATGGTCAAGCTCAACCTCAAGGAGATCCTCGCTTTCAAGCCGCGCCGGGCCGGCTTCGCCGCGACCGGCTCGCCGACCAACATCAATGTCGGGCGCACGATGCGCAACAGCCATGGCCGCCGCATAGCACTCCGGCGCCCCAAGCAGGAGGAACTCGACGCAATCGCGCAGGAGATCACGTCGCTGGAGGCGAAGCCGCAGAACGCCGAGATGCGCCAGCGCATCGTGGCGCTGCAGGAAGAGCTTGAGCGACTGGAGCGCCGCCGCAAGCGAATCGCCTATGTCGACCCGGTCGACATCCGCTTCAACCGCTTCGACGCCCAGCCGGTGCCGAATGCCAATGCGGTGATGTTCTGCCTGATGGACGTGTCCGGCTCGATGGGCGAACGCGAGAAGGATCTGGCCAAGCGCTTCTTCGTGCTGCTGCACCTGTTCCTGAAACGGCGCTACGACCGGACCGAGGTGGTCTTCATCCGCCACACGCACGAGGCGCAGGAGGTGGACGAGGAGACCTTTTTCTACAACACCCAGAGCGGCGGCACGGTGGTTTCCACGGCGCTCGAGGAGATGCACCGCATCGTCGAGCAGCGCTATCCCAGCCGCGAATGGAACATCTATGTCGCCCAGGCCTCGGACGGCGACAATTTCGTCACCGATTCGGAGCGCTGCATCACCCTTCTCGACGAACAGATCATGCGGCTTTGCCAGTACTTTGCCTATGTCGAGATCCTCGACGAGCGCGAGAGCCACATCTTCGGCGCCACCGACAACGGCACGTCGCTGTGGCGTGCCTACAGTGCGGTCAAGCTGAGGTGGTCGAACTTCCAGATGAGCCGCATCGCCACGGCGGCCGACATCTACCCGGTTTTCCGCCAGCTCTTCGCCAGACAGCCGGGTTATCAAAAGAGCGGTGAAAGAGGGGGCTGATGGCGAGCAAATCCGGATTGTTGTTTTCCGGTTCCGACTGGGATTTCAGGACGCTGTCGCGCGCCTACGAGACCATCGAGGCGATCGCCACCGAAGAGCTCCACCTCGACGTCTATCCGGTACAGATGGAGATAATCTCGTCCGAACAGATGCTCGACGCCTATTCCTCGGTCGGCATGCCGCTGATGTACCGGCACTGGTCGTTCGGCAAGCACTACCTCTACCAGGAATTGCTCTATCGCAAAGGCGGACGGGGGCTCGCCTATGAACTCGTCATCAATTCCAATCCCTGCATCGTCTATCTGATGGAAGAAAACACCATGGCCCTGCAGGCCCTGGTGACGGCGCACGCGGCACTCGGCCATAACCATTTCTTCAAGAACAATTATCTGTTCCAGCAGTGGACGGACGCCAGCGCCATCCTCAGCTATCTCGACTTCGCCAAGGGCTACATTGCCCGCTGTGAGGAGCGGCATGGCGTCGATGCGGTGGAAGAGATCCTCGATGCCGCACATGCGCTGATGGAACAGGGCGTGTTCAGATATCACCGGCCGCCGAAGCTGTCGTCGGAAAAGCAGCGCGAGGGAGTTCGCGAGCGCCTGGAATACGAGGAGCGTTCCTACAATGACCTATGGCGCACGCTGCCGCCTTCGAAGGACGGCGCCAAGCCCCGCGAGACGGACATCATGGCGGAGCGCAAGAAATCGCTCAAGCTGCCCGAGGAAAACCTGCTTTATTTCCTGGAGAAGAACAGCCTGATCCTGGAACCCTGGCAGCGTGAGGTCATCCGGATTGTCCGCGTCATCGCGCAGTATTTCTATCCGCAGCGCCAAACGCAGGTGATGAACGAGGGCTGCGCCACCTTCGTGCATTACACGCTGATGAACCTTTTGTTCGACCGCGGCCTGATCGGCGAAGGTGCCATGCTGGAGATCCTGCGCAACCATTCGAACGTGATCTTCCAGCCGGGCTTCGACGATCCGCGCTTTTCCGGTATCAACCCTTACGCGTTGGGCCTCGACATGATGCAGGACATCCAGCGCATCTCGACCGCGCCGACTGCCGAGGACCGCGACTGGTTTCCCGATATCGCCGGCAATGGCGACTGGCGCCAGACGCTGCTGGACGCCTGGGCCAACCATCGCGACGAGTCCTTCATCCGCCAGTATCTGAGCCCTACCCTGATCCGGAAATGGCGGTTCTTTGTGCTTGCCGATGCGGCCAACGATCCGCACTACGAAGTCGCCTCGATACACAATGAGCGCGGCTACGAGAGCATCCGCGCCGCACTCGCCCACAGCTACGATATCGGCGCCAGCCGGCCGGACATCCAGGTGGTGGACGTGGACCTGCTCGGCGACCGGCATCTGCGCCTGCAGCATAAGGTCAAGGACGGCATAGTGCTGGAAGGCGGCAGCCGCGACGCCACACTGCGGCATATCCGCAAGCTCTGGGGCTACGAGGTCAGCATGGTCGCGGTCGACGCGCAGACCGGCGCCACAGTCCACGAACGGTCGACCAGCCAGATCGGGGAATGACCGAACCGGACTTGCCGGCGAAGTCGGGTGTCGTTGCCTTTACCGGATCACCAACCACCCTATCTACGCGCGCACCACGAGGGCATGGTCGGGAGCAGGAACATGCGCGCATTGACGATCGCCACGCTTCTGCTGGTCGCCGTCTCGATGGCGCTCTCGCTCGCGCACGCTCTGGAATTGCCCGGCAAGTTGCGCCTCAAGGAGGCCACCTACAGATCAGTGCAGGCGATCTACTATCCCGGCTTCACGATCGGCGGGTTCGCCGAGATCGGCGGCATCATTGCACTCGCCGTCCTGCTTTACCTGACGCCCTATCCAAGCGCCCGATTCTGGTGGACCTTGGCGGCGCTTGTCTTCCTGCTGGCGGAGCACGCGACCTATTGGTTGGTCACGCACCCCGTCAATAATTTCTGGGTGCAAGACACTGCCTTGCCGAAATCCGCCGCGACGTTCTTTTCAATGTTCTCTCGAAAGCAGACCGGCGACTGGAGAGATTTGCGCAACGTCTGGGAGGCTTCGCATGTCGCCAGGGCAGGCCTGGCGATGCTGAGCCTCGTCTCAATTGCTGTCGCCGCGACATTTTTTGCCGAATAGCTCCAGGGATCAAGACGGCGCCCTCGTCCGCTAATTTTGCGGCCACGAACGCTGCATCCGTCAGATCAGGGAACGGAGCCGGCGCCGTATTGTCTTAACGTCAAGCGATCCGGCCGTTCAGCGGTCGGCGCGATGCTTGTTGTGGGCGCTTTCCCGGTGCTCGCCGCGGATGATGTTGCGATCGTCGGGATCGGCAATATCCTTCGGGTCCGATCTGAGCTCGGCACCGCGCCGGAACGCCTCGCGCTCTTGCCTGGTCTTTTTCAAATCCGCTTCCGCGTCGAAATCCTTGCCGGCGTTTTTGGTGTTCTCGCGCTCTTCGATGATGCGCAATTGCTGCTCATGAGTCTTTTTTCCGGCCATCGGTGACCTCCTTCTTTTGATTTTCCGCTTTCCCAGGGTCCAAATTCGCTACAGCCCGAAAGGATAGGTCTCGGGAAGGCCTGTCCCCGCATGTTCCGGCCCAAGCGGCGTCACGGCACAGGTTTCATCGAACCAGACGAAAGCATCGAACTGGCGGGCGAGCGAGGCGTCCGCATAATGGCTGTGGAGCTCGGTTTCGGGCCGGTAGATGACGCCGATAAAGCGTTCCAGCCGGCGCTCCAGAAGCCGTTCGCGCAGCGTGTCGTCGCGCTCGAAATCGAGCAGGAAAGGCGAGACGCCGCTGTCGTGGCAAAGCCGCTCATAGCTGTCGTTGTGGGAAGGCCGAACCGGTTTCACTTCCATGTCGCCGTCCCAGTCGGTGGCGGCGGCCACCGTCCCGGAATGCGTACTGAGCCCGATCAAGGCAACCTCGTCGCCAAAACGCTGGCGGCAGAGCTGGCCGATATTCAGTTCGTCCCTGACGATCCCCATTTCGGTATAGCGGGCATCGCCGATATGGGAATTATGTGCCCATACCACCGCCTTGGCATTCGGGCCGCGGGCCTGCAGCAGGTGCTCCAGCGTTTCGAACATGTGGGTGTCGCGCAGGTTCCAGGACTGCGCGCCGCCATAATACATGGTGCGGTAATAACGCTCGGCGGAGGCGACCAGGCGGGCGTTCTGGGTGGCGTCGAGGAAATCGATACCGTCCTGCTGCGCATAGTCGAGCTCTCTGGAAAGCAGTTCCCGGCATTGCTCGAGCACGGCCTTCTCGCATTTCTGGTAACCGGAAGTGAGTGCGACACGGCCATAGGTGGCCGGGTCGTTCTGCCACGGCGTCAGGCAGCCATAGCGTTCGCGCGCGATCCTCGCCGCCTGCGGATCGACCCGGTCGAGATATTGCAGGACCGCCGCAATCGATCCGCCCATATTGTAGATGTCCAGGCCATAGAATCCGGCCCGCCGGGAGGATTTGCTGATCCGCTCATTACGCACTCGCATCCAGTCGACGAACGCCGCGACGTCGGTGTTGCGCCACATCCAGGTGGGAAAGCGCTGGAACGGCGGCGCGGCGCCCGGCCGCGGCGGCCGATGGCGGACATAACGGTCGATCGCCGCGGCATCGGGCCAGTCGGCCTCGACCGCGACGATGGTGAAGCCATGCTTCTCGATCAGCCTGCGAGTGATCGCGGCGCGCGCGCGGTAGAACTCCGACGTGCCGTGGCTGGCTTCGCCGAGCAAGACGACGCGGCGGTCGGCAAACCGGTCGAACAGCGCACCGAAGGCCGGATCGTCGAAATCCGGAAGCGGCTCGGCGGCGGCCGCGATCATCTGCGGCAGGCTGCTCCTGCGCTGATGCCGGTGCGGAAGCTCGGCCGCTATCTGGCTGTCGCTGCCTGGCTCGCCCCAGCCTTGCTCGCCGATCAGCGGAACAAACCGCACGCCGCCGAAATCCTCTTCGGTGTAGGTTGCGGCGCCGGTACGGGTGACCTTGAGCAGGCGCTGCGAGTCGAATTCATCGCCGACCGGGATGACAAGCCGGCCAGCGACGTCGAGCTGTTCCTGCAGGGCGAGCGGCGCGCCGGGTCCGGCGGCCGCAACCAGGATCGCATCGAAGGGTGCCGCCTCGGGCCAGCCCTTGGTGCCGTCGCCGGTGCGGACTTCGATATTGTCGTAGCCAAGCTTCTTGAACCGCTGCCTTGCCGTTTCAGCCAACACGGCGTGGCGCTCGATCGTGTAGACGCGTTCGACGATCCGGCTCATTACGGCAGCCGCATAGCCTGATCCGGTGCCGACCTCGAGGACGTGGTCACCGGCTCCGACCTCCGCCATTTCGATCATGAACGCAACGATATAGGGCTGCGATATCGTCTGACCTTCGGCGATCGGCAGCGGCCCGTCCTCATAGGCGAATTCTTCGAAACCAGGCTCGACGAAAGCCTCGCGCGGGACCTCGCGCATCGCTAGAAGGACATTGCGGTCGCGAATGCCACGGCGGCTCAGGTGGATATCGACCATTTGGTTGCGGACATGGGAGAGATCGAGCATCTTTCTGCTCCTCCTAGGGCTTCCGCTGCAATCGCCCAAGCTGCTCAACGGCACTTCGGCCGGCTCATATCTCAGGGCCTCGGCGGTCCCCTTGGATTCAAGCAATGCGGTGCATCTTCCTAACCGTTGGCAAGCCCCGAGGTTCCCAAAAGACCGACCCGCTTTTGTCTGGCGAGGCGCGTTGCAGGATCGACAAGCGGGCGCCGGCCGCGCCGCCCAAACTTATTTCGAGGCAAATCCTTTCTCCGACGCGACGCCACTCCAGATAACGACGGACGAGGGTATTCCGGAGGCATTTCCATGAACGACGAGGCCCGCACCGCTGCGCATACAACCGGCCTTGACCAGATCGATCTGATGGACCGCTACTGGCGCGCCGCGAACTACATCTCGGTTGGCCAGATCTATCTGCTCGACAATCCGCTCTTGCGCGAGCCCTTGCGGCCCGAGCACATCAAGCCGCGGCTGCTCGGCCATTGGGGCACGACGCCCGGCCTCAATTTCATCTATGTGCATCTGAACCGGATCATCCGTGAACGTGGTCTCGATGTCCTGTTCATCTGCGGTCCGGGTCACGGCGGCCCGGCAATGGTCGCGAACACCTGGCTCGAGGGCACCTACAGCGAAATCTATCCCGAGGTCGGCGGGGACGAAGACGGCCTGCGAAAGCTGTTCCGGCAGTTCTCGTTTCCCGGCGGAGTGCCGAGCCACGCCGCTCCGGAGACGCCCGGCTCGATCCACGAAGGCGGAGAACTCGGCTATGCGCTGGTCCATGCCTTCGGCGCCGCCTTCGACAATCCAAACCTTGTCGTTGCCTGCGTCGTCGGCGACGGCGAAGCCGAGACCGGCCCGCTCGCCGCGGCCTGGCATTCCAACAAGTTCCTGAACCCGGCATCCGATGGTGCCGTCCTGCCGATCCTGCATCTCAACGGCTACAAGATCGCCAACCCGACGATCCTCGGCCGCATGGAAGACGAGGCGTTGCGCAGCCTGTTCCTCGGCTATGGCTACGAAACCTTTTTTGTCGAAGGTCATGAACCTGCCGCGATGCATCGCGAGATGGCCCGCACGCTCGATACGGTGCTCGACCGGGTCCACTCCATCCAGGAGCCGGCACGAGCCGCGGGCTGGAAGGGAGACCGGCCGCTGTGGCCGATGATCGTGCTGCGCAGCCCAAAGGGCTGGACCGGGCCGAAAGAGGTCGACGGCAGACGAGTCGAGGATTTCTGGCGTTCGCACCAAGTGCCGGTGTCGAATGCACGCGGCGATGCGGCGCACCGCCAGATCCTGGAAGACTGGATGCGCAGTTACGAGCCGGAAAAACTGTTCGACAAAGGCGGCCATCTCCTGGCGGAGCTCGCGGCGCTAGCGCCAACAGGACCAAGACGAATGGGCGCAATCCCCTACGCCAATGGCGGCCTGCTGAAACAGGACCTGGTGCTGCCCGAGTGGAGAGGCCTGGCGCTCGACGTACAGCGTCCCGGCGGCGCTGTCGGAGAGGCGACGCGGACCGTGGGAAGCTATCTTCGCGACGTGATCCGCTTGAACGCCGATGCCAGGAATTTCCGGCTGATGGGACCGGACGAGACGTCCTCCAACCGCCTCGACGACGTGTTCGAGGTTACGGACCGGGTCTGGATGGAGCGGATCGAGCCCTACGACGTCCATCTTTCCCGTGACGGTCGCGTCATGGAAGTGCTCAGCGAGCATCTTTGCCAAGGCTGGCTGGAGGGCTATCTGCTGACCGGCCGCCATGGCCTGTTCTCGTGCTATGAGGCGTTCGTCCACATCGTCGATTCCATGGTCAACCAACATGCCAAATGGCTGAAGACCTCCGGCGAGCTTGCCTGGCGCAAGCCGATCGCCTCACTCAACTACCTGCTGACCTCGCATGTCTGGCGGCAGGATCATAACGGCTTCAGCCATCAGGACCCGGGCTTTGCCGATTTCGTCGCCAACAAGAAGGCCGACACGGTCAGGCTCTATTTCCCGCCCGACGCCAACACGCTGCTGTGGATCACCGACCATTGCCTGAAAACCTACAACCGCATCAACGTCATCGTCGCCGGCAAGCAGCCGGCGCCGCAATGGCTGTCGGCCGAGGACGCGGAAGCGCACTGCCAGGCCGGCGCCGGCATCTGGGAATGGGCCGGGACGGTTGCCAAGGGCGAAGAACCGGATGTGGTCCTGGCTTGCGCCGGCGACGTGCCGACACTGGAGGCGCTTGCCGCAGCCGACATCCTGCGCTCGGGCATTCCGGACCTGAAGATCCGCGTCGTCAATGTCGTCGACCTGATGATCTTGCAGTCGAATTCCGAGCATCCGCATGGCTTTGCCGACGACAGATTCGACGCACTGTTCACCAGGGCCAAGCCGGTCATCTTCGCCTATCACGGCTACCCCTATCTCATTCACCGTCTGACCTACCGGCGCGCCAATCACGACAACATGCATGTGCACGGCTTTCGCGAGGAAGGCACGACGACGACGCCGTTCGACATGGTCGTACTCAACCAGCTCGACCGCTATCATCTGGCGCTCGCTGCGATCGCGCGCGTGCCGGGGCTGGCCGAGCGGGCGAAGGAGCTTGCCGCGGCGCTGCATGGGAAATTGGCTGAGCATACGGCCTATGTCCGCGAACATGGCGAGGACATGCCCGAGATCCAGAAATGGTCCTGGCCGCAGGACGGCGCGACGAGGGCCGGCGATTGATGCGACGATCGATCCTTGCGTTGAATGCCGGCTCGTCCAGCATCAAGTTCGGACTTTACGACCTTGCAGCGTCCGCCGAGCCGGATCTTGCCTCGCGCGGTTCGCTGGATCTGGGCGATGCGCCAAGGCTGACCGCGAAAGCCGCCGATGGGGAGCTGCAGTGCGATCGGCCACTTACCGCGGACGCATCACGCGACATGGGCCTCGGCCAGATGCTGCAGTGGATCGAGAACGAACTTGGCGGAAGGAAGTTGATCGCCGCCGGCCATCGCATCGTCCATGGCGGACGCGAGTTCGTCGAACCTGTCCGCCTGACGCCGACAGTTATCGAGGCTCTCGACAGGCTGACCCCGCTTGCGCCATTGCACCAGCCACGCAGCCTCGCACCAATCGGGGCGCTTGCCGCGCTGCGGCCCGACCTGCCGCAGGTCGGATGCTTCGACACGGCCTTCCATCGGACCATCGAGCCTCTGGTCAGCCGTTTTGCGCTGCCGCGCCGCTACGAGGCGGACGGCATCCACCGCTACGGCTTTCACGGGCTTTCCTACGAATATGTTGCCGGCCGGCTCAAGCAGATATCGCCCGATCTGGCGGCGAAAAGAACCATCGTCGCCCATCTCGGCAACGGGGCGAGCCTGTGCGCCATGCGCGACGGGCGAAGCGTCGATACGACGATGGGCTTTTCGGCGCTTGATGGCCTGGTCATGGGCACACGCTGCGGCGCCATCGATCCGGGCGTGCTTTTGTACCTGCTGCTGGAAAGAGGCGTTTCCGGAGAGGCGCTGCAAGACATGCTCTACGAGGAATCCGGCCTGCTCGGCGTGTCCGGCATTTCCGGCGACATGCGCACGCTGGAGGCCAGCGACGACCGCCGGGCCCGCGAAGCGGTGGAGCTTTTCGCCTTCCGCGCCGCCAGGGAAGTTGCCGCCCTCGCCAACACGCTGGGCGGGCTGGAATGCCTGGTGTTCACCGGCGGCATCGGCGAGCACTCGGCCACGGCCCGTAAAGCGATTTGCGACAGGCTTGACTGGCTCGGCGTGGCGATCGACGAGGCCGCCAACAGCTCTCATGCCGCGCTGATGAGCCAGGCGGAGAGCAAAGTGGAAGTCCGCATCGTCGCGACCGACGAGGAAGGTGTGATCGCCCGCCACACGCGCAAGGTGATGGAGGGGCCCGGCTGAGGCGGATGGCCTCGGCTCAGCTCGAATGGCTCTGCTCGACCAGATGGTATTTGTACCGGTCGCGAATATGCGCGTTGAAGAACCGGCCCTTCGACGAGGCTTTGCGGAATGCCGCGTGGACCTGCGGCGGCACGTCCTCGTAATCATAGCGGTTTCCGCTCGGGACGAACCATACGGAGAGTACCCTCGTCGCCGGCTGGTAATCGATGCTTCTGATCGCAGTTGAAGGCATTCTCAACAGGTCCAATCCACGCCGTCGTGTGAATAACCCTGCACGGAGAGCGAGGTTCCTTCCTGCCGAAGTAGCCTTGCCGCTACGGGCCGGCTTCACCAAATACGGTTGATGCCACCGCTCAAGACATCGGCTGCAGCCCGCCAGGGCGATCTCTTTGCCGCCGCCGACGACCTGCCGGAAGGATTCCGCTACCAGCCCGAACTGATCACGCCGGACGAGGAGGCAGCGTTGGCGAGCCAGCTCGCAACCCTGCCTTTTCAGCCCTTCGACTTCTATGGCCATCTGGCAAACCGGCGGGTGGTCGGTTTTGGGCAGCGTTATGATTACGACCGGGGCGAAGTCGTCGAGGCACCGCCGATACCCGGCTTTCTGCTGCCGCTCAGGGAAAAGGTTGCAGCCTTTGCCCGCTTGCCCGCCGAAACCTTCGTGCAGGTGCTGATCAACGAGTACCGGCCGGGCGCCGGTATCGGCTGGCACCGCGACAAGCCTCATTTCGAGGCGGTCGCCGGCGTTTCGCTGCTGGCCGCCTGCAGCTTCCGCCTGCGCCGGAAAAACGGCACGCGATGGGACCGCAAGACGGTCACCGTCGATCCAAGATCGGCCTATCTGATGACGGGTGCTGCGCGCAACGAATGGGAGCACAGCATTCCGCCGGTTGCCGAGCACCGCTATTCGATCACGTTGCGCACGCTGCGGCCGCAACGCGCTTAAAGCAGAGCGGGAGCAAGCCCGAGCACTGCCCTTAAGAACTGGGCTGAAACAAATTCATCCGTCGCCATGCCGACCGGCAAACTCCGCCAGCATGGCGCGCTGGCCTTTCAGGATCTTGAGGTTGGCTTCAGGCAGGGAGAACCAGCCCGCTCTGTCGACTTCGGCAAATTCCTTCATCGAGCCGGACCTTGGCGGCCATTCCATGACGAAGGTGTTGCTGTTGATGGCGTCGCTGTCGAAATCCGCCTCGACGCACCATGCGATGACGAGCTTGCCGCCCGGCTGCCTGTAGCTGCCAAGGTGTTCGAAAACGCCATCGATGGCGACGCCTAGCTCCTCTTCGGCCTCGCGTTTTGCTGCCGCCAGGTCGTCCTCGTTCTCGTCGACCAAGCCCTTCGGGATCGACCATGCGCCGTCGTCCTTCTTCGCCCAGAATGGTCCGCCCGGATGCACCAGCAAGACCTGGAGATGTCCTTCCCTTCGGCGAAAGATGAGCAATCCTGCGCTGCGTTGGGCCATCCCGCTATTCCCCTGACGAAACTGAAACGAACGTCCGGGCCGGCATATGGAACAGCCTGCCATGGCGGAACGATTTCGGCTCGCAGCCGTTCCGTCCGTTCGACAAATGAGTGATCGACATGGCGACGCCGCGAGCTGCCTGGAAGGGCTTTATGAAAGTCGGATCGGTTTCCTGTGGCGTCAAGATCATCGGCGCCGTCAGCGAGGCCGAGAAAGTGCATTTCAGGATCCTGAACCGCAAGGACGGTCTCCCGGTCAAGAGCGCTTATATCGACGAGGAGACCGGCGACACGGTCGAGGCGGCGGAGCAGGTAAAAGGCTATGAGGTCGAAAAGGGCGAGTTCATCCATATAGAGCCGGACGAAATCAAGAAACTGAAGATGGTATCGCAGCATACGCTCGAGATCGGCGAGTTCGTGCCCGCCGCCGAAATCGACGCACGCTACCTCGAAAAACCCTATTATCTGGTTCCGGCCGACGCGCCCTCCACGGAGGCTTTCGCGGTGATCCGGGACGCCATGGCCAGGAAGAAAGTGGCAGCCCGCTCCTGCGTCGTGCTGTACCAGCGTGGCCGAGAGGTGCTGATCCAGCCGCTTGGCAAGGGCATGGTAATGACGGAACTACGCAACCACAATGAAGTGGTCGCGGCGGACGCGGTGTTCGAAGGGCTGAAGGCTCGCAAGGTCGATCCCGAGATGCTGGAAATCGCGCAACTGCTGATCGACAAGAAGCCGGCCAAATTCGACCCGTCGAAGTTCGAAGACACTTATGAACAGGCGCTGGTTGCGATGATCGACGCCAAGCGCAAGGGCAAGAAACCGCCCAAGCCGGCACCCGAGCCGAGGACGAACGTCGTCAATCTCGCCGATGTTCTGCGCAAGAGCCTGGCGCAGGAGGGCGGCAAGGCTCCGAACAAAAGTCCGAGGGCGGCGGCGAAACGCAAATCGGCCTGAATGTCCGAAAGCAGATCGAACGGAACCGAAAACACTCGCGCGCATTTAGATGACGTAGCAATCCGTCGGCAATCCAAGCGGAGCGGGGGACTGGTGGACGTCGTTGAACTAAGGACTGGCGGAATCCCGCAAGTTTCTTCCGCCGATCTGATGCAGGCGTTGCCTGTGGCTGTCTACACCACCGACAGACAGGGCTACATCACCTTCTTCAACGAAGCCGCTGCCGATCTCTGGGGATATCGTCCGGTTATCGGCCAGGATCGCTGGTGCGGGTCATGGAAACTTCGCCACCTCGACGGGCGACCGATGGCGCATGACGAGTGTCCAATGGCCGTTGCCTTGCTCGAGGAGCGGGACGTTCGTGGGGGCCGAGCCATCGCCGAGCGGCCGGACGGCCAACTCATCCCGTTCAGTGCGCATCCGGTCCTGCTTCGCAATGAAGCCGGCGAGGTTGTCGGCGCCATCAACACCCTGCTCGACCTGCGCGTGCAGACGCTGGCCGACGACGCCGGCATAAGGCTCGCCGCCATCGTCGAATCCTCGATGGACGCCATCGTGTCCAAAGACCTGAACGGCATTATCACCAGCTGGAACGACGCGGCACAACGCCTGTTCGGCTATACGCCCGCCGAGGCGATCGGGCGCCCGGTGACGATCCTCATCCCGCCCGACCACCTGGATGAGGAAGCCATGATCATCAGCCGCATTCGCGCCGGCGAACGGATTCCTTCATACGAGACTATCCGGCAGCGCAAGGACGGCACCCTGGTTCCGGTTTCGCTCACCATCTCGCCGATACGCGACGGCATCGGGCGTATCATCGGCGCCTCCAAGATCGCGCGCGACATCAGCCCGCACAAGGAGAGCGAACGGCGCATCCGCACACTCATGCGCGAAGTGAACCACCGCGTCAAAAACCAATATTCGGTGATCGTCTCGATGATCCGCGAGACCAGCAAGCTGGCGGGGACGCCAGAGGCTTTCCTTTCACAGGTCCGGGAACGCATCATGGCGCTATCGGAATCGCACGATCTGCTGGTCGATGCCGAATGGCGTGGGGCGACTATCGGCGAATTGATCCATGCCCAGACCAAGGCCTTCGCGACACAGGCCCGTCTGTCGATGAGCGGGCCGATGATCATGCTGCAGCCGAACGCGGTGCAATATCTCGGCATTGCCTTTCACGAGCTGGCCACGAATTCGGTAAAGCACGGAGCGCTGTCGCACCATGACGGACGGGTCGAGGTCGAATGGACCGTGACGCCAGCCGCCGACGGCAGCGATGGCTTCCGCTTTGTCTGGCGGGAACTGGACGGGCCATTGGTGGATGAAAACACGCGACGCGGGTTCGGAACGGTTGTGCTCAAACGCGTCACGCCGCAGGCGCTCAGTGGCACCGGCCGCCTGGAATTCGCCAGGCACGGCATCACCTGGACGCTGGAAGCGCCGCTGCGCTTCGTTCAGATGTCGATGGCTGGCATCGCGGCTGATTGAAGGCCGCTACACCGGCCGCGGCTTGGCGGCCGTGTGGCAGCACAATCCCCATGGAGGCAATCAGGAGGAGCAGCGATGAGTTGGCTGGGCATCTGGCAAAACCAGTACGGGTCGGTGGTCGAACTGACCAGCGAAGAGGGCGGACGGATCAGCGGAACCTTCAGGACGGCGCTGGAGGACAGCGCCTTTTTCGGCATGACCGTGCCGCTGTTCGGAGCCTGCCATGGAGATGTCATCGGCTTCACTTGCGCGGCCGAAGGGCGGGTCGGAGCCGCAGCGGTGAGCTATACCGGCATTCTCAGGGATGGGAAGCTGGAGATGCTGTGGCACACCGTTGCGGATGCCGCTTTGTCGGCGGAAAAGGAAGGTGCCCCGGCCCGAGCCAGGAAACTGCCCGCCTGGCGCGCCTTTGGAACCAGCCTCGACAGTTTTGAACGCGTGTCCTGACGCGTCGCGCCCGCCGCTCGCAAGTGAGGCAGCAGGGTGCCGCGGCGCGTAGGAACTCGCACCGACGATGGCGCGTTGGTGCGCCAGGACATGCTCTGTTCGTTACGGGGTCGACCCAATGAGCGTGCTTTATCGCGCAGCGAAAATCGCCGAACAGGCTCATGCCGGGCAGGCGGACAAGACAGGGCGGCCATATATCGAACATTGCCGCCGGCTCGTCGATGCCGTCGAAACGCTCGACCAGAAAGCTATCGCCTATCTTCACGACGTCATCGAAAAAGGCGACGGCTGGAACCGCGACCGGCTTGAGGCGGCCGGGTTCGGGCCGTCCATCGTGTCTGCCGTCGACGCCATGACGCGGCTGCCGAACGAGGACGATGCCGCGTTCGTTCGCAGGGCTGCGGCCAACCCGCTGGCGTTGCCTGTCAAGCGCGCCGATCTTGCCGACAATCTATGGCAGGCACGGCAGATCGGGGCCTCGACGGCGAAATACGAAGACGGCCTGCGCATCCTCAGAGAAGAGTTCGCGAGCTGACGGACCGCTGGCGGCTGTCGCCGATGTGGGTCTACTCGGTGACGTGCGGTGTGTGCCGCTTGTCTTCCGCGGGATCGGCCTCGATCCGCGCCCTGCCGGGATCGAACGCACCGTGGCGGGCGATCGCCAATGCCGGGGTGTCGGGCGTCTCGTAGGCCCACATGAAGTCTTCTGCCGACGAACCGACCGCATGAACCCGCCAATAGCTTGCCGTGCCCTTCAGCGGGCTGTGGCTCGTCGTGTTCGTCTTCTCCAGAAGGTCGAAATAGATGTCCTCGAAGGGTATGTAGAAAACAGGATCATGGCCGTCTTCATAGAGCACCTTTGCCCGCTCGCTCGACGCAATAATGGCATCGGAGAACCGGACGGTCACGGTTCCATCGAACGGGACAATCCTGAGCGGGCCTGGGCGGGGGGCGGAATCTGCGGCTAAGGACTGCATTCGACTTCTCCGTTGACTGCGCTGCCTTTCCGAAACGTGTTGTTGCCCGTCAGGGTTCCAGACCGCCGGCGCGCCGAGCCCGGATGGTGGAACGGTTCTGCAAGGTCGTCGTTGTTTCAGACCTCCGCACGCGCCATAATCGCAATGGCCGCCACTCACCGACTCAACAGCAAATGGATAACATGCTGGATCGATCGCCTACCCTTCCAAGGTCGCTTGGCGCTGCGCTGCGAAGGGAAGTGCCGCGGTTTACGGCACCCGGCAATGAAATTTCGTGCACCACGGTCGCATCCTACAACGTGCACAAATGCGTCGGCACCGATGGCAGGTTCGATCCGGAGCGGGTCGCGGCCGTGGTCAAGGAACTCGACGCCGACATCATTGCTTTGCAGGAGGCCGACGAAAGAACCGGAAGCAGGCAGGGATTGCTGGATCTCGCGGCGCTCGAGCGGGACAGCGACCTCGTCCCCACCCATGTCCCGGAAAACCGCCGCAGCCATGGCTGGCACGGAAATCTGATCCTGGCGCGGCGCGGCGTGGTCGAAAGCGTGAACCAGATCCGGCTGCCCGGCCTCGAGCCGCGCGGCGCGGTCATCGCGGACCTGGAGCTGAAGGGCGTCTCGCTCAGGATCATAGCCGCGCATTTCGGCTTGCTGCGGCGCTCGCGCTCGCAGCAGGTCAACGCACTTGTCGAAGCCACGCACCCGGTTCTGCGGCCAACAATCCTGCTCGGCGACCTCAACGAATGGCGCGTCCGCAACAGGTCTTCGCTGCTGGCCCTGCTGCCGCATTTCGGTCCGATCGATGCGGTTCTGCCGAGCTTTCCGTCGCGCTTTCCGCTGTTTGCGCTCGACCGCATCCTGGCCAGGCCGCCGCACCTGATTTCCAGCATCGAGGTGCACAAGACGCCGCTGGCGCAGCGGGCTTCCGATCATCTGCCGATCAAGGCCCGGCTGAACCTGGACGCGATACGGCAGCCGCGGCTGCAACCAGAATGAACCTGAAGGGTTGTTAGTCAGATTTCAGACGGTTTGCTTCGCTGATGTTTATCGGTGCACTTCATGGATACAGCCATCTCGCGGTTTGCCCGGGACAAGATCGCTGCCGGCAATAGCGGGCTGCTGCTGATCGCCGACAATTATGACGCGTTTGCCGCGCGAATCCTTGCTGCGCGCAGTGCCACAAGCAGCCTCGACCTGATGTACTATCTCTGGCACGACGACCATAGCGGCCGGCTGCTGATGCAGGAGGTCGTCAAGGCGGCGGAGCGCGGTGTCCGCGTCCGCATGCTGCTGGACGATATCAATCCGCGCAACAGCGACGCTGCTTACCTGGCGCTCAACAGCTACAAGAACATCGAGCTGAGGCTGTTCAACCCCAGCGGCATGAGGAACGGCAGCATCTTTCGCTCGCTGGAGATGGTCGCCCGGCTGTTTGCGATGACCCGCCGCATGCACAACAAGGCCTGGATCGCCGATGAGGGCTTGGCCATCGTCGGCGGAAGAAATATCGGCGATGCCTATTTCGACGCTGCGGAGACGAATTTTCGCGATCTCGACCTGTTGCTTCTCGGTCCTGCCGTAGGGCAGACGATGCAGATATTCGAGGCGTTCTGGAATTGCGAGGCGGCAAAGCCGATCCAGCTGCTCAACCCGGCTGCGGTGGGCTCGCGCGCCGATTTCCTCGACAATCTCGATGCGACCGCAGACGGCCAGCTTTTGAACAGCCTCAGTGCCTGGCGCACGATCACGGAGTTCATTGCAGCGCAGAGCGACGTCTGCTGGACGAAAGGCGTTCGCGTCATTTCCGATCCGCCGGAAAAGGTGCGCGGCAAGCGGCGCAGGAACTGGCTGACCAAAGAGCTGCTTCCCGCTATCGCGGCGACCAGGCAGCGCCTCGAAATTATCTCGCCCTATTTCATCCCCAGCCGCACCGGGTTGGCCATCCTGTCGAAGCTGGTGGATCGTGGCGTCAAGGTTGCAATCCTGACCAACTCGCTCGCCGCGACGGACGTCGCCGCCGTGCACGGCGCCTATGCCAAATGCCGCCGCAAGCTGCTTAAAAAAGGTATCCAGCTTTTCGAATTGCAGCCCTTCGACCGCCAGGCCAACATTTCCGTTTTCGGTTCAAAGGGAGCCAGCCTCCACACCAAGGCCTTCACGGTCGACGATACGCTCGGGTTTGTCGGCTCCTTCAATTTCGATCCGCGTTCGGTGTCGTTGAATGCGGAAATGGGCGTGCTTTTCCATGATACCAATCTGGTGATGGAGTTGCGCCGGCTGTTCGAGCACGAAAAGTCACCGCAGACGAGCTATCAGCTGGTCCTGGACAAAGGCGCCTTGCGGTGGCTCGGCATGGCGGATGGCGAGATGCGGCAATATTCGCGTGAACCGGAGGCCAGTCTCTATCGGCGCATCGTTGCAGCGCTGGTCGGGTGCCTGCCGATCGAATCGCAATTGTAGAAGCGACGGATTTGTCGGAACGGAACTCTTTGTCGGAACGGAACTCGGGGATCACGAGTTGTAACCCGTGTCCGGAGCATGCCGATGAAGACCACGATATACAGTTTTCTTGCTGAGCTCTTGCCGTTCTGGATGGCGCATAAACGCAAAATGCGCGCCGACCGCGCCGCCGAGTGGCCGGCACGACCGGCTGCTGCGGATGACGCTGTTCGGCCGTCAGGCGATCCTAATCGAGCAGCACCGGCGCGGCGGCGCAATACGTCCTAAGGGCAGAATGATCCCGCTCCGACTGTCTGGCTAGCCGCATTTCCGCGACGCCGATAATCCATTTGGCTGCAGAAGCTCTATCCCCTACTGCGATCACGCTATCGTCAAGTATCGCTATTCGAAATCCGGCGTTGCCAAGCATCCATTTTGCAGCACGTACGTTAATGTGCACTACAGGTTGCCGCTATAGGTGAGCGCCATGAGTGATAGTGCGATAGAATTCTTGCAGGACTGGATCCACGAAAACGTTCATGTGCCGCCGCCTCCGATCAAGCTTGAAAGGGAGGCGGAAATCCTCGCCAGGGAATGCAAGGAAGAGGCTGCCGATGCCGGCGTACCCATCGAAGACATCGAGGAAGAGGTCGGCGACCTCAAGGACCTGCTCGTCGCCAAGCTTGAAGACGCAGCCGAGGACGAGGCCCGGCAACTCAACGGCCACGGCCAAAAGATTTCTACGCTGGCGGCCGGGCAAAAGCGGGCCGTATGAGGCCGGTCCGAGCGCAGGCAAGGCATCACGAGGTGCGCCGCTTCGGCCTATTGTCCGATCATGTCGTCGACCTCGCCATGGCACGTCTCGCAGGCGACGCCTTTAGCGATATGGATCGAATGATTGAAATAGACGAAGTCGGGGACACTGTTCACCCGCTGCCACTGCAATGGCTGCCCGGAAGCAAGGCTTGCCCGTATCGGCGCCAGCATGTCCGCGTTGGTGAACAGCTGCGAATGGCAGGTCATGCACACCTCGGTCGCCGGCAGACCCGCCGATGACGCAGTCTCGACGCCGCTATGGCAATAACGGCAGTCGAGGCCGAGCTCGCCGACATGGTGCCTGTGGCTGAACGGCACTGGTTGCGCCAACGGCCGGCCAACGCCGGTGAGGAAGTCCGAACGCAGGACGGCGGTACCGCCGAGAGCCGCAAAGATCGCCATGAAACACGCGCCCCACAGAGCGAAGCGTGAAATGCCGTTGGCGCTCCTTGAAAAGACCTGCGGCATTCCCTCGCCGATTTCGCATCCAGCAAACCGTATTCACCCCCCAAAACCCCTAACTGCGGCTGCGTGGGTAAGTTCCGGCTGGGGCAGCGGAGATCACAGAATGGTTACCCCGCCCTGGCCCATCTGGTCGGGCTGATCGGAAACCATCGAACCCTCCATACGTTCGGATGAGGTCACGTTCTGTTTCACCCGGATAAGCATCATGATCATGACCATCCCCCACCCCATCCCATTCGCCGGTCCGGCGTTGCCTTCTGGTGGACGATGTTCGTCGGCGCGCTGCTGACGATCCTCGGCCTGCTGATCGGAGGGGGTGGTGCCTGGCTGATCGCGCTGGGCGGATCCTGGTACTATCTGCCCGCCGGGATCGCCCTGCTGGCCGCCGGCAGCCTGCTGCTTGCCGGCAATGCCGCCGGTGTATGGCTTACGTCCTGACCTGGCTGGCGACCCTTGCACCCGGCAGCCACCATTTTATGGAGACCAGGATCGGCGACGCCATCATTGCCTACGCACTGCCAAAAAGCTGACGCCCGACGATGACGGCTTCGCGGGACGCTTCCATCCTGATCGTCGGCGCCGGCCCGACCGGGCTGACGGCGGCAGTCGAACTGGCAAGGCGCGGCATTGCACCTCGCGTCATCGACCGCAAGGAAGGCCCTACGCCGCTCGCCAAGGCGGTCGGCATCAGTTCGCATAGCCTGGACGTCCTTGAACCGTCCAAAGTCGCTGCCCGGTTGCTCGCCGAGGGATTGAAAATTCGTCGAGCCCGTTTCTACTTCGAAGGACGAGCACTCGGCGAGATCGATTTCTCGATCCTGCCGCACCGCCATAATTTTCTGCTGTCATTGCCGCAGCGCGACACCGAATCGCTGATGACCGACACGCTCAAGGGATTCGGCGTCGACGTCGAATGGCGAAGCACATTTGTCAGGATGGCCGAGCACAAAGGCCGGGCCGAGGTGCGGATCGAGGCGCCAGACGGCCGTGACGAGGCAAGTTTCGACCTTGTCTTCGGAGCCGACGGTGCGCAAAGCACGGTGCGTGATGCCATCGGCATCGGCTTCGATGGCTACACGCATCGGCGGCGATGGAGCATTGCCGACGCCGACATCGACGATTGGCCCTATGAGCCGATGGCCGCCCACGCATTTCTTCACAGGAACGGCGACGTCGGTTTTATCATCCCGATCGGCGAGAAGCGCTATCGCGCGGTTTCAAACAGCGAGGATGCGTTGGCGCGCATCCCCGGCAATTACCGGATCACGCGGTTGTTGCGGGCCGACCGCTTCCATATTCCGGTACGACAGGCGCCGCGCTATCAAACCGCATGCGTCTTCCTGGGAGGCGATGCCGCGCATGTGCATTCGCCGCTGGGGGCGCGCGGCATGAATCTCGGCATCGAGGACGCCGCGTCATTCGCCAGGCGTTTCGTCGACGGCACGCTTGCCGGCTACACAAGCGAACGCCACCCGGTGGGGCAACGGTGGATCACGCTCAGCGAGCGCATCCTGTCGGTGGCCCAATCGGACAACGGCATCATGCAAGGCGTCAGAAACGCGGCCTTCAGCGTCGTCGGCCATCTGCCGCTGCTGCAACGGCCGCTGCTGGAGCGTGTCGCCGGGCTCAAGGAATGACGTGGTCGCATAAACCTTTTCGCCGGACATGCGTTGTTGGGTTTCAAGCCAGGGAGATGACCATGCAGATGAAATCGGAAGTCGCCGGCGAGGCCGCCAAGCAACGGCACATCCAGCGCCGGATCGACGAGAAGGACAAGTCCAAATCCAATGGCAGGCAAAAAGGCGCCATGCAGGCCGGTGCCCGCAAATATCCCGAGCCGCCCTTCCCCGAGCAGCACCAGCCGAAGCCGGGGCATGAATGGGCGATCGAGCCGGCGCCGCTTTACGATGCGCCGTACTATATCGGATCGAAAAAGCTCGACGGCAAAGTGGCCGTCATTACCGGCGGCGATTCAGGCATCGGCCGTGCGGTGGCCGTGCTCTATGCGCGTGAAGGCGCCGATGTGGCGATCGTCTATCTCTCGGAGGATAGGGACGCCAAAGATACCAAAAGGGCCGTCGAAGCGGAAGGCCGGCGCTGCATCCTGATCAAGGCGGACGTCAGCGCACGCAACCACTGCCACAACGCGGTGGCTGAGATCGTGCAGGAGTTTGGGCGGATCGACGTGCTGGTCAACAACGCCGCTTTCCAGATCCACTCCAGCGATTTCAGCGAGCTGACCGAGGAGCATTTCGACACGACGCTGAAGACCAACCTCTACGGCTATTTCCACATGGCGCAGGAGGCCGTGCCGCACATGAAACCCGGTTCGGCGATCATCAATACCGGTTCAGTGACCGGCATCGAGGGCTCGAAGCAACTGGTCGATTACTCCATGACCAAGGGCGGCATTCATGCCTTCACCCGCGCGCTCTCGGGCAACCTTGTCGAGAAGGGCATAAGGGTCAACGCCGTGGCGCCAGGCCCGGTTTGGACGCCGCTCAACCCCTCGGACAAGGAAGCCGGCGATGTTTCGAAATTTGGCGCTGACACGCCGATGAAACGGCCGGCCCAGCCGGAGGAGATCGCGCCGGCCTACGTGTTCCTCGCCTCGCCGCACTGCTCGAGCTACATCACCGGCGAGATATTGCCGATCGTGGGCGGCTATTGACGGCATGTATTTCATTGCCCTGGCCACTGACTATGACGGCACGCTGGCGCATGAAGGGATCGTTGCCGAGAAGACGCTTGCGGCGCTTGAACGGTTCAAGAAGAGCGGCCGCAAACTCATTCTCGTCACCGGGCGCGAGCTGCCCGACCTCAAGCGCGTCTTTCCCGAAGTCGCGATTTTCGACAAGGTGGTCGCCGAAAACGGCGCGCTGATCTACACGCCGGCCAGCGAGGAGGGGCGGACGATATCTCCGCCGCCCGCCCCCGAGTTCATCGCCAAACTCAGGAAACGCGGTGTCAAACCGCTTTCGGTCGGACGCTCGATCATCGCAACCTGGGAACCGCATCAGGCTACCGCGCTCGAGGTCATCAAGAAATTGGGGCTGGAGCTGGAAATCATCTTCAACAAGGGCGCGGTGATGATCCTGCCCAGCGGCATCAACAAGGCGACCGGGCTGACAGCTGCGCTTCAGGACCTCAGATTGTCGCCGCACAACGTCGTCGGTGTCGGCGACGCCGAAAACGACCACGCCTTCCTGCGCGCCTGCGGCTTCAGCGTCGCCGTCGACAACGCACTGCCGGCAGTCAAGGATACGGCGGATCTCGTGACACGCGGCGCGCGCGGAAAAGGCGTCGAGGAACTGATCGCCAAGGTGGTCGAGCGCGATCGCGAGCTTGTGCCGAACCGCGACGGCATTCTGCTTGGCTCGGAGGATGGCAAGGAGGTGTATCTGTCGCCAACCGATACGGTGCTGATCGCCGGCAGCTCCGGCATCGGCAAATCGACCCTGGCGACCGCACTGACGGAGCGCTTCGTCGAGAGAAAGTTCCAGTTCTGCATCTTCGATCCGGAAGGCGACTATGACGGCCTCGAAGGCGCCGTCCGGCTGGGCGACGGCTCGAACGCGCCGACGAAGACGCAACTGCTCGATCTCCTGGAGAAGCCGGACAACAATCTGGTCGTCAATGGCCTGGCGCTGCGCGTTAACGAGCGGCCGGACTTCTTTGCCGACCTGCTGCCGGGCCTTGGCGGTGTTCGCTTCCGCACGGCACGACCACACTGGCTGATCATCGACGAGGCGCATCACCTCTTGCCGAAGCGGCGCGACGACACGCCAATGGTGCTGGCCATGGAATTGCCGGGCACGATCCTGATCACGGTTCATCCGGACGCGATCTCAACCGAGGCATTGCGGCTGGTCACCGCCGTCATCGCACTCGGCCCCAAGGCGAAAAAGGTCATCAAGACGTTCTGTCACGAGACCGGCACCGAACCGCCAAAGGACAAGAACCTGAACTCTCCAAAAGACGAGCGCGTGCTGTTCTGGCGGCCGCAGGCGCGCAAGAAACCTGCCATGGTCGAGCCGATCGAACCGCGACAGTCGCTCAAGCGCCACAGCCGCAAATATGCCGAGGGCCAGCTGGACGAGAAGGGCAGCTTCTATTTCCGCGGCCCCGACAATGCGATGAACCTCCGCGCCCATAATCTGATGATTTTCGCCCAGATCGCCGAGGGCATCGACGACAGGACCTGGGAACATCATTTGCGCGCCGGCGACTATTCCGAATGGTTTCGCCACCAGATCAGGGACAAGGAACTGGCGCGCGAAACCGCCGAAGCGGAGAAAGACGGCACACTTTCGGCGCAGGAGAGCCGCAGCCACGTCCTGGACGCGGTGCGCCGCCGCTATACCGCGCCCGCGACCGCGCCGAAGGAATAGATGCAAACGGCGCCCAGCCGGTCCCAAGCCGGCTGGGTTCACCTCGTGGTCGATCTCCGTCCCACCTCGGCAGATGGCCGAGTCCCAGTCGGTTCCAACCGTCGATGGTCCATCGTGGAACCTCATCCGCCAAACGAGATTGTGTTCTATCGGGCGCCAGATCTATTCAATGCTGAATAATTGCCCGAAAGGAGACGATGGATGAGCAACGACCGGGACAAGGATGGTCCTGTCTTTTCAGCGGAACAGGCGCGGCAGGGCGAGATCATCCTGCGGACGCGGGCGCGCCGGATCATTTTCATCGCCGGCCTAGTGGGTCTCGTCTTGCTGGCATTGCTGGTGTGGTGGATTTGAATTCCTGACGGCTGGAGCGAAATCATGAAATCACAGCTTGTTGCCGAAAGCGCCGGACAGAGAACGTTCGTCGTTGTGCTTGATCCCGGCGAAGAGGCGTTTGCGCAGCTGACGTCATTTGCGGTCGACCGTGGCGTCGGCGGCGCGTCGCTGACCGCGCTCGGCGCTTTCGAAAGTGCAACCGTCGGCTGGTTCGACCCTGGAGAAAGGACCTACCGGAAAATCCCCGTCCGGGAACAGTGCGAAGTGCTGAGCGCGATCGGCGATGTTGCCATCGGCGACGACGGCAGGCCCAGCCTGCACGTCCACGCAGTCCTTGGATTGAGTGACGGCACCACGAGGGGCGGTCATCTGCTGGACGGCATCGTGCGGCCGACGCTTGAGGTCACATTGGTGGAGACGCCTGGCCATCTGCGCCGCAGGCACCGTCCCGAACTCGGCGTCGCCCTGATCGACTTGGAGGCTTGATCCGAGCCGATCACTTCGTTGATTTGACTGCGGCCGTTTCGGGTACAACCTCCCAACCGAAGACGCTGCTGCCGCCGAGCAGATGCGATTGCTCGAACTCTCCGGCGACGATTTCCTTCAGGCTCGGCCCGGTGGCATAGCGCTCGACCTGCCGCGACTGGTCGTCCAGCCGCCGCAACGCGCCGATCTCTTCGTCACGGCCGAGCCTGGCCTTGTGGACAGCCGACTTCAGCACGCCGATCGTCTCGTCATAGACCTTCAGCGGCACCGGAAACGGGTGCCTGTCCTTGCCGCCATGCGCCAGCGAGAAGCGGCCGGGATCGGAAAATCGGCACGGCGCGCCATGCACGACTTCGGCGACCAGCGCCAGCGCCCGCACTGTGCGCGCGCCGACATTGGGCACCAGGAGAAGCCCGGCGAAATCCGTCGGGCCGCGCTCGGCCGCCGCGGCGATGTTGCCGTGCAGGCGGCGCATGACGACATCGCTTTCGCGTACATCGTGGTGCGCCGGCATCACCAGATGCGGCAGCAGCTTTTGTGCCGGCTCCGGCGCTGGCGCCGAACCCCGCTCCAAAGCGGCAAGCTCCCTCACGATGCGATCCGGTCCAAGGTCGTGCAGAAGGTCCAGTTGTCCCTGGCGCGACGCTTCAGCGCGGCGGTCGGTCAGGTTGACGATTTCGCCCTGGTTGGCGCCCTCGATGGCAGCATGCGGCTGGTCGACAAAGCTCTTCAGGCCTTCGGACAGCCAGTGATAGCGGCGCGCCACCTTGCTGTCGCCGTTCATGCCCTGCTGCACCACCACCCAGTTGCCGTCGTCGGTGACGATAAAGCCGTGCAGATAGAGATCGAAACCGTCCTGGACCGCGGCGCTGTCCACCTTGGCGACAAGCCGGCTCGCAGTCGCGAGGCCTTGCCCGTCGAGGCCGACACGCTCGCCGATCAGGGCAAGCTCGTGCGGGGTCTTGCGCGAATGCGCGCCGCGGCCGCCGCAAACGTGGATGCCGAGTTCGCCGGAGAGCGGCGACAGACCGCGCTTCAACGCTCCGACGACGCTGGTGGTGATGCCGGAGGAATGCCAGTCCATCCCCATCACGGCGCCAAAAGACTGGAACCAGAACGGATGCGCCAGCCGGCGCAGCAATTCATCGCGGCCGTAATGGTGGATGATCGCCTCGCACATGACCGCGCCAAGCCGCGTCATGCGGTCGCCGAGCCATTTCGGTACGCGCCCGCCGTGAAGTGGGAGATCAGCACTTCCCGATCGCTGTGCCACGGTCTTTTGCTTGCTCCTTGAGTCCTGCCTCGACAGATAGGTATCGAAAGGGGTGTGGAGAAGCTATGGCCTGATTCATGCCGCGATCGTTGCAAGCCGCCAGCTAGCGGGCAGGTTCGCTGAGGAGATCAAACTTCTGGATCTCGCAATGCTCGCCCACCGATTCCAGCAGATCCATTGGCGGTGCCCCAGTGTCCGGCCGCCTCCAACTGATCTCGAACGAGAAAACAGGGTCTTTGAGATCCGGGCGCCTCTCTATCGCGACGAGGCGTGCCCGGTAGCCAAGCGGCCCGATCATCGTATCGAGTTCCTGTCGGGCTGCGGCCTTCCAGGTCAGTGCCAACTGGGCATGGTGTTCGCGCGACATTCGAAGGTCCACCCATTTCAGGACCAGCAAGGTGGCCAGCGTCAGCGCCGTGCCGGCCGCGCCCAAGCCGTATTGGCCACCACCGAAAGCCAATCCGATCGCCGTCATCACCCACAACGTGGCCGCCGTGGTGACGCCGCTGACAAGATTGCCGCGGCGAAGAATGGCGCCACCGCCGATAAAGCCGACGCCGGTCAACACGCCCAGCGGAAAGCGCAAGACGTCCATCGATGCAAACGAATCCGGGTGCTTGCCAACGGTCTCGAGCAGAATACTGGCCTGGATCATTGTGATGGCGGCGGCCAATCCGACCAGCACGGTGGTGCGTAGCCCCGCCGCGTGCCCGCGCGCCTCGCGGTTGAGGCCTATCAACAGGCCGGCGAGCGCGGTCAGAAGCAGTCGTGCCGCGATGTCCTGCCAGACCGGAACAACGAGGAGCATCGCGGTCACCCGTCAGGCCAAGCGCTGCTGGCCAGGAATAGCGCCATGGTCAAAGCGAACAAGGGCAAGAGCGTCTTCATCGCAAATTCTTTTCGTCGATAAGCAACAAACGATGCGCCTGGATTTTGGTTGCGCCGCCGACGATTCACTCCGGCGATTGGCAGCGGCGGAACAAAACCTTCGGCCTGCGGGTTGGTGGGTTCACGCCAACGAAGGATTTGCAGTCATGGTCCGCTTGCTGCTTGCTGGAGCCGTCGCTTATCTGGCCTATCGCATCACCAAGGAGATCGGTGGGTCCGGCGAGGTCGATCCGCTGTCGCCTTCGCCCGAGCAAACCGGCCGCAAGGCGCCGAGGCGGCAGAGCGGGGCACAGAGGAATGGCCGACGGCGGTAGCGAATGCCGTAGCGGCGGCGCGGACCAGCCATGACCGCATTTCCGTTGCCGCTCGACCTTCGTCCGATGGAAGCCAAAGCCGCCGATGCAATCCCTGGCGGCGACGGGCTTTGGCAATACGAGCCGAAATGGGACGGGTTTCGCTGCCTCGTGTTCAAGGGCGACGATGCCGTCGATCTGCGTGCAAAATCGGGCAAGCCGCTTGGCCGCTATTTTCCCGAACTGGTCGCGGTGCTGCGCGATGTGAGCTCGCGACGGTTTGTTGCCGACGGCGAGATTGTCATCGAGGTCGACGGATCGTCCTCGTTCGAGGCCCTGCAAATGCGCCTTCATCCCGCCGAAAGCAGGATCCGCAAGTTGAGCCTCGAGACGCCCGCCATGCTGATCCTGTTCGATATGCTGGCCGAGCCCGGCGGCAGGATCATCATCGAAGAGCCTCTCACCACCAGGAGGCAGGCGATTGGGGCCTTTGTCGCGTCGGCGGCACGGCCCCAACTGCACCTGTCCAAATATACGCACGACGCCGCCACCGCCGAGCGCTGGCTGCAGGGCGCCGGCCACGGCTCGACCGACGGTGTTGTTGCAAAACTGATCGCCGGGCCATACCGGCCCGGCGAGCGCGCCATGGTCAAGGTCAAGCGGCTGCGCACTGCGGATTGCGTGGTCGGCGGCTTTCGCTATCTCGCCGGCAGCAACGAAGTCGGATCTCTGCTGCTTGGCCTCTACAATAGCGAAGGCAGGCTGGACCATGTCGGGTTCACCTCGACTATCGGCAAGGACGACAGGGCGGCGCTGACCAGACGGCTGGAAAAACTGCGGGCCAAACCAGGTTTCACCGGCAAGGCGCCGGGCGGACCAAGCCGCTGGAGCACGGAGCGGAGCGGACAATGGGAACCGATAAAGCCTGAACTGGTGGTCGAGGTTCGGTTCGACCATGTGACAGGCGACCGGTTCCGGCACGGAACCAAGCTGTTGCGCTGGCGGCCGGACAAGGAGCCGCGGCAATGCACGTTCGAGCAGATCGAGTAAGTCCGATCCGAGACACCGCTTCAAGGCGCTTGCTGCCCGCTCTACCGTTCATGACGGACCAATGCATCATTTCACCGGTTCGCCGCGGCCAACCGAGCCTTGGCAACCAAGGCTCGGTTGCGGTTTTGAAATCAGGCGGCTTCCTGCATGGCGCGTTCGTTGACGCCGCTTTCGCCGAGCTTGGAAAGCGCTTCGTCGGTCGCGACCTCTTCCTTGAGAGTTGCCCTGAGCAGCTCGACAACGTCGCTCTTGCCGAGTTCTTCCGCCCACGCGATCAAAGTGCCGTAGCGAGCGATCTCGTAATGTTCGACAGACTGCGCTGCGCCGACAAGTCCGGCGTCGAGTGCAGGAGCACCACTATACTCCTCGAGCATTTCCGAGCCCTCTTCGATGATGCCGTCAATGGCCGGACAGGTTTTGCCGCGGGCCGGCTTGCCGAATTTGTCGAACACCTCCTCGAGGCGGTCGACATGTCCTTCGGTTTCCATGCGGTGTTTCTCGAAGGCGGCGGTCACTTCTTCCGACTCCGCGCCCTTGGCCATTTTGGGCAGTGCTTTCAATATCTTCTTCTCGGCGTAGTAGAGGTCTTTGAGCCCGTCGAGGAACAGATCCTCAAGGCCCTTGCTTGCCGCCTTCGCGGCCTTTTTCGTAGTCGCCATGATCCTCTCCCGAATGGTTGGTGCCGCCTCGCAAAGTGGAGGCGTCCGATAACCCTCCGACAGGAAACAAGTTCCCTGACGGTCCGGCAGCTTTGAAAATTTTTCCGACCCGCCGTGTGGTGTCGCAGGGGCCTTCGACCTGCGGCAGCAATCGGCCAGAAAAGCGCCGTCAGCGCTCGCCGATATGCTCGACCAGGCGGGTATATTCGGCCTCGGCCAAGCCGTAGCCGCCATCCGCCAGTGCGACGAGACCATCGCGATCGCGGATGATAATTTCGCCGCGGCGGGACCGGATGAGCCCTCGCCCCTCGAGCAGCTGCAGCGCGACCGTTACACCCGGGCGCCTTACGCCAAGCATGATCGACAGGAATTCGTGCGTGATCGTCAGCCGGCCGCCATCCACCCGATCGTCACACATGAGAAGCCAGCGCGCCAGCCGGTCTTCAAGTTTCGATCGCGCGTTGACCAGCGCGGTATAGCCAGTCTGGACATGCAGATATTGCACGTAGCGCAGCAAGAACAGCCGCAGCGTCGGGCTTTGCGTCAGCGCCGCCTTGAACGGCTCGGCGTCGATCCTGGCAGCTTCTCCCGCCAGCTGCACATAGCAATCATGGACCGTACGGTCGTCGCCCATTATCAGGGCCGAGCCGGTCATACCTTCCAAGCCGACAAGGCCAACTTCCGCATCGCTGCCGTTCGGCATTTTCGCAACCACCGAACCGATGCCGTCCTCAAGGAAATAAATGGCCTCGATCGGCGATCCGGACACTTCGAGCGATTGCCGTAACTCCAGCGAACAGCGCTCGATGTGCGGCTCGAGAGATGCGAAATCGCCGGCGCTCATTCGGCGCAACAGCTTGTTTTTGTACGGATTTTTATTGGAATTTGCTGGATCAGACATAGCTGGGCCCAAAACAGGGCAAGAGCCTTTTTATCTCCCAGCCGTCCGCGCCCGGTATAACCTGCGGACGATAACGCTTATATAAGCACTGAAAGGTATGGAGCCTACTAAATAAAAAAATGAATCGATGCACGGCAGTTTCTCCTGCCGCTTGCCTACGAAAACATCCGACTGAAAGTTAGAGTTGGAAACGTACCAAAGTCGGTTTGGTACGAAAACGACAATTGAGATCGCCGGGCTCGAAAAGAGCCCGTCGCGAGGGATGCAACGGGCTCCATTCGGGCGTCGTGGGCTACGCCCAGTGATCCAAATGAGGGGTAGGTTGGATCGCAGCAACAATGCAGGTGCAAGGCAGTCGTTCCCAAACTGTCTGCTTGGTAATTTCCGTACATTGAGTTTGGACGAGAGCGGCGCTAATTGAATTGGAGTCGTCCACACAGGCACGGCGAGTGGACGCTTGAAAGACGTTTCGCGCTTTCGCCCTTTTCAAGGGAGGATGGCATGCCGATGCAAGGTGCAGCAACTCCAGCCGAACTGAGCGTGCTGAGAAAAGCGCTCGACGACTGCTGCCGCGAGTTGGGTGTTGCGGACGACAGTCCTGTCCGCGAGCGGTTGGCAGCCCGTATCATGTCGCTGTTCAACGAGGGTGTGCTCAACGCCGATCTGAAAGAAGCGCTGGCCGCCGATCGCCAACAATAAGCTGCTGCTATGGTGGCGTCCTCGGCGCCGAAAGGTTCGGCACCGAGTCGCCCTTTCTAGCCAGGGTCCCGGTTTGCCAAGGATCTTGGAAATCTAGTCTTTTCACGACAAAACGCCCGGCGCTAATTACCAAGCGGCAGGCGTTTTTGTCGCGAGCGTAACACTAACGCGTGTCGCGTTTGGCCGGCCTCATGCGACGCGCTTACTTCCTGTTTGCTTACTTCCTGTTTTATGCATGTCGTTATCACAAAACCGCTGCACACTTTTGCACGACATGCATCAAATGCGCCCAAGCAGGACCAGGACAATGACGATAAGCAGCACCAAGCCGAGGCCGCCACCACCGTAATAGCCGGTGCCATAGAACGGTCCGCCGCCCAAGCCGCTGAAGCCGCCAAGCAAGGCAAGGACCAAGATGATGATGAGAATGGTTCCAAGGCCCATGATGTCTGCTCTCCTTGTTTGCGCTGCCGCCATTCGCATCAGCGCGTCGCATTGTACAAAGGTATGAACTCACAAGGAGCATTCCTGTTCCGGCGGACGGTAAGGCGTACGCTCATGCGGCGAGCAAAATACCGGGCCGGGCCGTCAGAAAAGTCCACAGATGCATGCCCGCGGAGAATGGCATGGCGGCCGCCTTGAACACCCAAGAACATGCTGAAATTCATGGGGAATTTGTCGGAACCTTCGCCCGCCCGAACGGTTGTTTTCGTAGTCGCAACGCGACGACCCTCGTAAAAAGGAGAAGCATCATGCTCACGAAAATTCTCGCAGCTTCGGCGCTTACGATCGGTCTGGCCACGTCAGCGATGGCCCAGAACGTCGGCGATCCCTCCGGAGCTGCTGCCGACGGCAGCGGGCGGACGATAGTAGTCCCGGATAATGGCGGCCCTGACACCGGCACGGATTCGACCATCACCAACAGCATTCGCGATTTCTCAACGACGAATTCGAATGCCGACCGGAATTGCCCACCAGGCCCGCAGGGGGCTCTGCCCGACGCGACCGGCAAGTCTCCGGGCACGATGGCGCCGACGGTGAACGACAACCACTGCGGCAAGTAAGCGCCCGGTTTATCATAGTCTGTGATGAGGCTGCGGAGCGTACGCTCCGCAGCTGTATTGAAAATCGGCCGTCTAACGGCAGCGGTGGTCGAAGCTGACCGCGATATCCCGACCGTCCAGCGCCCGAACGATGAAGCCAACCAGTTCCTCGTCGGTTTGCCGGAACCAGGGAAAGCGTTTGCGCAAATCGGCTATGACGACAGTGGTCGAGAGAATGTCGCCCGAATTGTAGTCGGCCATGACGATATGAACGGCTTTGTCGGTATCAATACAGATTCCAAGCGGCGACTTGATCTGCCCCACGGAAGCCTCCACCCATCTGTCCCGGCAGACGATAGCAAGACTGCGGCAAAGCGAAAGAGCTTGTACGATTCCGTACGGTCCTACGGGTTGCGTTGCACTTTGCAGGACCCAGCCGGCGTCCTCTATTTTTGTATTTTTGTGTTATCCAAATCATTTGTTTGGCTCGCGGCGGCTGTGGCCACTGCGACCAGGCAACCTCGTCGCAGCTTCCGCGTTGAGCCATCGGAGGGATGACATCAGCCTCGGAGAACCCCCATGAAAACGCTTCTATCCATCACTGCGGCAGCGATGATGGCCGGCGCGCCTTTGGCTGTTTTTGCCCAATCGGCGACGCTGACGCCGCTGACGACCGACACCATGAGCAAGGTTGACACCGCGACATTCGTCAAGACCGTGCCCATCGCCAATACATTTGAAATCGAATCGAGCCGACTTGCGCAGACGCAGGCGACGGCTGACGATGTGAAGGCCTTCGCGGCGCAAATGGTCACGGACCATACCAAGGCCGGCGAGGACTTCAAGGCGGCGCTCAGCAGGGGGCAGACGACTTCGGCCACCGCGCCGGCCGGCCCGTCGCTGGACACCAAGCACCAAGCGCTGCTCGACCAACTCAAGGAGGCCAGCGGGGACAGTTTCCAATCGAAATATATCGACATGCAGACCCAGGCGCATAAAGAAGCGGTGGCGCTGTTTTCCGCTTACGCGAATTCCGGCGACGATCCGGCGATGAAGGAGTTTGCCAAGAAGACGCTGCCGGTGCTGCAAATGCACGAACGTCACGTCAAGGACCTCGCTGCCGCACATCAATGAGAGCGAAGAGTGCCTTTTGCAAACGAAAGGCCGCCCCACACACGGCCTGTGTGACGCGGCCACACGGCCGGGAACAAAGCACCGAGAGTGCCGTTATTTACCCGGCTTGTTCGGGGAGGATCCAATGGAAGGCGGCGTTCGCGGGGCGTCAAGGATAGTAGCGCCGGCTTTCGGCGCCGTCCTGGTCGCCGCTGTCACAGGCTGAAATCGCTTTCCGAACGGGACAGGCTGCCTTCATGCGCTACGGCGAGATATTTGCAAATGTTACGGCACTCATGTTGCTGGCCTTGATGATTGGCGGCGTCTTCGTCCTGTTTGGAGAGCCGCTGTGGCCGCGGCACTACGCGAGAATGGTGCTGGTTACGGATATCGATGCCATGACCACCGCGTCAGTCCGAACAAGCTGCCTGCCCAGTCCCTGCCTGCCCGACACCATCGATCATACCGTGCTCACTCCTCGCCCCGAAGACGGACCTTGATTTGCGATTTGCAGACGCTGGAGCTGGGTACGGAAAAGCCCGCCGCCCGAGCTGCGCGGCGGGCTTTTTTGTTGAATCAACCCACGGTAGACCGTCTGGCCACGACTAGGTCAGGATAATCACGATCTTGTAGGTATTCGGGTCGACGATGACGATCCGGCCGTCGGCGAGCACGAAATACTCATAGCCTTCGTAAGCCGGAACGATCTTGACGATGCGCGCCGGCAGACGATGCAGCCGGACCTTCTTTCGCGGGACCTCGACACCGACGGAGATGTCGAAATCGACGTTGGAAACGGGTTGGACGTTCGTCTCCTTGATGACCTGAGTGATCTCTGTCTTCTGCTCAACGGTCACATTGCTGATGGAAGCGGTCGAACTCTGGTCCTGCTGGGTAGAAGTATTGCTCTGAGCCTGGTTTGTGGTCGTGGTCCCAGCCTTACCCTGAGCCTGCTGTTCGGTCTGCATCTTGGAGCTGCCCTGAGCCTGCTCGGTGGTGGTGGTTCCAGCCTTGCCCTGGGCTTGCTCCTCGGTCTTCATCTTCGTGTTGCCCGTGGCCTGCTGGTCAGTCGTGGCGCCAGCCTTGCCTTGGGCCTGCTCTTCAGTCTTCATCTTCGTGTTGCCCGTGGCCTGCTGCTCAGTCGTAGCGCCAGCCTTGCCCTGAGCCTGCTCGCCGGTCTTCAGCTTCGGTTTGCCCTGCGCCTGTTGATCAGTGGTGGCGCCGGCCTTGCCCTGAGCCTGCTCGCCCATCTTGGCGCCGTTCTGGCAATTGGCAGTGCCGGCTGCACAATTGGCGCCGGACTGATCGTCGGTCGACTGCTGCGTCTGGGCAAGTGCGGCCCCGCAGCTGACGCTGATTGCTAACATGCTGGTGATCAGAACGCCTTTCATGAGAGATCTCCTTGGAAAATGCGTCCCTTCACCCCGCAAAACTGCGTTTAAAAAACTTTGTTCCAAACTAATGGAAGGAAACGGCAAGCGATCCGAGTGGCGGAACAAGCTCCACCTGATGACGTTACCGGCCTATAGCGACCCCGCTGCGAACGGCATGACGCGGCGCAGCGCAGAGGTGGCTCACGAGGAAAGGAGACAATCATGAGAATGCATCTTTCCGCAGCCGCGGGTGGGTTTTTGCTGCTTGCGGGTGTCGGCGCCGCTGCCGCCCAGGATGTGGTCATCGAACCGCAGCAGGAGACGATCGTACGCGAGTATGTGAAAAAGCAGCCTCTGGCGTCCGTCCAGCTCCCCGGCGTGGAGCTCAATGTCGGCTCGACCCTGCCCGATACCGTCGAGCTTCATGAAGTCCCCAACATCAAATACCGCTACGTCGTCGTCGACAACCAGACCGTCCTGGTCGATCCAGGCACACGCAGGATCGTGAAGGTCATCCAGTGAGCAAGCGCGTCGCTTTGAAGGGACATGCGGCGCGTCTAGCATTGTCGACATCCCACACTGCTGCCCGTGTTGGGCATTCGGACGCAGAAAGGCCCGCCGTTTCGAAGCACGGCGGGCCTCATAGCGGAGACGACGTCCGGACAATTTCTGAACCAGCATTGGCTTAGAACACATGATCCCAGCACGCCCTGTGCTCGCCAGGCCCGAAACTTTGAGAGAATATTCCTGGCTTCGCATTTCGCGGGAAATACGGTGCTTTGATCCGACGGTCAGCATTCCCGATGATGCCGGCAAGGCTTGGCACTCCGCCTGGCCGCAACGACTTCAGAACCGACGGGATAGATCATGTCTGGGAACACCAACACTTTGCTCTCATTTCTCTCCGCAAGTATAAGCCGGCGCGCCGGTCTGGCTGTACTTTTCGCGTCGGCGGTTGCGATTGTCGGCCTTGCTGCGCCGTCGCTCGCCGAGGACAAGACGGCGGTCAAGGTCGGTATCATGAGCGGCGAGGACGAGGACGTCTGGCGCGTCGTCACCGCCCAGGCGGCGGAGAGGGGCCTGACAATCGAGACCGTGGTGTTCAACGACTATACCCAGCCGAATGAAGCGCTCGAGCGTGGCGAAATCGACGCCAACGCCTTCCAGCACAAGCCCTATCTCGACAACCAGATCAAGACGCAGGGCTATCACATCGTCCCGGTCGGCTATACCGGGGTCTGGCCGATCGGCCTTTATTCCAAGAAGTACGCGAAGATTGCCGACCTGCCAGAAGGCGCGGTCATTGGCGTGCCGAACGACCCGTCCAATGAGGGCCGCGCACTGCGCGTCCTGCAGAGCGAACATCTGATCAAGCTCAGGGAAGGCACCGGCATTCTGGCGACGACCACCGACATCGCCGAAAACCCGAAGCACTTGGTCATCAAGGAGCTGGACGCAGGCATCGTCGGGCGCTCGGTGGAAGACCTCGACGCGGCCGTAGTCAACACGGATTGGGCGCTTAAAAGCGGCCTCACACCGGAGAATCGCATCGCCCAGGAGGCGGTGGCCGACAATCCCTACCGCAATTTCATCGCGGTCAAGGCCGGCAATGAAAACCAGCCCTGGGTAAAGACATTGGTCGCCTCCTACCAGAACGAAAAGGTGAAGGCCGAATTCGATCGGGTCTACAAGGGAACCGGCATCAGCGCCTATTGATGCCGAGCTCGACTGGGCGCCGAAGCCCGGCATGGTAAAGCGGTCCGCGCTTCAACGCGGACCGCGATCGCGTTTGCGGGACACCAATACAGGAACTTTCATGAACCAGCATTTCGCCTCGGTCATCGAAGTCATGCATCCCGTCGGCGGCCGCTCCGCGGGACCGAACGATGTCGTGCGCCTCATCGAGCTGAAGCGCCGCTTCGGCGCGACAGCGGCGCTGGACGGCGTGTCGCTCAGCGTGCGCCAGGGCGAGATCCTCGGCATCATCGGCCGCAGCGGCGCCGGCAAGTCGACGCTGATACGCTGCCTGAACGGCCTGGAGCGGCCGGATTCAGGACAGGTCTACATCGAAGGCCGCGACATCAGCCGGCTCGGCGAGCGCGAATTGCAGCCGCTGCGCCGGCGCATCGGTATGATCTTCCAGCATTTCAACCTGCTGTCCGCCAAGACCGTCGAAGACAATGTAGCGCTGCCGCTCAAGATCGAAGGCCGGCCCAGGGCCGAACGCCTGGCGCGCGCCGCCGAGCTGCTCGAGCTCGTCGGGCTGTCGGAGAAGGCGAAAGCCTATCCGGCGTCGCTGTCGGGCGGGCAGAAGCAGCGTGTCGGCATTGCCCGGGCGCTTGCGGCGCGCCCGGCGCTACTTTTGTCCGACGAAGCGACCTCGGCGCTCGACCCGGAGACGACGCGCTCCATCCTTGCCTTGCTGAGGGACATCAACCGGCAGCTTGGCCTGACCATCCTGCTGATCACGCATGAGATGGAGGTGATCCGCTCGATCGCCGACCGGGTCGCGGTGATCGACGCTGGGCGGATCGTCGAGCAAGGGCCGGTGTGGTCGGTCTTTGCCGACCCGAAATCGGCGATCACACAAAGCCTGCTCGGCGGCATCCGGCCGCAATTGCCGGCGGAGATCGCAAGCCGGCTAACGCAGAACGCCGGCGTGGAGGCGATCCTCAGGATCGACGTGGCCGGTGAGGCCGCCCGAAGCCCGCTTTTGTCCGATCTTGCCTCGGCAGTTCCCGGCTCGTTCCGCCTCGTGCATGGCGGCATCGATCACGTCCAGCAGCAGCCTGTCGGGACACTGTTCGTGGCGGTCGCCGGCACCAATGAAGCTCACCTGGCAGAGGTGATCGCGTTCTTGAAAGCCCGCCAAGCGCGGGTGGAGGTGCTTGGCCATGTCGCCGGTTCTGTTTGAGCTTCTCGTCCGTTCAATCTGGGAAACGATCCTGATGACGGCCGCCTCCGGCCTCGTCTCGCTGGTTTTCGGGCTGCCGCTCGGCCTGGCGCTGGTCGCCACCGACCGCGGCGGCATCGGCGAAAACCTGTGGGTGAACCGCGCGCTTGGCGCTGTCATCAATGGCTTCCGCTCGGTGCCTTTCATCATCCTGCTGGTTGCGCTGATCCCGGTGACGCGGCTGATCGTCGGCACCTCGATCGGCACCTGGGCAGCGATCGTGCCGCTGTCGATCGCGGCGACGCCTTACTATGCCCGGATCGCCGAAGTGTCGCTGCGCGAGGTCGACCACGGGCTGATCGAGGCAGCACGCGCCATGGGCGGCAACCGCTGGACGATTATTCGAGAGGTGCTGGTGCCGGAAGCGTTGCCCGGCATCGTCGCCGGCTTTACCGTGACGCTGGTGACGCTTATCGGCGCCTCGGCCATGGCTGGCGCCATCGGCGCCGGCGGGCTCGGCGACCTCGCCATCCGCTACGGCTACCAGCGCTTCGAGACGTCCGTCATGATCGCCGTGGTCATCGTCCTGATCGTCCTGGTCTGCGGCATCCAGTGGGCCGGCGACCGGCTGGTCGCGAGGCTGGACCACAGAGCGTGACCGGCGAACCGCGGCCAATCAACGCCTTTAATTTCCGGGAAAGTTCAGATTGTTCTCGATGGTCTCGCTGGCCCAAGCGAGCTTTTCGCGATCGTCGGGGCGCAAGGGAGCCTCGACCGCGACGGTGAACAAGTGCCAGGCGAGACTGTCGGATAGAAGCCATGTGGTGACCTGTTCGCTGAAGATCACGTGCCCCTTATCGAGTGTCTTGATGTTGCCGGTAATCAAGTCCGCACAGTGCAACATGGCCTCGGGGTAAGGGCTATCATGCCATGCCGCTAATGCAGCTGCTACATCCATTCCGGCAAGCACTATGCCCTCCAGCCAAGGAACCGCGTTCCCTTCATCGGGATGCATGGTCATCGCTTTTCGCCAGGCAGCCTGAAACAGCTCCTCGACAGCCTGCTGTTCTTCCAACGGCCAATCGCGCCAGGAGGTCCTTTCGAGCTTTGCGGCAATCACGTTGGCGTCGAACCCCATCGAAGGTTCGCCTTGGATGGCAAGTTCAAGCACTCTCGGCAGAAAGTGCCGGTAGTCATCGACGTCGCCGACTGTCCATATGGCCGATCCGGCATAGGCGCCGAGGTTTTCACCACTGAGCTCCCGAAGCGGACCACTGGATACTCCCCGAAAGATCGATTCCAAATCCTTGTACGGCGAGCCATGCAGGTGGCGGGGCGATGGATAAGACGCGAAAGCGGCATAGACGCGTTCGACTGCGTAGGCCAGTTCAGACGAGAGATCAGCCTCCAGGGGATTTGGGTTGCTCATCCGCTACGACTCCGAACAGGTCTCTGGCTTGCTCTGCGGTATAGTAGCCAAGCTTGACATCCCGAGCGACCAATTGCGGATCGCGCTGCAACGGATCGCCGTAGCCGCCGCCGCCCGGTGTGCCGACGCGCACGCGGTCGCCTGCCTTCAGCGCGATGTCCTGTTCCTTTGAGAGGTGCGGCGGCACATGTTCCTCGCCGTTGCGGAACACAGTCACCGTGTTGACCGCGCCGTCCTTGCCGCCGAGCGCGCCTTGCGGGCCGAACCGGCCGTGATCCATGACGAAAGAGGCGCGGGCGTCGCCGCGCAGGATCTCTACCTCATAGGCGAGCCCAAACCCGCCGCGGTGCTTGCCGGCGCCACCCGAGCCTTCGCGCAGCGCGTAATGCCGGTAGAGCACCGGGAAGGCCTGCTCCATGATCTCGACCGGCGGCGACTTGGAGATGCCGATGGTCGAGCAGCCATTGGTCAGGCCGTCGTGACCGGCATTGCCGCCATAGCCGCCGCCGGAGATCTGGTACATGACATAATCGCGGCCACGGACCGGATCGTTGCCGCCGAGCGCGAAATTGCCGCTGGAGCCAGCCGGAGCCGCCGTCACCCTGTCCGGCAGGGCCTGCACCATCGCCGCGAACACCGCCTCGGCGATGCGCTGCGAAACCTCAGCCGCGCAGCCCGATACCGGCCGCGGATATTTGGCGTCGAGGAAGGTGCCTTCCGGCCGCTTGACGATCAGCGGCTCGAAGGCGCCGGCGCTGATCGGCACATCGGGGAAAATGTGCCGCATGGCGAGATAGACCGAGGACAAGGTCGTCGCCAGCACGCTGTTCATCGGCCCAGCGCAGGGCTTTGACGAACCGGAGAAGTCGAAGCTGAGCGTGTCGCCCTGTTTTTCGGCCGCCAGCGCGATAGTCAGCGGCTCGTTTACCACGCCGTCTGAATCGACGAAGGCCTGCGAGCGATAGATTCCGTCGGGAATGGCCGATATGTTGACGCGCATCTGTTCAGCGGCGCGGCGCCGCAATTCGGCGATCGCTTCGACAACCGTTTCATCTCCGTAACGATCCAGGATTCCGTTAAGCCTGTCCTGGCCGATCAGCAGTGCCGCCGCCTGCGCGCGGATATCGCCAATGCGCTGGTCGGCGACACGGATGTTGGAGCAGATGATGGCGTAGATCTCCGGGTCGAGCACGCCCTTCTTGAACAGTTTCACCGGCGGCAACCGCAAGCCTTCCTGCTCGACCGCCGTTGCCGAGGCGGAGAATCCGCCCGGCACCGAACCGCCAATGTCGGGCCAATGGCCGGTGTTCGAAAGCCAGCAGAATATCCTGCCGTCGCGGTAGACCGGCATGGCGAAGCGCACATCCATGAGATGGGTGCCGCCGAGATAGGGATCATTGACGATGTAGATATCGCCCGGCTCGGGCGGCAGGCAGCGTCCGTCGGCGATCATCTTGATCACGGTTTTGGTCGAATACTGCATGACGCCGACGAACACCGGCAGGCCCTGGCTGCCTTGCGCGATCAGCGAACCATCGAGCGCCGAATAGATGCCATCCGAACGGTCATTGGCCTCGGCGATGACAGGCGAGAACGCGGCGCGCGAAAATGTCAGGTCCATTTCGTCGCAGACTTGCTGTAGCGCCGCCTGGATGACTGAAAGGGTGATGGCGTCGAGTTTTTCCATCTCAGGCCTCGCCGATATCGATGATGATGTTGCCGTCGGCATCCGATCGCGCCCGGTCGCCGGGCTCCAGCACAGTCGTCGCGTCCATCTGTTCGAGGATCGCCGGACCTTCGATTGTTGCGTCGAGCGGCAACTTCTCTCTGCTGTAGACCGGCGTGTCGTACCAGCGCCCGCCATACCAGACAGGCCGGATCTCGCGCCGCGCCTCTTCGAGCGTTTTGGCGCGCCCAGCCGGGTCGATCAGCCGGGACAGATCGATTGCCGGCCGCACGCCGGTGACCGAGGTGTTGAGGTTGACCAGATTGGCGCGGATTTCCGGCAACTGGACCTTGAAGCGGGCGAAATAGGCCTTCTCGAACAGGTGCTGCAGTCCCTCGCGTGTCACCGCAGACGACGGCAGCGGCACGTTGATGATATGCGTCTGGCCGACGAACTGCATGTCGGCGGAATGCGTGACGCGGATCATTTCCGGCTTCACCGCCTCCTTGCCGATCAGCTCCTCGCCTTCGTTTCGGTGCCGTTCCAATGTCTCATGGAGCTGGGTTTCATCGAGACTGGGCACCGACTGATTGACCGTGTTGACGAAATCATGGCGCAGATCGGCGACGACGCAGCCGAGAGCATTGGTGATGCCTGGCCGCGCCGGCACCAGCACTTTCGGCAGGCCTAGTTCGCGCGCCAATGCCGTCGCATGCAGCGGCCCGGCGCCACCGAAGGCGAACAGCGCGAAATCGCGCGGGTCGTGGCCGCGCGACACCGAGACCATGCGGATGGCGCCGGCCATCTTCACGTTGCCGAGCCGCAGCACCGCACCCGCCGCCTCGACGCCGGACAAGCCTGTGGCGCGGCCGATCCTGTCCTCGAATATGCCGGTGACCCGTTCGACGGTGACCGGGTTTTCCACCGCGAGCAGCTTCTTCGGCGCCAGCCTGCCGAGCACCAGATTGGCGTCGGTGATGGTCGGCTCCAAGCCGCCGCGTCCGTAGCATATCGGGCCGGGATTGGCGCCGGCACTTTCCGGGCCGATCTGGATCAGGCCTGCCGCATCGACGTGGGCGATTGAGCCGCCGCCGGCGCCGACCGTATGCACCGCCACCATCGGCACGTGGATCGGCATCGCATACTCGATCTCGATCTCGTTCGACACCGCCGGCTCGGCGTTGCGGATCAGCGCCACGTCGGTCGAGGTGCCGCCCATGTCATAGGTGACCAGGTTTTCGAAGCCGGCGCGTTTTCCGGTATAGGCGGCAGCGATGACGCCGGAAGCGGGGCCGGACATGACGGTCTTGGCCGACTCACGTGTGACAAAGCGGGCCGAGATCATGCCGCCATTGCCGTTCATGATCAGGAAGTCGCGGGCGTAGCCTTTTGACGCCAGCTCCTTGCGCAGCCGCTCGACATAGCGTTCGAGGATCGGTTGCACCGAAGCGTTGACCGAAGCAGTCACCCCGCGCTCGAATTCGCGCGCTTCCGAAAGCAGGGCGTGGCCTGTCGTGATGTAGCCGTTCGGCCAAAGCTCGGCCGCTATCTCGGCGGCGCGCCGCTCATGCGCCGGGTTGGCGTAGGAATGCAGGAAATGGATGACCAGGGATTCGCAGCCGGCTGCGATCAGTTGTGAAATCGCTGTCCGCATATCGGCCTCGTCGAGCGGGATGCGCACCGCGCCCGAGGCCTCGACCCGCTCCGACACTTCGAGCCGCAGATTGCGCGGAATGATCGGGACGAAGGTGCCCGTCATGCCATAGGCCTGCGGCCGTGTCCGCCGGCCAAGCTCGATGACGTCGCGAAAGCCGCGCGTGGTGATCATGCCGGTCTTGGCCAGCCGGCGCTCCAGCACCGCGTTGGTAGTCGTCGTCGTGCCGTGCACGATGAGGTCGATGCCGTCGACCGGAAAGCCGGTGGCGCCAAGTGCCGAAACGACGCCGAACGCCTGGTTGTCGACTGTCGTCGGGGTCTTGGCGATATGCACCCGGCCACCGTCACGGCCGTCGATCAGAAGGAGGTCGGTAAAAGTTCCGCCGACATCGATGCCGGCGACGACGCCGCCAGTCGAATCCAGCGCTCGCGCCGAAAAATTCTGTCCCATTGTCGAAACCCGAAATGCCCGAACTGCCTACATGCCTTAGTTTGGAAAGCTGTTTTACGGCGGCGTCTTGACGCAAATATCGTTTGTATACTAATAAATTCCGGACACAAGAGCTTACCGCTTCGGAGTGTGCAAACGGCACGCTGGAACCTGACCGGTTCGGGCGCGCAGATGGAGATTTGGCGCCGGCGCTGAGCCGGCCCAGAAGGTTAGGTTTGATGAACACCACATCCGCGTTCAACACTGCCGGCGCCCGGCCGCTGCAGTTCCCGATACCGGCCAATGTCTATGCCGAAACCGTGGTCTCGGTGAAGCATTATACCGACCGGCTGTTTTCGTTCCGCATCACCCGGCCGCAGTCGCTGCGCTTCCGCTCCGGCGAATTCGTCATGATCGGCCTGCCCAATGCCGAGAAGCCAGTGTTCCGCGCCTATTCGATCGCCAGCCCGTCTTGGGACGACGAACTCGAATTCTTCTCGATCAAGGTGCTGGACGGCCCGCTTACCTCGGAGCTGCAGAAAATCGAGATCGGCGATACCGTCATCATGCGGCAGAAGTCGACCGGCACGCTGGTGGTCGACGCGCTGACGCCGGCCAAGCGCCTGTTCATGATCTCGACCGGCACCGGCATTGCTCCATTCGCCAGCCTGCTGCGCGATCCCGACACCTATGAGAAGTTCGAGCAGGTGGTCCTGACCCATACCTGCCGCGACAATGCCGAGCTCACCTACGGCCAGGAGCTGGTGGCCGCACTGGAGAACGATCCGCTGATCGGCGAACTGACCGGCGGCCGCGTCACGCTGTATAATTCGACGACGCGCGAGACCTCCGTGCGCATGGGCCGCATCACCGCGCTGATCGGCTCGGGCAAATTCTACACCGATCTCGGCATCGACAGGCTCAATCCCGAGACCGACCGCATCATGATCTGCGGCTCGATGCATATGCTCAAGGACGTCAAGGAACTGGCCGAAAGCCTCGGCTTCCAGGAAGGCTCGCTGCACCATCCGGCAAGCTTCGTCGTCGAGCGCGCCTTCGTCGGCTGAGACGCGCAGTTCAGCGTCCACTGGTTCGAGACCCTGATTTTGATCATGCGGTCAAAAATCGGCTGCCTTGACTGTCTTTTTCCGTTATGACCGCTTGAAGGACTCGTGAAGCGCTGCTTCACGTTCTATCTTCGGCATAAGTCGCTGAACAAGGGGCAGGAGATGAGCAGCACAATCCGCGAAACCGATCTCGGCACGTCCAAGATCACGCCGCTGCCGGCGCGCGCCGCCGCCAATGCGCCGATGCCGCAAGCCCATGGCATTGCTCGCAATCCCGGCATGAGGCTCGATCTCGGCTTCATGGAATCGATGCGCGGCGTCAACCGCTCGGCGCTGGAACGCCGCGTCGCCAGCCTGACCAAAAGACGCTCGATCAAGGCCGATAACCAGGCGGCCTGGCTGCTGCGCGCGGTCGCCTGCATGGACCTGACGACGCTGAACTCGAACGACACGGAAGAGCGCGTGCGCAGGCTCTGTGCCAAGGCAGTCAACCCGTTCCGTCGCGACATCGTCGAGGGGCTGGGCATTACTGGTGAAAAGATCCGCCCGGCGGCGGTCTGCGTCTATCATCCCTTCGTCGCCACCGCCGTAGAAGCGCTGCGTGGCAGCGGCGTCCATGTCGCCGCCGTTTCGACCGCCTTCCCGCATGGCCTTGCACCGCTTTCGACGCGCCTGCAAGAGATCGAAGCATCGGTCCGCGACGGCGCCGACGAGATCGACGTCGTCATCCCGCGCGGCCTGGTATTCGCGGCGAAATGGCAGGAGCTCTATAACGAGATCGTCTCGATGCGCGCCGCTTGCGGCGAGGCGCATCTGAAGGTGATCCTCGGTACCGGCGACCTCGCCACGCTGCGCAACGTCATGCTCGCCTCGATGGTGGCGATGATGGCGGGTGCAGATTTCATCAAGACCTCGACCGGCAAGGAAAGCGTCAACGCGACGCTGCCGGTCGGCCTTGCCATGGTGCGCGCAATCCGCGCCTATTTCGAGGAAACCGGCTATCTCATCGGCTTCAAGCCGGCCGGTGGCATTTCCACGGCAAAAGCCTCGCTCGATTGGCTGGTGCTGATGAAAGAAGAACTGGGCCGGCCGTGGCTGGAGCCGGAGCTGTTCCGCTTCGGAGCATCGAGCCTTTTGACCGATATCGAGCGCCAGCTCGAGCATCATCTGACCGGCCACTACTCGGCCAATCATCGCCACGCGATGGCGTGAATCGGAGCACGCCATGAACATTCTCGAACGCTATCACGCCATGGAATACGGCCCGGCGCCGGAGGCGCGCAACGAGGCCGATGCGTGGCTTGCCGCGCGGGATTTCGGCAAAGCGCTGTTTATCGGCGGCGACTGGAAGGCAGCCAGCGGAGGCAAAACCTTCGACACCAGCGATCCGTCCTCGGCAAAGCTGCTGGCCAAGGTGTCGGATGCCGGTGCCGCCGATATCGACGCGGCGGTTGCGGCGGCCACAAAAGCGCTGCCGAAATGGAGCGCCAGCACCGGCTACAGCCGAGCCAAAGTGCTCTATGCCATCGGCCGCGCCATGCAGCGCCACCAACGGCTGTTCGCGGTGCTGGAATCGATCGACAATGGCAAGCCTATCCGCGAAAGCCGCGACATCGACGTGCCGCTGGCGATCCGCCATTTCATCCATCATGCCGGCTGGGCGCAGGCGCTGGACAGGGATTTTCCCGGCCACAAGGGCGTCGGCGTCGTCGGCCAGATCATCCCGTGGAACTTCCCGCTCTTGATGCTCGCCTGGAAGATCGCGCCGGCGCTCGCTGCGGGCTGCACCGTGGTGCTCAAACCCGCGGAATTCACGCCGCTCACCGCGATCCTGTTTGCCGAGATCTGCGGACGCGCCGGCGTGCCGAAGGGCGTCGTCAACATCGTCCAGGGCGGGCCGGAGGCGGGCGCGACCATCGTCAACCATCCCGGCGTCCAGAAGATTGCCTTCACCGGTTCGTCCGAGGTCGGCAAGATCATCCGCAAGGCCACTGCCGGCTCGGGCAAAAAACTGTCGCTGGAGCTTGGCGGCAAGTCGGCATTCGTGGTTTTCGAGGATGCCGACCTCGACAGCGCCGTCGAGGGTCTGGTCGACGGCATCTGGTTCAACCAGGGCCAGGTGTGCTGTGCCGGCTCGCGCCTTCTGGTGCAAGAAGGCATCGCCGACGCCTTCATCGCCAAGGTCAAGACGCGGATGAGCCGGCTGCGCATCGGCAGTCCGCTCGACAAGAACACCGATATCGGCCCGCTGGTCGATTTGACTCAGCTCGATCGCGTCAAGGGCCTGATCGCCGAAGGCGCCAAGCAGGGCGCGATCTGCTGGCAGCCGGACTCGGCACTGCCCGCCGCGGGCTATTACCATCTGCCAACGCTGGCGACCGGTGTTTCGCCGGCTAACATCTTGGCGCAGGAAGAGGTGTTCGGGCCGGTGCTCGCCACTATGACCTTCCGCAACACCGAGGAAGCGATCGAGCTCGCCAACAACACACGCTATGGCCTGGCCGCTTCGGTGTGGAGCGAGAACATCAATCTTGCCCTGCACGTCGCGCCGCAATTGAAGGCCGGCGTCGTCTGGGTCAACGGCACCAATATGTTCGACGCCTCCTGCGGCTTCGGCGGCTACCGCGAGAGCGGTTTTGGCCGCGAAGGCGGGCGCGAGGGCATGTTCGAATATCTCTCGGCAAAACTGCCGCTCGGCCCGATCATCAAACCGGCAACGTCTTCGGCCCAACCTGTCGAGCAGGCGGAAGGTGGCGCCATCGACCGCACGGCAAAGCTGTTCATCGGCGGCAAGCAGGTCCGGCCGGACGGCAATTATTCCTTCGCCATCGCCAGCGCCAAGGGCAAGCTTGCCGGCGAGATCGGTCTCGGCAACCGCAAGGATATCCGTGACGCCGTCGCGGCCGCGCGCGCCTGCAAGTCGTGGCCGGAGGCGACCGCCTACAACCGCAGCCAGGTACTCTACTACGTGGCCGAAAACCTTTCCGGCCGCGCAGACGAGGTTGCCGCCCGTTTGACCCAGCTCACCGGCGCGACCGCCAAGGCGGCGCGTGACGAGGTCGAGCTGTCGATCGAGCGCCTTTTCCTCTATGCCGGCTTGGCCGACAAATTCGAGGCCCGCGTCCACCAGCCGCCGGCCCGCGCCGTCACATTGGCGCTGCACGAGCCAGTCGGCGTCGTCGGCATCATCGCGCCGGATAATGCGCCTCTGCTTGGCCTGATCTCGCTGGTGGCGCCGGCGCTTGCCATGGGCAACACCGTAGTCGCAGTGCCATCCGAAAAATACCCGCTGCTTGCCACCGACCTCTACCAGGTCATCGAATATTCCGACGTTCCGGCAGGCGCCATCAATATCGTCACCGGCCGTAGCGCCGAGCTTGCCGGCGTATTGGCCAAGCATGACGATGTCGACGGGCTCTGGGTGTTCGCCGATGCCGAGACTTGCGCCAAGGCCGAGGCCGAGTCCATCGGCAATCTCAAACGCGTCTGGACCGGCAACGGCCACAGCCTCGACTGGGCGTCGAACGAAGCAGCCGGCGATGCCTTGCTGCGCCGTGCGATCGAGGTCAAGAACGTCTGGGTGCCCTACGGCGACTGAGTGCCCCGGAGAGACATCCGGGCTTGACGGGCCAAAAGATGTTCTTTACCGAGAAAAAACATTTGGCTGGCAGGCGAATATCGAAACAGGCGGGATGGTAGTGCCCGGCTGGCACATTGCGCCCCGGCCTTGTGCCGGTAAAAAGCCGAACGATCACAGACGGGCGAGGAGAGAAGCATGGCGGATCTGACAGGCAAGATCGTTGTCGTCACGGCGGCGGCGCAAGGCATCGGCCGGGCAAGTGCGCTGGCTTTCGCCAAGGCCGGCGCCGTCGTCCATGCCACCGACATCAACGAGGTGGTGCTCGCCGACCTCGGCAAGACGCCCGGTATCAAGACCCGCAAGCTCGACGTGCTGAACGACGAGGCGGTGAACGCCGCGTTTGCCGAGATCGGCGCCGTGGACGTGCTGTTCAATTGCGCCGGCTTCGTCCATTCCGGCTCGATCCTCGAGATGAAGGACGGCGATCTCGACTTTGCCTATGATCTCAATGTCCGCTCGATGATCCGCACCATCCGTGCCGTACTGCCCGGCATGCTGGAGCGCGGCGACGGCTCGATCATCAACATGGCGTCGCTGGCCAGTTCGACCAAGGGCGTGCCGAACCGCTTCGTATATGGCCTAACCAAGGCAGCCGTCATCGGCCTGACCAAGTCGGTCGCCGCCGACTATGTCGGCAAGGGCATACGCTGCAATGCGATCTGTCCGGGCACGGTCGAAAGCCCGTCGCTGCAGGACCGCATGCATGCGCAGGGCGACTACGAAGCAGCTCGCGCCGCCTTCATCGCGCGCCAGCCGATGGGCCGCCTCGGCACGCCCGAGGAAATCGCCGACCTCGCCGTCTATCTGGCCGGCGCCACCTATACGTCGGGGCAGGCTTATAATATCGACGGTGGCTGGTCGATCTAAGAGGCCATTTGAAAACCCTACTCCGCCGGGCGCCTGACGCGGCTTTCTGCGCTTCCGGTGCTCACGTACTTTAAGTACGCTCCGCTCCGGTTCTCGAAACCCACGCCATTCGCCGCAGCGGAGCGAGTTTGCAAACGGCCTCTGGTCGCAACTGGGAGAAAACTGCATGAAACTGCTGCGCTATGGCGAGGCGGGGAGCGAACGCCCCGGCCTGCTCGATGCCGATGGAACGATCCGCGACCTCTCCGCCCATGTCACCGACATTGCCGGCAAGGCGCTTGACCCGGCATCGCTCGAGACATTGTCGAAGCTCGACCCGAAAACGCTACCGGCGGTTTCCGGCAAGCCACGCATCGGCGCCTGCGTCGCCGGCACCGGCAAATTCATCTGCATCGGTCTCAACTATTCCGACCATGCTGCCGAAACCGGCGCCACCGTGCCGCCGGAGCCGATCATCTTCATGAAGGCAAGCTCGGCTATTGTCGGGCCGAACGACGACGTGCTGATCCCGCGCGGCTCGGTGAAGACCGACTGGGAGGTCGAGCTCGGCGTGGTGATCGGCAAGACTGCGAAGTATGTCACCGAGGCCGAGGCGCTGGATTATGTCGCCGGCTATTGCGTCGCGCACGACGTCTCGGAGCGCGCCTTCCAGGCCGAGCGCCAGGGCCAGTGGACCAAGGGCAAGTCCTGCGACACGTTCGGGCCGATCGGCCCGTGGCTGGTGACCAAGGACGAGATCAAGGACCCGCAGAACATCCCGATGTGGCTGACGGTCAACGGCAAGACCATGCAGAACGGCTCGACCAAGACCATGGTCTTCGGCGTCGCTTATCTCGTCTCCTATCTCAGCCAGTTCATGTCGCTGCACCCGGGCGACATCATCTCTACCGGCACGCCGCCCGGCGTCGGCCTCGGCATGAAGCCGCCGGTCTTCCTGAAGCCCGGCGACGTGGTCGAGCTCGGTATCGAGGGGCTGGGCATCCAGAAGCAGACGTTCAAGGCGGATGCGTAGGCGCTCTTCCTTCTCCCCTTGTGGGAGAAGGTGGATCGGCGCGCAGCGCCGAGACGGATGAGGGGTGCTGGAAGAAACGCGACGAGAAAACATCGAAAGATTTCCGTCGCTTACGCCTTCAGCGTAGCGATCGTCCAACACCCCTCATCCGACCGAGCTTCGCTCGGCCACCTTCTCCCACAAGGGGAGAAGGGGAGTCGGCACCTGCGCTATTTCAGCACCTTCCCATCGGCCCCAAACCGGTATGTCTTTGCCGGATCCGGCGTCGCGTAGAGCGTGGCACCCGGTTCGGCGTTATAGACGCCAAAAATGCGCACTGTGATCAAGCCGGCCTTCTCGCAGTCGAGATAGAGATTGGTGTCGGCGCCAAGGTGCTCGGCATGGACAACCGTGCCTTTCCAGGCACCGGATTTCGGATCGACGGTCAGGTGCTCGGGGCGGACACCGATGGTCTTGGCCGTCTCGCCAAGCTTGGCCCCGTCGACGAAGTTCATCTTCGGTGAGCCGATGAAGCCGGCGACGAATTCATTTGCCGGCGAATTGTAAAGCTCCATCGGTCCGCCGATCTGCTCGATCTTTCCCGCGTTCAGCACGACGATCTTGTCGGCCAGTGTCATCGCCTCGACCTGGTCGTGGGTGACATAGATCATCGTGGCCTTCAGCCGGCGATGCAATTGCGCGATCTCCAGCCTGGTGTTGACGCGCAGTGCGGCGTCGAGGTTCGACAGCGGCTCGTCGAACAGAAAAAGCTTGGGCTCACGCACCACGGCGCGGCCGATGGCGACGCGCTGGCGCTGGCCGCCGGACAACTCGGCCGGCCGCCTCGAGAGGTAGGGCTCCAGCGACAGCATCGAGGAAGCGATGCCGATGCGGCGGTCGATCTCGGCCGCCGGCGTGCCCGCCTGCTTGAGGCCGAGGCCCATATTGTTCTTCACAGTCAGATGCGGATAGAGCGCATAGGTCTGGAACACCATGGCGATACCGCGCTTGGCCGGCGGCGTGGCGGAGACGTCCGCCCCGTCGATCACCACGCGGCCCGAGGTCGAGTCCTCCAGCCCGGCAATGACCCTGAGCAGCGTCGACTTCCCGCAACCGGATGGACCGACGAAGACGACGAACTCGCCATCCGTCACCTCGAGGTTGATGCCCTTCAGCACCTCGACCGGCCCGAAGGCTTTTTTCACGTTCTCGATGTTCAGCGAGCCCACGGCTTCGTCCCTGTTCTAGAGTTTCACGGCGAGGCCGCTGCGCACGCTCTCGTCTGCGGCAAGGCAGACGGCGAGCGACTTCACCGCGTCGTCCATGTGGCGGGTCAAGTCCAGATCCTCGCGGATCGCCTTCAGCACAAACGCCTGTTCCAGGTCGCAGAGGTCCTGATGGCCGGGCTCGCCTTGCATCGACAGCATTTCGTCCGGTTTCGCGAACTTGCCGTCGGCGCCGGTCGCCGCGCTGTGCAGGCGGATGGTCGAGGTCTTGGTGTGGGTGTCGATGTCGTCGGACCTGACACCCTCCTTCATGACGATCGACACGCAGCCATTGGGCGAGATCACGTCCTTGACGAAGAAAGCCGTCTCCGAAATCATCGGCCCCCAGCCGGCCTCGTACCAGCCGACCGAACCGTCGTCGAACAGCACCTGCAGATGACCGTAATTGTACATCGACGGCGCGATCTCGTCGCTCAGCCTCAGTCCCATGCCGCGCACCTCGACTGGTCTGGCGTCGGTGATCTGCAGCATCACGTCGAGATAATGCACGCCGCAGTCGACGATCGGCGACGTCGTCTGCATCAGCTGCTTGTGCGTCTCCCAGCTATGGCCGGAGGATTGCTGGTTGAGGTTCATGCGGAACACGTAAGGGCCGCCGAGCTTCCGCGCCTCGGCAATCAGCCTGATCCAGGACGGATGGTGGCGCAGGATATAGCCGATCACCAGTTTTTTGCCGTTGGCCTTGGCGGCGGCGACGACGCGCTCTGCATCTGCGACGGTGGTTGCCAGCGGCTTTTCGAGGAAGACGTGGCAGCCGGCCTCGAACGCCTTGACGGCATAGTCAGCATGGCTGTCGGAATAGGTGGCGATGCAGGCGACATCGGGCTTTTCGTCGCGTAGCGCCTCGTCGAAGGAACGCCGGATGGCGTAGGTCGAAAGCCCTTCCGGCAGCGGCACATCGGAGCGGTTGACCAGCGCGGCGATCTGGAATCCCGGATTGGTGTGATACGCCAACGCATGGCTGCGCCCCATATTGCCGAGGCCGGCGATGACAACGCGAAGGGGTTTTTGCGAATTCACTTGACCGCTCCCGAAGTGATGCCGCGGATCAGCTGCCGCGAGAAGATGACGTAGAGGATCAGCACCGGCATGATCGCCAGCGACAGTGCCGCCAGGATGGCATTCCAGTTGGTGACGAACTGGCCGAGGAACAGTTGCGCGCCGAGCGTCACCGTCTTGGTTTCCTCCGACGGCGCCAGGATCAGCGGGAACCACAGATCGTTCCAGATCGGGATCATGGTGAAGACGGCGACCGTCGCCATAGATGGCCTGACCAGCGGCAACACCAGGCGGAAGAAGATGGTGTATTCCGATAGTCCGTCGATGCGGCCGGCGTTCTTCAGGTCGTCGGAGACCTGCTTCATGAATTCCGACAGGATGAAGACGGCAAGCGGCAGGCCCTGCGCCGTGTAGACCAGGATCAGCGCCGTCAGCGTGTTGACCAGCCCGCTCGCCACCATCAGCTGCAGGATGGCGACGGTGCCGAGGCGGATCGGGATCATGATGCCGAGCGCCAGATAGAGCCCCATCAGCGAATTGCCGCGGAAGCGGTATTCCGACAGCGCGAAGGCAGCCATGGCGCCGAACAAAAGCACGAAGAACAGCGAGGCGACGGTGACGACAAGGCTGTTCTGGAAATAGTGGATGAAGTCGCCCTGGCCGATCACCGTGGTGTAGCCGATCAGGTCGAAGGTCCCTGGCGTCGGCGGCGTCAGCGGCGCGCCGAAAATCCCTGCGCGCGATTTGAACGAATTCATGATCACGAGGATCACCGGAAACAGCGCGATTGCGGTGTAGGTCAGAAGGATCGCATGCGCGCCGATGGTGCGGGGCAGCGAGCGGGTTGCGGTGCTCATGGTCGCGCTCCCCTAAAACTGGTAGCGACGCAAGCGCGTCTGTACGAGGAACAGATAGACGCAGACGCCGCCGAGGATGATCAGGAACATCATCGTGGCGATCGCCGCGCCCATGTTGGGATCGCCGACCTGCAGCTGGAAACCGAAGAAGGCGCGGTAGAGGAAGGTGCCGAGAATATCCGTTGAATAGTTCGGCCCGGCCAGCGCGCCTTGCGCGGTGTAGATCAGGTCGAAAGCGTTGAAGTTGCCGACGAAGGTCAGGATCGAGATGATGCCGATCGACGGCAGGATGAGCGGCAGCTTGATCTTCCAGAACTGCGCCATCCCAGTGATGCCGTCGCATTCGGCCGCTTCGATCACCTCTTCGGGAATGGACAGCAGTGCCGCATAGATCAGCATCATCGGGATGCCGACGAACTGCCACACCGAGATCAGGCTGAGCGCGGTCAGCGCATATTGCGCCTTGCCGAGCCAGGGCGTGAACAGGCTTTTCAGGCCGACAAGGTCCATCATATGCGGCGCCACGCCCCATAGCGGCGACAGGATCAGCTTCCAGGCGAAGCCGACGATGACGAAAGACAGGATCGTCGGCACGAAGATCGCCGTGCGGTAGAAGGCGGAAAACCGTAGCCTGGGGCTGGACAGAAGTGCGGCCAAAAGGACGCCGATCGGGTTCTGCACCAGCATGTGGATGATGAAGAACCAGACATTGTTCCTGAGCGCGTTCCAGAAATTGACCGACCAGTTGGGATCACCGAACAGCATGCGGAAATTTTCCAGTCCGACGAAGACCTGCGACTGGTTGATGTTGCGGAACAGCGACAGCTGCAGCGTGCCGGCCAGCGGCAGGATCATGATCGCCGTATAGACCAGCAGCGCCGGCGCCAGGAAAACGCCGATATGCCAACGGAACGGTCTTTTCGGTGCTGCGGCCATGCGTTCGGTCCCCGCCGATCAGGTCTTGCTATTGCCGCCAAAGGGCGCGGCGCCTCCCTCCCCCTCGAGGGGAGGGTACCTCGCAAAGCGAGGCGGGTGGGGTCGGCAGAGGAGCACGCCATCGTCGTTCGACCGTGCTTTCCAGCAGCGATCAAGCCGCAGTCTGCCTCGACCGACCCCCTCTGTCGCCTTCGGCGACATCTCCCCCTCGAGGGGGGAGACAACGCTTCGCCGCGCTTTACTTCGCCGGCTTGTACCAGCTGTCGAGGCCGTCCTGCAGCTTCTTGGCGGCAGCTTCCGGCGTGTCGGTGCCGTTGATGACGTTGGCCGATTCAACCCACGTCTCGTTTTCGAGGTTCGGCGTGCCGCGCGACAGGATCTGGTAGGTCGAGCGGATCGTCGACTTGCACTTGCCGCGCCAGGAGACGAATTCCTGGGCCAGCGGGTCTTCCATCTTCACCGGGGTGTTGTTCAGGCTGAAGAAGCCCGGCAGCGCGTTGGCGTAGATGGTGGCGAAATCCGGCGAGGCCACCCAGGACAGGAAGGTCTTGGCCGCATCCGCGTTCTTCGAGGCCGCATTGAGGCCCATGCCGATGTCGGTGTGGTCGGAGATGTAGCAGGTGTCGCCGGCCTTCTGCACCGGCGGCGGGAAGGCGCCCATCTTGAACTGCGCCTGCGTGTTGAACAGGCCGATCTCCCACGAGCCGGCCGGGTAGATGGCGGCGCGACCGAGCGTGAACAGGTTCTGGCTGTCCGGATAGGTCTGCGCCTCGAAGCCGTCGCCGAGGTAGTCCTTCCACTTGGCCAGTTCCTTGAAGGGCTCGACCCACTGCGGATCGGTCAGCTTCTGCTCGCCCTTGATCAGCGCCAGGCGGCCTTCCTCGCCCTTCCAGTAGTTGGGGCCGATGTTCTGGTAGCCCATGGTCGCCGCTTCCCAGAGGTCCTTGGTGCCCATCGCCATCGGGATGTAAGTGCCGTCGGCCTTGATCTTGTCGAGCGCGGCGAAGAATTCGTCGCGCGTCTCCGGCACCTTGATGCCGAGCTTGTCGAAGGCGTCCTTGTTGTAGATGAAGCCATGGATGACGGAGGCCATCGGCACGCAGAAACTCGACTTGCCGTCGTCGGTCTGCCAGGCGGCCTTGGCGACGTCGGAGAAGTTCTCCATGCCGGGCAGGGTCGAGATGTCGGCAAGGTTGCCCTTCTTGAAGAGTTCCAGCGACTTGTCGAACGGGCGGCAGGTGATCAGGTCGCCGGCCGAGCCGGCGGCGAGCTTGGCGCCGAGGGCGGCGTCATATTCGGTCGGCGCCGACGGCGCGAACACCACCTTGATGCCCGGGTTCTTGGCTTCGAAGGCCGGGATCAGCTTGTCCTTCCAGATGGCAAGGTCGTCGCCGCGCCAGCTTTCGATGTTGAGCGTTACGTCGTCGGCATAAGCCACCCCGGCGGAGCCGAGAATGCTGGTGCCGAGAAGAAGTGCCGTCAGTAGCTTCGTTGTCATGCTCAGTCTCCCTGTTGACCTTTTTCAGGTTCGGTTTTGATGAGAACAGAGGCATTGCGCCCCTTGCTCCCCTCGATCGCGGAAAGGGCCGGCCGCAGCTTGTGGCCAGTCCCTTCCAATATCTTCTCGGCTGCATCGGCGCTGGCGGCGCCGGCGGCGAGCAGAATAGCGGTCTTGACGACGCCGCCGCTCCTTTCGAGCAGGCGCGCCGCCTCGTCCTTGTCGCGCCCGCTGACGGCGGCGACGATGCGTGCGGCGCGGTCGCGCAGCTTGATGTTGTCGGCCATGAGGTTGACCATGTAGCCGTCATGGACATGGCCGAGATGGATGGCGGCGAGCGTCGACAGCATGTTGAGCGCGATCTTCTGGGCGGTGCCTGCGCCCATGCGCGTTGAGCCGGCAATCAGCTCCGGCGGCGTTTCGAGCAGGATGGCGATGTCGGCCAGCCGCAACAGCGGCGCATCCCTGTTGTTGGCGATGGCAATGGTCGCCGCACCGCGGCGCCTGGCGTCCTCGATCGCCCTGACTGCATAAGGTGTCGAGCCGCTGGCCGAGACGGCGATCAGGCAGTCGCCCTTGCCGATGCGGGCGGCGGCAACTGCTGCCGAAGCTTCCTCGGTGTCGTCCTCCGGCCCGCCGGCCAGTGTCTTGAAGGCCTCGTCGCCGCCGGCGATCAGGATGGCGATGCGGTCGCGTTGGATGCCGAAAGTGCCCGGCAGCTCAAGCGCGTCGGCCAGTGCCATCAGGCCCGAACTGCCGGCAGCCGCATAGGCGAGCTTGCCGCCGCTTTTCAGTCTGCTTGCGATGATTTCGGCTGCCGCAGCAATGGCAGGAATGGCGCCGTGCACGGCCTTGGCGGCCTCGATCTGTGCGTTGGCCAAAGAGGAAAGGACGGCTTCCGGGGCCTGGATATCCAGTCCCTCGGCATTCTGGTGAAGCGCTTCGGTGCGCGTTTCGGCCATCCGCTTTCCTCCAATCGAGAAAACCATACCAAAAAAATACCACTTGTCCACACGCATTAATGAAATCCTTGCGGCAGTGCAGGCTTGCGAACGAAATTGGCTGATTTTCCAACAAACTACGCCTTAACTTTTTTGAAACGGAAATTAATCCTTGGCTATTGGTATTTTATTGGTATTATCCGCCCGGAGGAGAAATCGCGTGAAATTCGTGCTCGGCATCGATGGCGGCGGCACCAGCTGCAGGGCGGCCCTTGCAACGGCCGACGGCATCGTCCTCGGCCGCGCCAAAAGCGGTGCCGCCAACATCCGAACCGATCTCACCGGCGCCAGGACGAACATCGTCGACGCAGCGCAGCAGGCCTTTGTCGCCGCGGGCAAGGATCCCGCACTGATCCCGCAAACTCCGGCCGTTCTCGGTCTTGCAGGCGCCAATGTCGGCACCTACCGGCAGCAGCTCGAAGCGATCCTGCCGTTTCGCATCAGCCGTGTCGAGACCGACGCCGAGATCGCGCTGGAAGGCGCGGTTGGCTCCGGCGACGGCGCCATGGCCATACTCGGCACGGGCACCGCCTATATGGCACGCAAACAAGGCAAGTCGCGCGCCATCGGCGGCTGGGGGTTCCAGGTCGGCGACCAGGGCAGCGGCGCCCGTATCGGCCGCGACCTGCTCGAGCAGACGCTGCTCGCCTATGACGGCATCCGCCAGGGATCGCCGCTGACGGAGACCATGCTCGCCATCTTCCGTAACAATCCCGAGGATCTGGTCGAATTCACCACCAACGCCAAGCCCGGCGATTTCGGCGGCTTCGCGCCCAAGGTGTTCGAACATGCCGAAAAAGGCGACGTCGTCGCTATCTGGATCCTCGACAAGGCGGTCGCCGATGTCGAAGCAGCGCTTGGCGTGCTCGACCTGGGCGGCGGCGATCCGCTCTGCCTGCTCGGCGGGTTGGCGCCGCTTTACGCGCCGCGCCTGTCGGCCCGCTACCGGGCGCTGCTGAAACCGCCGCTCGACGACGCGCTGGGCGGCGCGGTTCAGATGGCGGCTCGGATTTTCGCAAACACGGCGGAGGCAGCTCGATGAGTGAGGCCGCCGACCAGATATTCGCGGCGCTGAAACAATCGTCGCAGAGTGGCGCGCCGCTCTATCTGCAGCTCAGGAAGAGTATCGAGGATGCGGTCAAACGCGGGCTGATCGGACCTGGCGATGCGCTGCCTTCCGAGCGCGACATCGCTAGCAAGGCCGACATTTCGCGCGTCACCGTGCGCAAGGCGGTGCAGGACCTGGTCAAGGGCGGCATCCTCGTCCAGCGCCATGGTTCCGGTACCTTCGTTGCGCCACGTATGGAGCGCGTCGAGCAGTCGCTGTCGATGCTGACCTCGTTTACCGAGGACATGGCACGGCGCGGCATGGCGGTGCGTTCGGCTTGGCTCGACCGCGGCCTCTATCCGCCGTCGCCCGACGAGATGATGGTGCTCGGCCTGGCGTCGAACGAATTGGTGGCGCGCGTGGCGCGCCTTCGTATCGCCAACGACACGCCGCTGGCGATCGAGCGCGCCTCGCTATCGACAAGCGTGCTGCCCGATCCGGCGGCGATTGGTTCGTCGCTCTACGCCGCGTTGGAAAAGACCGGCAACAGGCCGGTGCGGGCGGTGCAGCGCATTTCCGCCACCAACCTCGGCGATGGCGACGCACATCTGCTGGAAGTACCGCCGGGCATTGCCGGCCTGCACATCGAGCGTATCTCCTATCTGGCGAGCGGCAAGGTGATCGAGTTTACCCGCTCCATCTACAGGGGCGACGCCTATGATTTTGTCGCCGAACTCCGGCTGAGCGGGCCGGGCGAAGAGGGCCGGCCATGACCGCGACAACGACCCATATGCGGCGCGAGATCGAGGAGATCCCGGAGGCCACCGCCCGTCTGCTCGATGGCTCGGCCGCAGTGCTGACGGAAGCTGGACGCGGCATTCGCGAGCGCGACCCGAATTTCGTCGTCACCGTGGCGCGCGGCTCGTCCGACCATGCCGCGACCTTCATGAAATATGCCGTGGAGTTGACCGCCGGGTTGGCGGTTGCATCGGTCGGCCCGTCGATCGCCTCGATTTATGGCGCCAAGCTGAAGCTGGGCGGCTCGGCCTGCCTGGCGATCTCGCAGTCCGGCAAGAGCCCGGACATCGTTGCAATGGCGCAAGCGGCGAGGACCGGCGGTTCGCTGACCGTCGCCATCACCAACACCGCCGATTCGCCGCTGGCGCGGGCTTCGGACTACGCGATCGACATCCTGGCCGGACCGGAGCGCAGCGTCGCGGCGACGAAGACCTTCGTCAATTCAGCCGTCGCAGGACTCGCCTTGATGGCGCATTGCACCGGCGACGAGAAACTCCTGGTGGCGCTCGCGCGCTTGCCGGAGCATTTTCGCAAGGCGATCGCCTGCGACTGGATGGCGCTGGCTGGGGCACTCGAGACGCCGAAATCGCTGTTCATTCTCGGCCGTGGCCCGTCGGCGGCGATCGCCAACGAGGCGGCGCTGAAATTCAAGGAAACCTGCGCCATGCATGCGGAAGCCTATAGTGCCGCCGAGGTCATGCACGGCCCGCTGGCGCTGGTCGGTCCCGGTTTCCCGGTGCTGGCTCTGGCTGCTCGCGATGCGTCCGAGCCATCGGTGGCCGATGCCGCCGACAGCCTGGCCGGCAAGGGCGCTGCCGTCTTTGTGACGTCGAACAAGGCAAAGAGCGCTCAGCGCCTGCCGCATGTCGCAACCGGTCATCCGCTGACCGACCCGCTGACGCTGATCGTGTCGTTCTATGGTTTCGTCGAGGCTTTTGCCCGCCATCGCGGCCTCGACCCCGACACGCCGCCCAATCTGCGCAAGGTAACGGAAACCCTATGAGCGACCGTTTTGCCCTGACTGGCGCCCGGATTTTCGATGGCGACGACTGGCACGACAATGCGGCGCTTGTCGTGCGCGACGGCCTCGTCGAGGCCATTGTTGCCGCCGGTGCCATTCCATCCGATGTTGCGCGTATCGAGACCGGCGGCGGCATGCTGGCGCCTGGCTTCGTCGATCTGCAGGTCAATGGCGGCGGCGGCGTCATGCTCAACGACCATCCGGACGTCGCCTCGATCGAGACCATCTGCCGGGCGCATGCACCCTTCGGCACGGCGGCGCTGTTGCCGACGCTGATCACCGACACGTCCGAGATCACCGCCGCGGCGGTTGCGGCCGGAGCCGAAGCGGCACGGAGGAAGGTGCCGGGGTTCCTGGGCCTGCACCTCGAAGGGCCGCATCTGTCGATCGCCCGCAAGGGCGCACATGACCCGGCTTTGATCCGGCCGATGCTAGACTCCGACCAGACGATGCTGATCGCCGCACGGAAAGACCTGCCCGTGCTGCTGACGACGGTGGCGCCCGAATCCGTCGAGGCCAGCCAGGTGTCGGCGCTTAGCAAGGCCGGCATTGTCGTCAGCATCGGCCATTCCGATACCGGCTATGCCACGGCTCGCGCCTTAGCCGAGGCCGGCGCAACGGTGGTCACCCATCTGTTCAATGCGATGAGCCAGATCGGCAATCGCGAGCCGGGGCTGGCGGGCGCCGCAATCGATACAGGCACATTCTATGCCGGCATCATCGCCGACGGTATCCATGTCGATCCGGCCACCATGGCCATCGCCTTGCGCGCCAAGCAGGGGCCGGGCAAGATCCTGCTCGTTACCGATGCCATGGCGACGATCGGCACCGACATGACCTCGTTCACGCTGAACGGCCGCACCATCCACCGCAAGGATGGCAGGCTGACACTTGCCGACGGCACGCTGGCGGGCGCGGACCTCGACATGATTTCCGCAGTGCGCTTCATGCACCGCGTCGTCGGCCTCGACCTCGACGAAACCTTGCGCATGGCCTCGCTCTATCCGGCGCAGGCGATCGGCCAGTCGCACCGGCTCGGGCGCTTCGCCAACGGTACCGCGGCCAACATCGTTTCGCTGTCGGACGATCTGGACATTAAAAGCGTCTGGATCGATGGTGCCAGGGTTTTTGCAGGCAGCCCTGCTCGTTAGGGTTAGCCGGCTTTGGACGTATAGAGGTCCTTGTAGGCTTCGCGCAGCAGGTTCTTCTGCACCTTGCCCATCGTGTTGCGCGGCAGTTCGTCGACGAAGATCACCCGTTTCGGATGCTTGTACCTGGCGAGGTGCCCGGCGATGGCCTCGACGATCCCTGCGGCGCTGATGGTCGAGCCCGGCGCCCTCACCACGACAGCGGTGACGCCTTCGCCGAAATCCGGATGGGCAACGCCGATGACAGCGCTTTCGGCGACGCCAGGCAGCGCGTCGATCTCGCTCTCGACTTCCTTTGGATAGATATTGTAGCCCCCGGAAATGATCAGGTCCTTGCCGCGGCCGACGATGTGGACATAGCCGTCGGCATCGATCAGCCCGAGATCGCCGGTGATGAAGAAACCGTCGTCACGGAACTCCGCTTTGGTCTTTTCCGGCATGCGCCAGTAGCCGCGAAAGACGTTGGGACCCCTCACCTCGATCATGCCGACATCGCCCTTGGCAAGTGTTTCGCCGCTCTCGGGGTCGGTGATGCGCAGGGAAACGCCGGTCAGGGGAAACCCGACCGTGCCGGCACGCCTCTCGCCATCATAAGGATTCGACGTGTTCATGTTGGTCTCGGTCATGCCGTAGCGCTCGAGGATGGCGTGGCCGGTGCGCTCTCGCCAGGCTCTGTGCGTCTCGGCCAAAAGCGGCGCCGAGCCGGAAATGAACAGGCGGATGTTTTTCGCCGCTTGCCGGTTCAAACCGTCCTGCTGCAGCAGGCGGACGTAGAATGTCGGCACGCCCATCAGCACGGTGGCGCGCGGCAGCAGCGAGACGATGCGGGCCGGGTCGAATTTGGTTTCGAACAGCATCGAGGCGCCGGCCATCAGGACGACATTGGTGGCGACGAAAAGGCCATGCGTGTGGAAAACCGGCAGCGCGTGAATCAGCACGTCTGCGGCAGTGAAGCGCCAGAGGTCGACCAGCACCCGCGCATTCGAGGCGAGGTTTTCGTGGCTGAGCATGGCGCCTTTCGAACGGCCGGTGGTGCCGGATGTGTAGAGGATCGCAGCAAGGTCGTCCGGTCCGCGCGCCACGTCGTGGAAGTCCATGGCCGCCTCAGAGGCCCGATCGGTCAACGAACCCTCGCCCTTGCTGCCGAGTATCGCGACCGCAGCGCCCGAGGCCTGCGCCAAAGCGCCGATCTCGGTCACTCGCGCCGGGTCGCAGACGACCAGTCGCGGCTCGGCATCCCTGAAGAAATACTCGAGCTCGGTCAGCGTATAGGCGGTGTTGAGCGGCAGGAAGATCGCGCCGGCACGCAGACAGGCGAGATAGAGGAAAATGGCCTCCGGGCTCTTCTCGACCTGAACGGCGACGCGGTCGCCGGCTTCGACGCCCAGCTGCGACAGCACATGTGCCAGTTGAGCGGAGCGCGCCAGCATTTCGCCATAGCTGATCGAGCGCCCGTCCTCTGCTTCCATCAAAAGGCGTCCGGGCGTGGGCATCCGGGCACGGAAAGCATCGAACAGATGGTTGCTCATAAGTCCCCCCGAGCGGCTGTCTCCGGCCGAACGGCGGCGGTCAGCCGGCCGCCTTGTCCGCCGCTGCCCTGATTGCCTCGATGTTTGCCCGATAGGCTGCGACGCTGCCGCCCTTGAAAATGGCCGCACCGGCGACCAGCACGCTGGCGCCGGCGGCGGTGACCAGGGGCGCAGTTTCCGGCGAAATGCCGCCGTCGATCTCGATCCGGATCGGCCTGTCACCGATCAGCGCCTTCACCCGCTTCACCTTGTCTACGATCGCCGGAATGAAGGCCTGGCCGCCGAAGCCCGGATTGACCGTCATGATCAGGATAAGATCGAGCCGGTCGAGCACGTATTCGATCATCGTCTCCGGTGTCGCGGGGTTGAGTGACACGCCGGCCTTCTTGCCAAGGTTTTTGACCGTTTGCAGCGACCGGTCGAGATGTGGCCCGGCTTCGGCGTGCACCGTGATGCCGTCGCACCCGGCCTCAGCGAAGGCGGCCAGATAGGGGTCGGCGGGGGCGATCATCAGATGGCAGTCGAAGAAAGCCTTGGTGCGGTTGCGGATCGCCTTGATCACCGGCGGCCCGAAGGTGATGTTGGGGACGAAATGCCCGTCCATGACGTCGAGATGGATCCAGTCGGCGCCGGCGGCCGCCACCGCCTCGACCTCGTCGCCGAGCTTCGAGAAATCGGAAGCCAGCACCGATGGCGCGATCAGGGTTTTTTTGCTCATGACGCGGTCTCCCCGAACGCCTCGGTTTACGGCCCCTCTGTATCGCCTGCCTAGACCATGAGTCGAGTCCGGAAAGTGGAAGCCGGTTTGTCCTTCCGCTGATGCCACGGCTTCAGGTTTTCGCTGCTCTTTCATCTGCCAGCCAAAGAAAAACCCGCCGGATCGCTCCGGCGGGGTTTTCTTGATCGAATGATCACCGTTTTGAAGTTCGCGTGCGATCCTATTGCTCGAGCTGCGGCTTGCGCCTTGGCAGCTGCTGAAGAACATCTGGATTCAGCAGCAGGCTCGGTTTGCGGATCGGCTGGCACTGGCCATTAATCGGCCGCGCGCCCGGTGCGCACTCCAGCCGCGGTTTGCGGCAGGCGCCGTCGCGCAGCTCTGTCCCACGCGGGCAGACGCAGACGCCACGCTTGTTGTGGATCTGACCAGGTATCGAGCACTCCACCACAACAGGCTTCTTGCGCCTGCAGGCATTGCCTTGCACTTCCGTGCCTTTCGGGCAGACGCAATCGCCTCCGGCGTCGTGGATCTGCCCGCGGATGGTGCACTGCTCCGGCTTCGGCTGGATTGGCCGGCAGGCATTGCCCCTGACTTCCATACCCCGCGGGCAGACGCAATCGCCAGCGGCGTTATGGATCTGGCCCCGAATGGTGCACTGCTCGGGTTTCGGCTGGATTGGCCGGCAGGCATTGCCTTTGACTTCGGTGCCCCGCGGGCAGACGCAATCGCCGGCAGCGTCGTGGATCTGGCCACGGATGGTGCACTGCTCGGGCTGCGGCTTGCTGCCCACGCAAGCGCCGTTCTCCAGCTCGGTTCCGCGCGGACAGACGCAGCGTCCGTCTTCGGTACGGATCTGGCCTTTGAGCAGAACGCAAGGTTTTGGCTTCGGCACGATGACTGTGCCGCCCCCGGACGAGCATTGGCCATTGCGGAAGGTCGTGCCGGGCGGGCAGACGCAGTTGCCGGCGTCGTTCATGACGAAGCCTTGCGAGCATTCCTTCTTCACCTCATTCCTGATGGTGAAGGGATGGCAGGCATAGGCCTTGCCGCGATCACCCTGCACGTCGGCCGCACCGCGGGACAGCACGTCGCCACCGCCTTGCACCGGCGTGTTCGGGGACAGCACGCCGACACAGTTCTGGCCGTTGACAGTGCCCTGCAGATTGGCCAGACGGCCATCGTCCGGAATGATCACGGTCACCGTGTGCACGTGGCTTTCCCCGGCGCCGAGCGTGAGTTGGGCGATGCAGGACAGAGGCAAGATTGCCGGCTCCGGCGAGCAGCCGAAGGGCGGATCGATCGAGGTGATCGCAACGCCTTCCAGCCGGCCGAGGCCTTCGACGCCGATCGCATCGCCGAGGCGAACCGGACCGGAGAAGGCGCTCGCGCCATCGTTCGTGATGGTGATCTCGAACGAGCAGGGCTGGCCGGGCTTGCACTCGGCATCACCGGTCTTCTCGACGCGGATGGTCGAGGCGCCGCTGCCCTTGGCGCAAGCCTGGCCGATCGGATAGACGATGTCGTCTCCCGGAGCCGGGCCGTAGGAGCCGCGTGCGCAGTTCTCGAATTCGCCGTTCGCGGCAACCGTCACGTCGAAATGGCGGCTGGTTCCAGGCGTCATGACGGCGCCGGGAATCTGGCACGACAGCGCATTGGCCGGAACCGGTCCGCAAGCCCATTCCGCGCCGTCTGGGGTGACGGTCTGGATCTGGACCGGCGCTCCGCCGGCTATCAGCGTCGCGGCATCGTTGACCCGTACCGGACCGGTCGGGGCAGTGGTGCCGAGACTGATGACGGTAATGCGGCAGGAAACGACCGCAGCACCGGCCAGCGAACCATTGCAAACCTTGGTGATGCGCAGGGCCGGCTGGCCGGCATTCGGATGACGGATGCGTTCCTTGGCGCAGGCCCTGTTGTTGGTGATGTCGTTCTCACCGGGAATAGCTTTCACCTCGGCGCAGTTCTCGACACTGTCGGGCCGGTAGTTGGCCGGCATCACCGCCCTGACGAAGATCGGCGTCGAGGCGCCAGGCAACAGCACGATGCCGGCATTGTCGCAGCGGAACTGGCCGGGGCCGTTCGGTCCGCATGTCCATGGCGGCGTCGGGCCGAAGGTCGAGGATGCCGGCACGCCGCCCGGATAGGTATCGACGACCGTCAGCGGCCCATTATAGGGGACGCTGCCATTGTTGATTATGTCGACCACGAAGGTGCAGACGCCATCGGCCGAACAGAATTCGGTGCGGGCGCGCTTCTTCAGGATCAGGTCGACCTTCTTCTCCACCGGCGGCCGGCAGTCGCGGTCACGATCGCCACGCCGGCAGACCGGGATCGAAGCACAGCCGCGATCGTTTTGCTGGCTGCCGAAAAGCGGCTTGCCGCTGGCGCCGTAATTGTAAGTGGCGCAGTTGCGCAAGGCGCTGCCTCGCCAGCCTGCGGCCGGCTTGAAGCCGAGCTTGAGGTCGACAGAGGCACCCGGATTGAGCGTGGTCACCGGATGAGTGCAAATCATCGGGGTGGTTCCAGGCGCGCAGACCCAAGGCGGGTTCGGCCCTGAATGGAAGGTGGAGCCGGCCGGCAGGGTGACTTCGTTGAGCACGATCTTGCCGTGGTAGGGTGCATCGCCGACATTGGTGACCCTGATGATGAAGTCGCAGCCGCCACCCACCGTGCAACGTTGCACGTCGGCGCGCTTTTCGACTTTCAGATCCGGTTCCTTGTCCTTCGGTGGGCAGCGCTGATCACGCGGGATGACGATATCGACAGTCTGCGTACAGCACAGGCCCCAGCCCTCCCTCGGGCCGGCATAGGTTTCGACACCGGTGACGATGATGTGGATGACGTCGCCGGGTGAAGCGCCGACGATCTTCCAATTGAGCACACCGCCGCCGGCCGGCACCAATTGCGTGTCGGGAATGATGGTGATGCCGGGTGTCGTCGTCGAAAGCTGCACCCATTTGCCAGCCATCTCTGGGCCGACCGGCATGTGGTAGATGAAGGCGCCGCCGCCGGGCACGCAATCGACCGTGCCGCGCTCCACCTTGAAGCATTCCTTGCCGGGAGGTGGAGGCGGCGGGTTGCACCTGGTGACGTCGATCTTGATCGACGTCTTTGCACCCGTGAGATAATTGCCGTCGTCCGGCTTGCCCGGATCCTGCGACGGGATTTCGACGCCGGCGCCGCGTTCGCGGCTCACCTTAAGCACGCTCTGGTTGTGAACGGTCGTCGGCGACGGAAACGCCGCATGGTCAATCTTGGCGGTGATCTGGAAGGTGACGACGCGCTCGTTCGCAGCGCCGATGCCGTCGAGATCGCTGGCGGAAATCCGGAAATCGGACACCGTCGCGGTATCGTCCGGGCCAGCCGAACTGCTGATCGCAGCACCAGGCAGCGGTCCGTCGGACGCATCGGTGCCGTCGCCGGTCACATGCACGCCGACGATACGCAGGCCGTGCGGGAGTTGGTCCCTGAAATCGAGCCTGACCTTTTTCAGCATGGCGGCGAGGTCCGGGCTGGCAAAACCCTGCGGATTGCCGCGCAAGCCAAAGCTCAGCGAGTATACGACATAGTCGCAGCCTCTCTGGGTGCCTTTCTTGGTGAACAAGGGCACGATCCGGCCCGGCTCCGGATTGACGATGCGAGGATTGTCGAAATCGAGCCTGGGATCTGTAACGGCAGTGTAGATGCCCGCATCGGCAGGCTTGGTCTTGGCCGGAGCAAGGTCTTCAGCGAAGCCTTGCAGCGGACTCAGCATGGCGACCGCGATACCGGCCGCCATCAGCCAGCGCACACCGCGCCTGGCGAGTGACAGGGGTTTCATGATGGTCTCGATGACGAATGATTGTTTGCCGGTTGATTGGCTGCTCGTCGCAGGCGGGAAAAATGCGAGATTGCTCATCTTCCCCTCCTCACGGTTCGCAGCTGACGGCTGGGGTTCTGAGCGGCAAGGTCATCTTGCAGCAAGGGTAGTAGCCACCCTTGTCGCTATCGGACTGCCTGTAGAAGCAGAGCCCGACGTCGACCGTATCGCCAGGGTAATGGCCGGTGATGCCGATCGTGTATGGCGCGCCGGGCGCATGCGACAGAGGTGAAGTCACCCCAACGCCAGGCGTCCTGGACAGAGCCTTGATCGAATCGCCGCCAAAGCCGGCATGGTCATGGAGATAGAGATCGGCCTCGAGGCCGGAGGGTGTGCAGAAATACCTGACATCCTCGACATCGAGGCAAGGAGGCAGATTGCCGGGGGGCGGAAAGTCCGGCGGATAGAACGGCGGCAGATAGCCGCCCGGCACCTGCTCATAATAGCCGGCACGGCCCTCGCAGGGGCGCCAGACCTCGACGTCGCCGACATGGCCTTCGACTTCCGGGTCTTCGAAATAATTGTCGAAGTCGACGAACCACGAGCCGAAAGGCGGCATGTTGGCCGGCTTGACCAGTGCCGTCGGCGTGATTTGCACGCCGTGCACGGCGAGTGGCCCGCCGGCTGCGAGTTGTTCGGCAAGCTCCGGGTTGTCGCGCAACTTGTCGCCGGTATCGACCAGCGTGTCGGTGCAGACGCCGGTATCGAGATTGCCTTCGGCATCGTAGCCATATTGCAGGTCGAGGCCGCCGGCCGACTGTCGGTTGTCTTGCGGGAAGCCGACCGCATATTCCTGCGGCACTTCCACCCAGGCCGATTCCGTCGCCGGATCGTCCGGATTTTCGCGCCAGTAGCGGATGACCTGACCCTTGCCGGAATCGGCGAACTGGCTGTAGTCGTAGCGGTTCTCCACCGGGCCGCGCTGGGCCAGGTACATGAAGCCTTCGTTGTCGAAGGCGATGTCGGTGACCGCGTAATCCTTGTCGGCCTTGACCGTCAGTTCCCAGCGCAGGTCGCCGGCGAAACTGCCGTCGCCGGCAACGCCCACCGACCAGATCTCCGCCTTATCACCGACCGAATAATAGAGCCGGCCGCCACGATAGGCGACCGACCAGACGCGGCGCTCGTCCTGCGTGTAGCCCCAGCTGTCGGGGTCCTCGCTGTCGAAGGCAGCACCCTGGATGTCAATCACCGAGCCGTCGTCGGCAACGGCGGCAAGCCCGTGCGCCGGGCGGCCGGCTATGCCGTGGTCGAACGTGTCGAGCAGCGCGCCATTGGCGTCGATGCGGTGGATGAGGCCGGTGTCGAGATCGCTGGCGAAGAACTGGCGGTGGATATTGTCGAAAGTGACGTCGCCGATGCCGGGACCGCTATTGGCGTCGATATCGGCGAATTTCGAGACGGCGCCGGTGATGCCGTCGATCTTCCAGATCGTTCCGGGGCCGCCGCCGTTTTCGGTGCCGAACTGGCCGTCCATGAAGACAGCGTCAGCCGTGCCGCGGCGCTGCCGCTCCGGCCGGCCGTCGGCGTCGCCGTCTGGCGTGACTATGCGGATGCCGTGCAGCGACGTGGCGCCGGCATAGAGGTTTGGAATGGCCGATGGAACGCCGTCGCGCACGCCGTCGTCGTAGGTGATGCCGAACACCTGGCCGATTTGCCCGGCTGTGACCTCGAACGGTGGCGGGGTGAAGACCAATTGGCCAGACGCCGGCCCGCCCAGCCTTGAGACGTCGAAGATGCGCAAGGTCGCGCGCGCCGTGTCGATGAAGGTTTCGTCGACGGGATCGACGCCCGGCGGCAGGCCTTCCTCGAAATTGGGAATGATGGTGCCGGAGAATCCGGTCACTGCCATCGAGCCGGGATAGATGATCCGGGTTTCCTGAGCCTGTGCCGAGCCACCGAGCCAGAGCCCAGCGGCGAGCGCCAGGATCGACAATCCGCTGGCAGCCTCGATGGCGCGGCGCAAACGGCCGGCACGAGAGCGCACGAACGCGCCGTGGTCGCAAGACATGGATCTCCCCCCACAGGTCATGGGAGAAACATCCGGTCCCGGCGCGCAAATCAGGGCAAGGCGCGGCGTTCCGGCACGTTCATCCCTGATCGAATTGTCTGCTTTCCTCAACGTCACGATACGCCTGGGTCCGCGCAGGGTCAACGGAACCGGCGAAAAGCCCAGCGCATCGACCCGGTCCCGAAGGCGATGGTCGCGCTGAGCTCCTGCTGTTCCCGGAGACCATGGAGCCTCTGGATCTGTGGTCATGGGGCTTTCCTTTCCGGGGCCGCACCACGCGGCACCTGAGCGTCAGTCGCGGGGCGAGGCGGAAAGGTTCATGGGCCGGGGCCGGGCCGGCTGGATCACCGTCGGAAAATACGGGCCTGCCGGTCCCGAATCCGATCAACCGCGATGAATGGTGAACGCCTTGCGCAGAATGCTTGCGCGCCACGCAGCCTGTTCTTATATACGCGCCAAGCCGTCCAGCGCCGAATGCCGGTTGCCGGAGCGGAATTTCTTGTGAACAGGGGCTTTCGTCGGAACGCCTGTACGGGTCCTGAGAGCCTGCTTAGCGGAGAGATTAGAGAAATGGCAAAAGTAATCGGTATCGATCTGGGAACAACCAACTCCTGTGTCGCCATCATGGACGGCAAGGAATCCAAGGTGATCGAGAATGCGGAAGGCGCCCGCACGACCCCTTCCATCGTCGCCATCAACAGCGACGGCGAGCGCCTCGTCGGCCAGCCGGCCAAGCGCCAGGCGGTTACCAATCCTGAGAACACCATTTTCGCGGTCAAGCGCCTGATCGGCCGCCGCTACGACGATCCGGTGACGGAGAAGGACAAGAAGCTTGTCCCCTACAAGATCGTCAAGGGCGACAATGGCGACGCCTGGGTCGAGGCCGGCGGCAAGAAGCAGTCGCCTAGCCAGATCTCGGCGATGATCCTGCAGAAGATGAAGGAAACGGCGGAGGCCTATCTCGGCGAGAAGGTCGAGAAGGCAGTCATCACCGTTCCGGCCTATTTCAACGACGCCCAGCGCCAGGCGACCAAGGATGCCGGCAAGATCGCCGGCCTCGAAGTGCTGCGCATCATCAACGAGCCGACGGCGGCAGCACTTGCCTATGGACTGGACAAGAAGGAAGGCAAGACGATTGCCGTCTATGACCTTGGCGGCGGCACGTTCGATATTTCGGTGCTCGAAATCGGCGACGGCGTGTTCGAGGTGAAGTCGACCAATGGCGACACCTTCCTCGGGGGCGAGGATTTCGACATGCGTCTGGTCGAATATCTGGCGGCCGAGTTCAAGAAGGAACAGGGCATCGACCTGCGGAACGACAAGCTCGCCCTTCAGCGCCTCAAGGAAGCGGCTGAAAAGGCCAAGATCGAGCTGTCGTCCACCACGCAGACCGAGATCAACCTGCCCTTCATCACCGCCGATGCCACCGGCCCCAAGCACCTGACGCTGAAGCTGACGCGGGCGAAGTTCGAGAGCCTGGTCGAGGATCTCGTCCAGCGCACGATCGATCCTTGCAAGGCGGCGCTCAAGGATGCCGGCCTGAAGGCCGGCGAAATCGACGAAGTCGTCCTGGTCGGCGGCATGACCCGTATGCCCAAGATCCAGGAGATCGTGAAGCAGTTCTTCGGCAAGGAGCCGCACAAGGGCGTCAACCCGGATGAGGTCGTCGCGTTGGGCGCCGCTATCCAGGCCGGCGTGCTGCAGGGCGACGTCAAGGACGTGCTGCTGCTCGACGTGACGCCGTTGTCGCTCGGCATCGAGACGCTGGGCGGCGTATTCACGCGGCTGATCGAACGCAACACGACGATTCCGACAAAGAAGAGCCAGGTGTTCTCCACGGCCGAGGATTCGCAGTCGGCGGTGACCATCCGCGTCTTCCAGGGCGAGCGTGAAATGGCCGCCGACAACAAGGCGCTCGGCCAGTTCGATCTGGTCGGCATCCCGCCTGCGCCGCGCGGCGTGCCGCAGATCGAGGTCACCTTCGACATCGACGCCAACGGCATCGTCAACGTCTCGGCCAAGGACAAGGGCACCGGCAAGGAGCACCAGATCCGCATCCAGGCGTCCGGCGGCCTTTCGGACGCCGACATCGAGAAGATGGTCAAGGACGCCGAGGCCAATGCCGAAGCCGACAAGAGGCGGCGCGCGCTGGTCGAGGCCCGCAACCAGGCCGAGGCGCTGGTGCATTCCTCGGAGAAGTCTCTGAAGGAATACGGCGAGAAGGTTTCCGAGGCCGACCGCACGGCGATTGCCGATGCGATCGCGGCGCTGAAGACCGCTGCCGAAGGCGACGATGTGACCGAGATCGAGGCCAAGACGCAGACGCTCGCCGAAGTCTCGATGAAGCTCGGCCAGGCCATGTACGAGGCTTCACAGAAGGAAGCCGCCGAGGCCGACGCCAAGGCTGATGCCGCCAAGGACAGTGACGTCGTCGATGCCGACTTCGAGGAAATCGACGAAGACGACGAGAAGAAGAAGTCGGCCTGAACCGCCTGACGGTACAGGTAAGGGAAAAAGCCCGGCGCACAGCCGGGCTTTTTTGCAACCCTTTGCCGGAAAAACGCTGCGCTGCCCGAAAAAATGCGGACAAAGCCTCGTAGACACTGGCATCGCGCCTCCATCACACCTAAATCGGAACAGCGTGCCGGCAAACGACGCAACGATGCTTCAAGACGTTGACTATCCGGACTGCGGGAAAACATGAAAGCTGATTTTTACGAAACGCTAGGCGTGCAAAAGGGCGCCGACGAGAAGGAGCTCAAGAGCGCTTTTCGCAAGCTCGCCATGCAGTTCCATCCCGACCGCAACCCAGGCGACCATGCCTGCGAGCACAAGTTCAAGGAAATCAACGAAGCCTACGAGACACTGAAGGACCCGCAGAAGCGCGCCGCCTATGATCGCTTCGGCCACGCCGCCTTCGAGCACGGCGGTATGAATGGCGGGGCGCAAGGCTTTGGCGCCGGCGGCTTCGCCGACATTTTCGAAGACATTTTCGGCGACATGATGGGCGGGCGCCAGCGCCGCTCGTCCGGCGGCCGCGAGCGCGGCGCCGACCTGCGCTACAATATGGAAATTACGCTGGAAGAGGCATTTTCCGGCAAGACCGCGCAGATTCGGGTGCCAGCCTCGATTTCCTGCTCGGAATGCTCGGGCAGCGGCGCCAAGCCTGGCACCCAGCCCGTCACCTGCTCGATGTGCAACGGCCACGGCAAGGTGCGCGCCACGCAAGGCTTCTTCTCGATCGAGCGCACCTGCCCGCAATGCCAGGGGCGCGGCCAGACCATCAAGGATCCGTGCCCGAAATGCGCCGGCCAGGGCCGTGTCACCGAGGAGCGCTCGCTGTCGGTAAACATCCCTGCCGGCATCGAGGATGGCACCCGCATCCGGCTGGCCAATGAGGGCGAGGCCGGCCTGCGCGGCGGCCCGTCGGGCGATCTCTACATCTTCCTCGCGGTCAAGCCGCACGAATTCTTCCAGCGCGACGGGGCCGATCTTTATTGCAAGGTGCCGATCTCGATGACGACGGCAGCGCTTGGCGGCTCGTTCGAGGTGACGACACTGGACGGTACCCAGACGAAGGTGAAGGTGCCGGAGGGCACCCAGAACGGTCGCCAGTTCCGCCTCAAGGGCAAGGGCATGCCTGTGCTGCGCCAGCCCAATATCGGCGACCTCTACATCCAGACCGTGGTTGAGACGCCGCAGAACCTTTCGCGCCGTCAGCGCGAATTGCTGGAGGAATTCGAGCAGCTTTCCTCAAAGGACAATTCGCCTCAGTCGAGCGGATTTTTCGCCCGCATGAAAGACTTTTTCGAAACGTTCGGCGAGCACTGAAGCTGATCCCTGGAAAACGCTTCCCGAGCGTCATCAACACCTTATCCGGGGATTCGCCTTGTCTTGCACCTCGTAACTGCTAAGTAGCATGCGAGGGAGCGTTGAGGAGGACTTTCAATGACGCGTAGTCCCGGACTGCGAAAGACGCTGGCGGAAAAGTTCGACGACGAGCTGAAGTTCTTCAAGGGCTGGATCGACAAGCCGAAGGCGGTCGGTTCGATCGTCCCGACCAGTTCCATCACCGCTGGCAAGATGGCCTCGATCGTCGATCCGACATCCGGCCTGCCGGTGCTCGAGGTCGGACCCGGTACAGGCGTCATCACACGCGCCATCCTCGCCCAGGGCATTAAGCCTGAGAATCTCTACGCGGTCGAATATTCCACTGATTTCGTGCGCCATCTGCGCCAGCTTTATCCAGGCGTCAACGTCATCGAGGGCGACGCCTTCAATCTCGACGCGACGCTCGGCGACAAGCGCGACCTGATCTTCGATTCTGTGATATCGGGCGTGCCGCTGCTCAATTTCCCTGTCGCCCAGCGCATCGCCTATGTCGAGAGCCTGCTCGACCGTATCCCGGCGGGCCGGCCGATCGTGCAGCTGACTTACGGGCCGCTGTCGCCGATCCCGCCGGGCCGCGGCGACTATACCGTCGAGCATTTCCATTTCGTCATCCGCAACATTCCGCCGACGCAGCTTTGGATCTACCGACGCGGGGCCGCATGAATTGAAACGTTGGGTTTGAATAGCACTTGTCTTATACCCATCGGGTGACAAGGCAGACCCATGGCTGTGATCCCGAAAATTCTCGTCGTCGCCGGTTCGGTGCGCAGCGGCGCCTATAGCGGCAGGACCGCCGACGTGGCACAGAAGGAACTTGCCATGCAGGGCGCCGAGGTGACCCGCATCTCGCTCGCCGACTATCCGCTGCCGATCCTCGACCAGGATTTGGAAAAGGACGAAGGCATTCCCGAAAACGCCGTCAAGCTCGGCCGGATGATCGCCGCCCATGACGGGCTGCTGATCGCGACGCCCGAATATAACGGCTCCATTCCGCCGCTGCTCAAGAACAGCATCGACTGGGTGAGCCAGCTGCGCAAGGATGGCGGCCGGGCGTTCAGACCGCTTGCCGGCAAGGTCGCCGGCCTCTGCTCGTCTTCCAACGGACCCTTCGGCGGGATACGCTGCATCAACCATTTGCGCGCCGTTCTGGTGCGCTGCCGGATGGAGGTGGTGACACCGGAATGCTCGGTGCCGGAGGGCGGCAACGCCTTCGACGACGAGGGCAAGTTCAGGGACGAGAGACTACGCCAATCGATGGAGCACCTATGCCGAACGCTGATCGAAACCTCGCGCATGCTGTCGACGCGGATCGAGGCATGATCCCGGACGCCGCGCATGCCGACACGATGCAGGAACGGCTGATCGTCGGCCTCGACCTGCCGACGCTGAAGGAAGCCGAGAAAGCGGTGCGCGAGCTCGACGGGATCGTCTCCTTCTACAAGATCGGTTACCAGCTCGCCTTTGCCGGCGGGCTCGACTTCGCCCGCGAGCTGGCCAGCGGCGGCACCAGGATCTTTCTCGACATGAAGCTGCTCGACATCGACAACACGGTGGCCAAGGGCGTCGAAAACATCGCCAGGATGGGCATGAGCATGCTGACCATCCACGCCTATCCGAAGACGATGAAGGCGGCGGTCGAGGCCGCGAGGGGCAGCGACCTTTGCCTGCTCGGGGTTACCGTGCTGACCTCGATGGACGAGCAGGACGTGATCGACGCCGGCTATGAATATGATCCGCATACACTGGTGCTGAGGCGCTCCGAGCAGGCGCTGCATGCCGGCATGGGCGGCATCGTCTGCTCGGCCGAGGAAGCCGAGGCGGTGCGCCGCATCGTCGGCCCCGACCTGGCGGTCGTGACGCCGGGAATCCGGCCGAAGGGCAGCGACCATGGCGACCAGAAACGCGTGGTGACGCCGGCGCAGGCGATCCGCAACGGCTCCAGCCACCTCGTCGTCGGCCGGCCGATCGTCGGTGCGGCCGACAGGCGGGCGGCGGCGGAAGCGATCCTCGATGAAATGCGCTCGGCCTGAGGACCAATTCCGAAACTTGCTCCGGCGGCCGTCTGACGGCGTTTTCTCCGCTTCCGGTGCTCACGTACTTTAAGTACGCTCCGCTCCGGTTCTCGAAAACACCCCCAGCTATCTCACCGGAGCGACTTTCAACATCGGTCCGCGCACGGCCAAAAACCAGGAGAAATACCATGCCCAAGGGATACTGGATCGCTCGCGTCGACGTGCGCGATGCGGAAGGCTACAAAGACTATGTCGCCGCCGCCAAACCGGCCTTCGATCGCTTCGGCGCCAAGTTCCTGGCGCGCGGCGGCGCACATGAGAAGGCCGAGGGGCCGGGCCGCGACCGCAACGTGATCATCGAGTTTCCGTCGCTTGCGGCGGCGCATGACTGCTACCACTCGCCCGAATACCAGCGCGCCGTCGCGATCCGCCAGAAGGTGGCCGATGGTGAAATCGTGCTGGTCGAGGGGATTTAGGCGAGAAGCCGGTTCGCCGCTGCCTCCGCCATCGCGTCGGCGAGGCTCAAGCCCCATTGCTGGCGACAGTAATCGCGGAAATCGAAGCAGGGCAGGCCGGGGCAGACCTCGAACTCGATGAGGTGGACGCTGTCGTCGGCTTCGACCCGGAAATCGATGGAAAACACATCCCGCAGGCCAAGCCCGACCATCAGGCGTTCGGCGATGCGACGGATTCTTGCATCGGCTTCAGGCTGGCTGCCGGCGACCGGCAGCAGCACCGGCTCGGTATATTTTCCCGCAGCTTTCGCCGCTGCGCCGGTATCGCCGTAAAGCGCCAGGCTGTCCTGCATGGTCTGGAAATCGCCGTCCGAATCGACAAAGGCGATGCCCAGCGCCTCGACGCCGGTATCCGGCCTCAATCCGAGAAAACTGGCGCGCGCGTTGCGGCCGGCGACATAGGGCTGGACGACGACATCGTCGCGATAGGCGGCGAAGACGCGCCGGCTAAGCTCCAGCGCATGGCCGAGATCGTGGCAGCGCGAATCCGGCCAGATGCCGATTTTGGCGCCGAGCCGGTTCGGCTTGACGAACCAGCCGGCGGGCGAGGCCGGTGGCGCGACCAGCCAGGCGCCGTCACGGGCAAGGCCCGCCTGCGGCACCGGCAGGCCAAGCGCGCCGAGCACGGCGCCGGACCGGAACTTGTCCTGACAGAGCGCGAACAGCGCATCGTCGGCGCCGATCGCCTTGAGGCCATTCAGCCGTGCCAGAGCCGGTGCCGCGCCGCCGCGGAAATAGGCGACGCCGTCGGTCAGCGTCCAGACAAGCGTGGTCTTCGGGTCCTCGCCGCCGAGAAGGCTTGCGGCGTCGTCGAGCGCCAGCGGGGCAAATGACAAGCCGCGCTTCTGGCAAGCGGCGGCAAGTGCGTCGAATTCAGCAGCGAAGTCGGTCGATTGCGCCAGATAGGAGGCGATTTCGGCGGCACGCTCCGGCACGTGGTTATCGGCGACCAGCCGATCGAAGCAAGCCTTTTCTGGCTCGTAGACAAGGATCAGCTTCGGCTCGCGGCTTGACATGATCGAAACGATTTCCCGGCAGCACGATTGCCTAAAGCAATTCCAGGAAAAGTGTGAAACGGTTTTCCGTCCGGAATTGCGTCAAAACAAAGAGATAGAGCGTTTCAGCGTTCCCGCGAAACGATGAACCGTTCTAGCATCGCACGGCGAATGCATTCGGCTTTCGCGGAACCGACGTCAGCCGGACGCCTGCACGACAGCAACGGCGCCATCTTCCTGGTTGACCATGATCTTTTCCGAAAACCGGTTCCCACTTTTCGGGATCATGGTCTAGCCAATCAGCACGCGTGGCTCGAAGCGACCATTGACTGGAATGTCGAGCATGAATGTCATGCCGGCTTGCGGGTCGAGCAGGCGCTGCTTCTCGCTTTTGCCCGACCAGGCGGAGGTGACCGCCAGCCGGTCGGCATTCCTGCCGACGAAAGCCGGACAGGAAGGCTGCGTCGCCGGCATCGCCACCGAACGGACGAGCTTGCCGTCGGGTCCATAGGCTTCGACGACGCTGCCGCCCCAGCAGGCGTTCCACAATATGCCGTCACGGTCGAGCACCGAACCATCGATATAGCCCTTGGCCGAACGGTGGTCGACGAAGACCTTCGGTTCGCCAACCGGCAGTCCGGTCACCGGATCGCAGCCGACGCGCATCAACAGCCCGGTGCTGGTGTCGGTGTAATAGGCGATCGTCCCATCCTCGGAAAAGCAGATCGAATTGGGCACCGTGACGTCGGCATAGAGCCGGCGCAGCTCGCCCTTGAAGAACCAGTAGATCGAACCGGCACCCTTCTCCTCGCCCTTGCCCATGGTGCCGACCCACAGCGCGCCGCAAGGGTGAACGCGTGAATCGTTCGAGCGGGTGACCGTATTGTCGGCCTCGATCGGCGTGTGCAGCGTCAGCTTGCCGGTCGCGACGTCGCGGACATGCAGACCGGTCTCGGTGGCGATCAGCTGGCGTTGGTCGTCGATGATGCAGATGGCGCTGGCCATCTGACCGAGCTCGTGGATTTTGACAGCACCGCCCGACAGGCGCTGTTCGAGGAGCTGGCCGTTGACGATGTCGAACCAGTAGAGCGTGTCGGTGGCAGGGTCATAGCTTGGTCCCTCGCCGAGTTGGCAGACATGGTCGGAAAAAACCGAAACAATGGTCTCGCTCATCATGCCGCTCCAAACGCCGCGTCCCAGGCCTGAACTGCGGCTTTCGCTCGCGCTGCCACTTCGTCGACGCTCATGCCCGGCTTGAAGAGGCTGGAGCCAAGACCGAAGACGCTGACGCCGGCTGCCTTGTAGCCGGCAAAATCCTTATCTGAAACGCCGCCGACCGCGCCGACCAGCACACTGGCCGGCAGCACCGCGCGCATCGCCGAAATGCCTGCCGCGCCAAGCACGCTCGCCGGGAAGAATTTCAATGCCGAGGCGCCGAGCCGGATTGCTTGAAATGCCTCGGTCGGCGTGAACACGCCGGGCATCGTCACCATGCCGTAGTGCATGGCCCGGCCCATGACCTCGGCATCGATATTGGGGCTGACCAGCAGCCGCCCGCCGGCCTTGTGCAGGCCGTCGACATCGGCGGCGCTGAGCACCGTGCCGGCACCGACCAAGGCTGTTGGAGGAAGCGCTCCGACAATGCTGGCGATGGAGGCGTAAGGATCGGGAGAGTTGAGCGGCACCTCGATCGCTTCGACACCGGCGCCGAAGATCGCCTGGCAGATCGCCACCGCCTCGCTTGGCTTGAGGCCACGCAGGATGGCGACCAGACCCCGCTCGAGCTTTGGAAAAGGTGCGGTCTCGGTCATGCGGCAACTCCATTTCCGGCGATCATGCCATTTTCGCGCGCGGCTTCGGCAAGACCGGCACGCACCGCCTCGTCGGCGTCGACCACCCTGACCGCGAGCCGGGCAAGACCGAGGGCGTCGGCATAGAGCTTGCCGAGTGCGCCCGACGCGATCAGCACGACGGGCACGGCACTCGCCCCATAACGGCGATTTGCCGAAGCGATCTCGCCGCCGATCAGCAGGCCGGACAGGCAGGCGGCGGCATCCTCGGGCTTCAGATCCTGCAGCAGGCTGGCGGCGCGGATCGAGAACAGTCTTGAACCGATGTCACCGCCTTCGGCCAACGCCTTCAGGCACCACTCCCGGAAAAATGGATTTTCGGCGGCAACCGGCTTCGGCGGCTCGCCCAGCGAATGGCGCAGGATCGAGTGCGCGGCCAGCACCGAAAACAGCTCGCCGGTCGGCCAGGTGCCGAAACCGGCAACAGAGCCGTCCTCGACCAGCACCCATTTCGAATGGGTGCCAGGCATGCAGACGAGATGGCGTCCCTTTGCCGGCAAACCGGCGCCGGCAAGCTGCGTCTCCTCGCCGCGCATGACATCCGGGGCGTCGGCCAGACGCTGGGCAAGGCCGGGCACGATGCGGATGTCGCGGCGCTGGCCGGGAATGCGGGCAGCGCCGGCGAGAATAGCGCCGATCGGCGCCGGCACGCTGACATAGGGTGCCTCCAGCCAGCCCTGGCGCGAACCGGCCATGCCGCAAATGATGACCGGCAGCGCCTCGGCTGCGCCCAAGGCAGCCAGATGCCCTTCGAGAATGGACGAAAATCCTTTAGCCTGGGCGGTGATCAGCCCGTCATCGCCGCGCCGCTCGGCGAGAACCTTGCCGGCGCCGTCGAGCAGCCAGACCCTCATGCGGGTGGTGCCCCAGTCGACGGCCGCGACGGAAGCTGCCTTGCTCGATGAGATCACAGGAACCCCCCATCGACGATCAGCATCTGCGCGGTCAGCATGCGTGAGGCATCCGACGCCAGGAACAGCACAGTGCCGACAATGTCTTCCGGCTGCATCACCTCTTTGATGCACTGTTTGGCGACATGAGCGGCGAGCGCTTCTTCGGTGACCCAGAGCTTTCTCTGCCGCTCGGTGACCACCCAGCCGGGCGCGATCGCGTTGACACGGATGCCGTCGACGCCGAGCTTGCCGGCAAGACCCTTGGTGAGACCGACGATGCCGGCCTTGGCGGCGGTGTAGGCCGGCATATCGGGATGGTTGATGAGAAACGACGTCGAGGTGAAGTTGATGATCGAGCCGCCGCCGGCCCGCTTCATGCCCGGCGCCACCGCCTGTGCGCTGAAGAAATGCGGGCGCAGGTTGATGGCATGGTTGTTGTCCCAGAACTCCACCGTGACGTCTTCGACGGCATGACGGTCATCCTGCGCGGCATTGTTGACCAGCACGGTCACGTCGCCATGCGCCTCTGCAGCTTTGCCCGCCGATAGACGCAACGCCTCGATGTCGCGTATGTCGGTCTTGAGATAGAGCGGCCGCCGGCCCAGTTCCTTGTCTAACCGATCGGCCAGCGCCAGGCTCGCACGGTCGGCAATATCGATGAAGGCGACGTTTGCCCCCTGGCGGACAAAACCTTCGGTCAAGGCAGCACCAATGCCGGAGCCGCCGCCGGTGATCAGCACCGAAGCGCCTTCGAGGTCGGCAAAGCGTGCCGATGGCATCATGAAATTCTCTCCCGGTCCAATGATCTCGGTCGGCCGGCGCGCATCCTATCCAGCCGTGTCGGGCGGGCAAGGGCGAAAGAGTGGATTGTCAGGACTTATGTCCGACAAAAGGCCGCACGGGCCGCCGATCGATCAGCTGCCCAGCCGGACGCGGTACAATTCGACTGCGGCTCCGCTGGTCCCGGCAACCGGCTCAAGCCATTCCGGCACGCTGCCGCGCATCAGCCCGGCAAGAAAGCCTGCCGGCGCCTTGGCGGCGAGGAGCTTGGTTTCGGCGCTGCCGGGGCACAGCGCGACGAGGCCGACGTGATGATCCGCCACGACCGTCCTGGCATCGGCATCGGACCCAAGGAAGGCATCGAGCGCCAGCAGGTTGCCGGCGACATTGCGATGATAAGGCCCGGCGAAGACGCGATGTCCGGAATAGGCCAGGATAGGCGATCCGAGATTGGAAATTGCCAGCACGGTGGTGCCGGGCAGGCGGCCGAGTGCCGCAAAGGAGGCCATGCGCTGGCAAGCGACATCGGCGCCGTCGCCATTATCGGCGGCGGTATTGCTGTCCTCGAAGGCGACCGAGGTTGCCGCGGCAGCCCCAGTCCAGACGGCATTCACTGAAACCAGCCAGACGGCGGCCATGCGCAGCGCCACGCCGCGCGACGGGCTGACCTCTGCCCGTTGACGCCATTTGGCAATCCAGGCGGCAAGCGGGATGACGGCGAAGGCGATCGAGAATGTCGAACCGCGCACCTGCCAGGCACTGACGATGAAGGCCACGACAAGCAGCGCGCCGACAAGGCTGTCCTGCCGCCGCCAGCCGCCACGGCCAAGGCGAAGCGCCATCAGCACGAGCGCGATGAGCGGCGTGGCATAGCGCGCCACCACCCCGGCCGGATCTTCAGCGAGCAGCTTGAACAGCGATTGCGCCTCGTCGATGTGATCAAGCCATAGCTCCTTGAGGCGCGGATCGAGGTTGGCATAGGGCGCTGCCAGGCATTGTGGGAACAAAAAGACGATGACAGCGGCCAATACCAGGGCAAGCAGGCCAAGCGAGGCGAACCGCCATCGGCGCGTGCGGCCGGCCGGCTCGATCGACGCTATCGCCGCAAGGCCGGTTCCGGCAATCGACCCGACGACGAACTGCACGGTCGAGAAGGCGTCGCATTGCGCCTGACCCCAGGCCGACGGCGCAATGGTGGCGACAAAGACGAGAGCGGAGACGCCGGCAAAGCCGAGGCCGAAATCCCTGGCGATCAGCCTCTCGCCATTGGCGCCGAGGGCGAACAGCATGGCAACAGAGGCGCCGATGGTGGCCACATAAGGCGCGACCTCCATGCCGACGGCCAGCATCAATCCGGTGCACAGGCCGGAGAGCAATGCCGCCGGCCTGCGCGTTGGCGCTTCAAGCAACAGGCTCAGGCTGGCCATGCTCAGCATCAGCTGGACATTGTGGTGATCGAGCGCGCCAGGCGAAAAAATGCCGAGGAAATACAGTGCGGCAGCGCCGATCACGACAGCGGGCAGCACGGCGCTGTCACCGGCAAAGCTGCGCGCGGCGCGAGCCGTGAAAAATACGGTCAGGCAGAAGAGCAGCGCCGGCCACAGCACTTGCGCAACATTCTCGGCAAAGGCCGCGCTGCCGGTCAGGGCCGATACGGCGATGATGATGGCGGCGATCGGCGCATCGACCAGCCGCGACCAATGCATGACGAAACCGCCTTCCAGGCCCATCCTGTACTGGTGGAGATCGAACCACCTTTGGCCGGCCAGCATGTCGCGAACTTCGACGAGGCGCAGCAGATTGTCGTTGTCGCCGCCGGCATTGGTCAGTGCCGGGAAGCCGGCAAAGGCATTGACGGCAAGCGCCAGCGCCGTGGCGAGCAGCGCCAGCGCGATATCGGACCTCCAAATGGAGGCGCCATCGTCGGCTGTGCTCATATCGGGACCTTTGGAAGGAATACGGGGCGGTTTAAACCTAGCCTTAACAGCTTCAATAAATAGTAAAGCCGCCCGAGCGAGGCCGGCGTTTGAGCGGTCAGGGGCCTCACAGGGCATCCGGAGACGAAAATGCCACAAGAAGTGCGCCATGAGCCAAGCATCGCCGTGCTCCTGCCTTGCTACAATGAGGAGCTGACGATCGGAGAAGTGGTGCGGCGCTTTCGCGAAACGCTGCCTGCCGCAGCGATCTATGTCTACGACAACAATTCGCGCGACCTGACGGCGCTCCGAGCCCGCGCCGCCGGCGCCATCGTGGTGCGCGAGCCGCGCCAAGGCAAAGGCAATGTCGTGCGCCGCATGTTCGCCGACATCGAGGCCGACGTCTACCTGATGGCCGACGGCGACGGCACCTATGCGCCGGAGGACGCGCCGCAACTGATCAACACGCTGCTGACCGAGCGCTCCGACATGGTGGTGGGCACCAGGCGCGGTGTCGCCAACGACGCCGGCAGGACAGGCCACGCCTTCGGCAACCGCATCTTCAACAGCCTCTACAAACGTTTATTTGGCTCGGACTTTACCGATATCTTCTCGGGTTACCGCGCCTTCACCAGGCGCTTCGTCAAGAGTTTTCCCGCCGTTTCCGGCGGTTTCGAGATCGAGACCGAAATGTCGGTGCACGCCTCGCAGCTCAAATTGCCGGTCAGCGAGATCGGCCTCGACTATGGCCGCCGGCCGGAAGGCTCCTCGTCGAAGCTGTCGACCTTTCGCGACGGCGCGAAGATCCTGTGGATGTTCGCCATGCTGATGAAGGAGACGCAGCCACTGCGTTTCTTCGGCGCTTTTTCGGTGTTCTTCCTGGCATCAAGCCTGTTTCTGATGGCGCCGGTGCTGATCGAGTTCGCCGAAACCGGGCTTGTGCCGCGCATGCCGACGTGGGTGCTGTCGGTCGGGCTGCTGCTGCTGTCGATGCTGGCGGCGGTGACCGGGGTAATCCTCGATTCGGTGTCGCGCGGCCGGGCCGAGCAGAAGCGCATCTTCTATCTGTCGATGCCTTCCGGCCGCGTCGAACGCGAACGCGCAAGTGCGCTCGCGACTTTGAAGACCGGACCGCGCAAGACCCCGCGGGCGGCTTAGAGCCCTAAATGGGACGCCTCGCCCGCTTCATTGTCGCCGGCGGTATCGGCTTCGTCGCCGACGCGGCGGCGCTTTGGCTGGTGTTGGCGATAGCGCCGCTTGGCCCCTTCGCAGCCCGAATCATCTCGATCGGTTTTGCCTTGTCCGTCACCTGGCTGATCAATCGCCATCTGACCTTCTCGCCTTCCAGCCGCGGCGTCGCGCAAGAGGGCGCACGCTATGGCGGCGTCGGCATCGCCACCAGCCTCGTCAATTATCTCGTCTATTGCGCCATGCTGTTCGCGCTGCCGATGGTGCCGCCGCTCGTCGCCCTTGCGGTCGCCTCGCTGGTTGCCATGGCGCTGTCCTTCCTCGGCTATTCCAAGCTGGTCTTCGACCGCTGAACGCACATCGCATTGGGGTCTGCGCCAGAAGCGCAGCCTCATCATGACCTTGGCCGATTGGCAGAGGCCGCCGATTTCCTTATATCGCTCTCGTCGATGCATCGGCCCGAAAAATCGGAATCGATTTTCGGAAAGCGCGATGCATGGATTCAAAGTGTTGGAGCGTATGTGCGTCCGGGTGGACGCACGTTCGTTGCAACTGCGCCGGAGAGCACCCATGCCCCTGAAAGTCGCCGTCCAGATGGACCACATCTCTACCGTGTCGATTGCCGGCGACACGTCGTTTGCGCTGTCGCTGGAAGCGCAGCGGCGCGGGCACCAGCTGTTCCACTACACGCCCGACCGGCTGTCGCTGCGCGAAGGCAAGGTGTTTGCCCGTATCGAGGCGATGCAGGTCCGCGACGAGAAGGGCAACCATTATTCGCTGGGCGAGAAGGTGCGCACCGATCTTGCGGAGATGGACGTCATCCTTTTGCGGCAGGATCCGCCCTTCGACATGAACTACATCACCACCACGCATATCCTCGAGCGCATCCATCCGAAGACGCTGGTGGTCAACGACCCGGCCTGGGTGCGCAACAGCCCGGAAAAGATCTTCGTCACCGAATTTCCCGACCTGATGCCGGACACGCTGATCACCAAGGACCCGCTCGAGGTCGCCGCCTTTCGCAAGGAGTTCGGCGATATCATCGTCAAGCCGCTCTACGGCAATGGCGGCGCCGGCATCTTTCACCTGCACGAGGCCGACCGCAACCTCGCCTCGCTGCTCGAAATGTTCGGCCAGTTGTTCCGCGAACCCTACATCGTGCAGCGCTACCTCAAGGAGGTGCGGGGTGGCGACAAGCGCATCATCCTGATTGACGGCGAGCCTGTCGGCGCCATCAACCGCGTGCCGGCCGAGCATGATTCGCGCTCCAACATGCATGTCGGCGGCCGCGCCGAAAAGACCGAATTGACGGAACGCGAACGCGAGATCTGCGCCCGCATCGGCCCCGCGCTGAAAGAGCGCGGCTTCATCCTCGTCGGCATCGACGTCATCGGCGACTACATGACCGAGATCAACGTGACCTCACCGACCGGCATACGCGAAGTGCAGCGCTTCGGCGGCGCCGACATCGCCAGCCTGTTCTGGGATGCCGTGGAGGAGAAGCGCAACTAGCCTCGCTTCGCGAGCGGCCGCGTTGCAAACCATTGCCGCCGTTGCGCTCAGCTGTTCCCCAAATGTTCTTGCCTTCGCCGGAAATCTGTGGTTGTCTCCGGTGACGCCGTTCGCGGCATGATCGCAAAGGCTTGGGGCAAAGCCTGCATCCGGGGTGAAGACATGGTGGCGCGGGTTCGCACGGTTGCTTTCCAGGGCATCGAGGCCGTGCCGGTCGACGTGCAGGTGATGATCGCGCCGGGCAAGGTCAACATGCACATCGTCGGCCTTGCCGACAAGGCTGTAGCCGAAAGCCGCGAGCGGGTGCAGGCAGCACTTCATGCATCCGGCCTGTCGATGCCGTCGAAGAAGGTCACCGTCAATCTGGCGCCCGCCGACCTGCCCAAGGAGGGCAGCCATTACGATCTGCCGATCGCGCTCGGTTTGATGGCGGCGCTCGGCGCCATTCCGGGCGACATGCTGGCCGGCTATGTCGTGCTTGGCGAATTGTCGCTCGACGGCACCATTGCCGCGGTGGCGGGCGCGCTGCCGGCGGCGATCGGCGCCAATGCCGAAGGCAAGGGCTTGATCTGCCCGTTCGCCTGCGGGCCGGAAGCGGCCTGGGCCGGCAAGGACTTCGACATATTGGCGCCGCGCAGCCTGATCGCCATCGCCAATCATTTTCGCGGCACGCAGGTTCTGTCACGGCCGGAAGCCGGCATCCATGCCGCGGCGCGCGACCTGCCCGACCTTGCCGACATCAAGGGCCAGGAGACCGCCAAGCGGGCGCTGGAGGTGGCGGCCGCCGGCGGCCACAATCTTTTGATGGTCGGACCGCCGGGGTCGGGAAAGTCGATGCTGGCGCAGCGGCTGCCGTCGATCCTACCGCCGCTGGCGCCCAGGGAATTGCTCGAAGTCTCGATGATCGCCTCGGTGGCCGGCGAACTCGGCGAAGGAAAACTCACCGACCGGCGGCCGTTCCGCGCGCCGCATCATTCGGCCTCGATGGCGGCGATGGTCGGCGGCGGGTTGCGCGTGCGGCCGGGCGAGGCTTCGCTTGCCCATCACGGCGTGCTGTTCCTCGACGAATTTCCCGAATTCTCGCCGCAGGCGCTCGATGCACTGCGCCAGCCGCTCGAGACCGGCGACTGCATGATTGCGCGCGCCAATCATCGCGTCACCTATCCGGCGCGTATCCAGCTGGTCGCGGCGATGAACCCGTGCCGTTGCGGCATGGCCGGCGAGCCGGGCTATCGCTGCCTGCGCGGCGATCGCTGCCGCACCGACTACCAGGCGCGCATTTCCGGCCCGCTGCTCGATCGCATCGATCTCAGGATCGAGGTGCCGGCGGTCTCGGCCAGCGATCTGATCCGGCCGGACCGGGCCGAGAAAAGTGCCGCCGTCGCACTACGTGTTGCCCGCGCCCGTACGATCCAGCGCGAGCGCTTCGAGCGGCTCGGCGCGACCGCCACCACCAACGCCCATTGCTCGCCGTCAGTCATCGAGGAGATCGCCATGCCCGACGCCGCCGGCCTGTCGCTGCTGAGGGATGCCAGCGAAAAGCTCGGCTTTTCCGCACGAGCCTATCACCGCGTCTTGAAGGTGGCGCGGACCCTGGCCGATCTCGAGACCAGCGAGACGGTCGGCCGCATCCATCTGGCCGAAGCGATTTCCTACCGCATGAGCTCGGAACGGATGGCGCAGGCGGCGTGACGTTCCCCTCCCCCTTGAGGGGAGGGTGGCCGCGAAGCGGCCGGGTGGGGTCGCCGGTGAGACGCTCGGCCTGTCGCATTTCGAAACCGACCGAGGTGCGGAGCGTTGCGATGCTCCTCCTAAGGCGCACCGTCAGAATTGGGTTGGCGCACTGCATTGGCGACCCCACCCGGCCCTTCGGCCCACCCTCCCCTCAAGGGGGAGGGGGACGCCGGCGCCTACCCTTGGCCGGCGTGCATCGTGCTTTCGGTTCAGCCGTTATCCCGCGCCTTCAGCTCCAGCCGCCGCGCGTGCAGCACCGGCTCGGTGTAGCCGTTGGGCTGGATGCGGCCTTTGAAGACCAGGTCGCAGGCGGCGAGGAAGGCGATGGACTTGTCGAAATCCGGCGCCATCGACCGGTAGAGCGGATCGCCTTGGTTCTGGCGGTCGACGATCGCCGCCATGCGTTTCATCGTCTCCATGACCTGCTCGGGCGTGCAGACGCGGTGATGGAGCCAGTTGGCGATGTGCTGCGAGGAGATGCGCAGCGTGGCGCGGTCCTCCATCAGACCGATGTCGTTTATATCAGGCACTTTCGAACAGCCGACGCCCTGGTCGATCCAGCGCACGACATAGCCCAGAATTCCCTGCGCGTTGTTGTCGAGTTCCTTCTGGATGTCCGCCTGAGACCAGTTCGGCCGCACAGCGACGGGCACGGACAGGATGTCGTCGAGTTTTGCCTTGGGCCGGCTCTTCAGCGCCGCTTGCACGGCATGGACGTCGACCTTGTGATAATGGGTGGCGTGCAGCGTCGCCGCCGTCGGCGATGGCACCCAGGCGGTGTTGGCGCCGGCCTTGGGATGCACGATTTTCTCGGCCAGCATCGCCGCCATCAGGTCGGGCATCGCCCACATGCCCTTGCCTATCTGGGCGTGGCCGGCCAACCCGCATTCCAGCCCGGTGTCGACGTTCCAGGCTTCGTAGGCGGCAATCCAGGCGGCCTGCTTCATGTCGCCCTTGCGGATCATCGGGCCGGCTTCCATCGAGGTGTGTATCTCGTCGCCGGTGCGATCGAGGAAGCCGGTGTTGATGAAGACGACGCGTTCTTTCGCGGCGCGGATCGCCTCCTTGAGGTTGACGGTGGTGCGCCGCTCCTCGTCCATGATGCCCATCTTGATGGTGTTTTTGGGCACGCCGAGCAGCGCTTCGACGCGGTCGAAAATCTCGACGGCGAAGGCAACTTCGTCGGGCCCGTGCATCTTGGGCTTTACGATGTACATCGAGCCGGCGCGAGAATTGGCGCGGCGCCCGTTCACGCCAACGTCATGCAGCGCGATCAGCGCCGTCAGCGCCGCATCCATAATGCCTTCCGGCACCTCGTTGCCGTCGCGGTCTGATATCGCCGGATTGGTCATAAGGTGGCCGACATTCCTGACCAGCATCAGCGAGCGGCCGGGCAAGGTCAGCGTGCCGCCATCGGGCGCGGTATAGGTGCGGTCGGGGTTGAGCCTGCGGACAAAGTTCTTGCCGGCCTTGGTGATCTCCTCCGCCAAGTCGCCCTTCATCAGGCCGAGCCAGTTGCGGTAGACCAGCACCTTGTCCTGCGCATCCACTGCGGCGATCGAATCCTCGCAGTCCTGGATGGTGGTCAGTGCCGATTCCAGCACGACATCGGCAATGCCGGCCGGATCGGTGCGGCCGATCTGGTTGTTGCGGTCGATGACGATTTCGATGTGCAGGCCGTTCTTGGTGAGCAGCACGGCTTCGGGGTCGGCGGCATCGCCGCGATAGCCGGCAAACTGTCTGAGGTCGGCAAGCGTGGTGGCGCCGGCACCCTCGCCGAGCCGCAATATGCCGTTGGCGACCGAAAGCCCGTTGACGCCGGCCCATTTGCCTGTGGTGAGCGGCACCGCCTCGTCGAAGAAGCTTTTCACCCAGGCGACGACCTTGGCGCCGCGCGCCGGATTGAATTTGTTGCCTCGCTCGGCGCCGGCCGTCTCCGGGATAGCGTCGGTGCCGTAGAGCGCATCGTACAGCGAGCCCCAGCGCGCATTGGCGGCATTCAGCGCATAACGCGCGTTCATCACCGGCACCACCAGCTGCGGCCCGGCAACCAAAGCGATTTCCGGGTCGACATTTTCGGTGGTCACGCTGAACGCCGGCCCCTCGGGCAGCAGATAGCCGATCTCGCGGAGGAACGTCTTGTAGGCCTCCATGTCGACGGGCGCGCCATTGTCGCGATACCAGCGGTCGAGTTTGTCCTGCATGGCATCGCGCTTTTCGAGCAGCGCCCGGTTTTTTGGCGAGAGATCATGGACGATCGCCGAAAAACCGTTCCAGAATGCCTCCGCCTCGATGCCGGTGCCCGGCATCGCTTCGTTCACGACGAAATCATGAAGCTCGCGGGCAATCCGCAATCCGGCGATCTCGACGCGATCGGTCATCAGGGCTTCTCCAGACGAAAGGCTAGGCCGGGCCTTTGGCATGTCACGGTGGCAGGGTCAATTCAGCTCAGGGTGAAGGTAGGGCGTTTTCGCTGCCGATCTCCCCCTTGAGGGCCCCTTGTGGGGGAGATGGCCGGCAGGCCAGAGGGGGTCGCCTCGCGTGGAAGTGCAACCTCTTCTTTGCACCAAATCGCGTCGCGCTTCATGCGAGGCGACCCCCTCGGTCGCCTTCGGCGACATCTCCCCCTCAAGGGGGGAGATTACGCGCTCACACCGCAATCCTTGGCCGTCCCGACGCCACCGCCACGACATGCGCCTCGATGAACATGCGCTGGCCCTCTACTGTGGAGACGCGGTATTCGCTGGCGATTTCGATCTCGGCGCTGTCGGTGCCGGCGTCCTTCGCCCGTCCAGCGGCAATCGCCCGCACATCTTTCTCCGCCGCGGCGATTGCCGCTGCTTCGTCGTTGAAATCGCGCACGCTTTCGCCTGAGGCGACGCGGAACAGCCCTTCCTTGGGCTGGCTGACCCGCGCCTCGGCCGATACCCGGACCTGGCCGACGACGGCGCCGAGCGCGTTGGCGACATCGGTATCCTGCGGCACCACGCATCGATTGCCGACCAGCTCGGCCAGACCGGCATAATGCAGCGGCGCCGAGGCGCCGAGGCCGATCACCGGACGGTCGAGCGCGACGCTCAAGCGGGCGATGCCGGGATGCGCGTCGACGGCGCGCTGGACCAAGGCGTGGGCGACGGTCGCGGCGCCATCCAGCCCATCCTCGGCAAAGGCGGTTTCGAGGATGACTTCGGCCGACAAACGGGTCAGCGCGGTCAGCACGCGTTCGGAAATCGCCTCCGGCGAGGCGGCGATGAACTGGCCGCGGCCGTCGCGCTTGCGGGCGAACAGCTCGGCACCCAGACGCGCCGCGGCCGCATCCCAATTGGCCTGCTTGCTCAGCACATGCGCCGCATCCGACGGCGTGAAGCCGGCAATATGCACCAGCCCGCGCGACACCAGCCGGTTCAAGGTGGCGTTCTGGGCATTCGAGGTCAGCAATCTGTCGAGAGCCTGCGGCACGGCACCGATCAGCTCGTAGAGCTTGGCTTCGGCGCCGGTCAGCCCAGCGGCGAGCCGCTCCGGCACGCCGGTCCGGACCGCCAGGCGGCCATCCATGCGGCCGGGATTGGGTGCGCGCAGCTGGCGTTCGAGCTCCGCCGTGACGGCCTCGCCATGCATCATGCCGGCCAGCGCCAGCGGCACCAGGCGGCGCGGCCCGAGCAGGATTTTTGGGCTGAGCACGCCGTCCTCCAGCGCCACTTCGGAATCGCCGCCGAGCCCAAAAGTGCGCATGGCGACGGCCTCGACCATGGTGCGGAAACCACCGACGGTGGCGCCTTCCGGATCGAGCCTGGGACGGCCCCCGTCGAGCACGGCGACGTCGGTGGTGGTGCCGCCGATGTCGGACACCACGGCATCGTCGAGGCCGGTCATGTGGCGGGCGCCGACCAGGCTGGCGGCCGGGCCGGACAGGATAGTCTCGATCGGCCGCTGGCGGGCGAAGGCGGCCGAGACCAAAGCGCCGTCGCCGCGCACCACCATCAGCGGGGCGGCAATGCCGCGGGCGGCGAGAAAGCCTTCGGTCGCCGCGACCAGCCGGTCGATCATCGAGATCAGCCTGGCGTTGAGCAGGGTCGTCAGCGCCCGGCGCGGGCCGCCGAGCTTGGCCGAGAGCTCGTGGCTGGCAGTGACCGGCAGGCCGGTCCTGTCGCGGATCAGGTTCCGCGCGCTTAGCTCATGCGCCGGGTTGCGGGTGGCGAAATAGGCGCAGACGGCAAAGCCGGACACCGACTTTTCCAGTTCCGGCAAAGCTGCCTCCAGCCCGGACAGATCGAGCTTTGCCGCATTGCCGTGGACATCGTGGCCGCCGGGGCAGAACACCACCGGGTCGGTGCCAAGCGCCGCCTTCAGCCCGTCGCGGGCAAGGTCGCCCTCGGCAAAGCCGATCATCACCAGCGCCACGCGGCCGCCCTGGCCCTCGACCAGCGCGTTGGTGGCTAGCGTCGTCGACATAGATACCAGTTTGATCGCTGCCGGGTCGGTGCCGGCCATTTCGAGCACCGCATCGACCGCGCCGGAGATGCCGACCGCCAGATCATGCCGCGTGGTCAGCGCCTTGGCCTTGGCCAGCACCTTGCCGCTTGGCCCGCCGGCCTCCGACCACAGCACGGCGTCGGTATAGGTGCCGCCGGTGTCGATGCCGAGGAACAGGGGTGAGGGTTTGGGCTTGGCGGTCATATTTGGGTCCGGAGAATTCGTCTCCGCCCCTTAGCGGATATGAACGGGCCGATAAAGGCACGAGCGCTGGGCCAAGGCAGCGTAATCTCCCCCTCGAGGGACCCTCGAGGGGGAGATGGCCGGCAGGCCAGAGGGGGGCGTCTCGCGTGGAGCGCCGGCATTCTCTGGCCGCGATGGCGTTGGCGTCAGGATGTACCGACCCCCTCTGTCGCCTTCGGCGACATCTCCCCCTCAAGGGGGGAGATCGCTAGGCTACCCCACAAACCCCACGCGCTTGTGCGAGCCATCGCAGAACGGCTTGTTGGCGGAGTGGCCGCAGCGGCAGAGGAAGGTGCGTTGCGTACGGTCGACCGTGTGGCCGGTGCCGGTGACGATTTCGACATTGCCTTCGAGCTTGAGCGGGCCGTTGGTCGTCGGCGTGACGGTCAGCGGGCCATTCCGCACCTCCAGCGCCGGCGTGTCCTTCAGCGCCGGCTCGCCGGTGGCGGTGAAGCCAGCCTTGGCGTGGCTGCCGTCGCAGAACGGCTTGTTTTCCGAGGCGCCGCAGCGGCAGAGCGTGGCGCGGTAAAACGTTTCGCCGCCCAACACAATCTCGGCATGGACGGCAAGCGGACCGTTTTCCCTTATGCGCACAATGTTGACCACCGGCGGCTGTTCCTGCGGCCCGCCATCCTTGCGGACATAGGTGATGGCGCCGGACGGGCAGGCTTCGGCGAGCGCCACGATCTTCTCGACGCTGGCCGCATCCGGATGGATCCACTGGCCGGGCGCGTTGGGCACGAAAACATGCGGATCGCCAAGCACGCAGTTGCGCGAATGGATGCAGCGTTTTCCCGAAAAGCCGATGTCGATCTTCTCGCCTTCGACCACTGCCATGGGTGGGTCTCCTGTCGGACTACGCTATGGCGACAGTCAGGACGACGTCAAGGCAGCATTCTCCCCCTCGTGAGGGCCGACCTCGGGCGCGGCGCTAAGGGAATTCCCATTTTTTGCTCGCAGCACCACATTTGTTCTTGCTTTGTGCCGGCAGCTATGCTACTAATTTACATATGGTGCCAATTGGCTCCAACGACCCGCCTGCCGAGGCGGGTTTTTTGTTTCAGCTTTGAATTCCGGTGCCGGCCTGCACTCGCGGGACGGCCCTCTCCCCCCTCGAGGGGGAGATGGCCGCGCAGCGGCCAGAGGGGGTCGGCACGACCGGACTCGGCCTACTGCTGCAGAACAGGTTGGCGCTCTATGCGCGGCGACCCCCTCTGTCGCCTTTGGCGACATCTCCCCCTCAAGGGGGGAGATCTGCCACGTCACGGAACCAGATCGATTTCCTCGGTCTCGCCGCCACTGCAGGTGTAGCAGCAATCGTCGCACTTTTCCGTATTGCCGGGGCCGACGCCCCAATAGGTATTCTCGTCGCCGTCGACCCAGGCGCCGTAGCAGATCGATTCGCCGTCACTGCAGGACAGCGGGATCGACTTGGTCTCGCCATCGTTGAGATAGTAATCCTGATTGTTGCCCGGCCAGACATGATCGCGGTCCTGGCTGTAGAGCTCGACGCGCATGGCGTTCGGATGGCTGTTCTTGATCTCGAAGGTGACATCGCCGGCATGCGCGACGGGCGCAAACAGCGTGACAATGAACAGCGACGCGGCGACGCGGCGCACGAAAGCGTAGGACGACATGATGATTTCCCCCCGGAACGACACGGCCTGTCTGGCGCGCGGGAGAGCATGGCATGACGAGCGCTGCTAAGGAAGACTCCCTCCGGCCGCTCTTGTGGCTCCCCATCGTCTCATCGGTCGAGCTTCAGAAGTATCCAGGTCGACCAGCCAAGAAAACCGACGGCGAGAGCCGGAAAACCGGCCCGCACGCGGCGGCCACCCAAATCATGGCCCGAATTTGAGCGGGTGCTCGCTACTTCTTGAAAGGAAGCCGCTCCTGCGATGGCTCCTTTTTCTTTGATCGACCTCGACCGGTTACCTCGCTTTCCGGTGAGAACTCGGCTCGGATTTTATCACGGAATCTCGGCCAAAGGAGATCAACGATATCGTTGATATCTCGCCCAAAAAGGGCGCGTTGCCCCCCCGCGACTACCTTCTCATATGCGACCGGAGGACGTTGCGGGGTGGCAACCTGCTCGTCGATCGGGACCGTTAATGCAACACCGGGAAGTATCCCAACACTTATGATGCGTTGCTGCTTAATCTTCAAATGAATCAGCGGGTCAGAAAGCTTCTTGTCAACAAGAACTTCGCCTTCGTCCAAAAAGATATCGCAGCTCGGATAGTCTGTTAAGCGAAAGCTTTTCAGTAGCTCCTTGGTCACTAGCCGCCCAAGGCCGTCGAACCCCGAGTTCCACAGCACTCTCTCACCCAGAGAGCCGATCAAGAACGCCCATGCCAATATCTGCGGCCACTTGCCAGAGACTTTTTCCGCAAGGCCTAGGCTAGGTGTGCCCCCTGCTGCTATTGTCACTATATATCCAGCCAGAAAGCACAGGATGCTAACGCTTCTCTGATCACTATTTCCGCCATCAATAGCTTTAATAATCAAATCAAATAAATTGACGCGGTCTTCAGGCTTCAATTCTTCAATGTTAGATAATCTATATCCGGGAGGCAGCGCGGATGAGACGGCCCGTTCAATATAAACGATCTCGTCTTTCCTACCCATTCGCCTGAGCTGTATGAGTTCACGAAGAAGTTCCGATAAGACCAAATAGGGATTTGATGCACCGTTGTCTTTGCCGTAGATTCCGAACAAGGTTAGCCAAACAGGGAGCAACTTCTCGCGAAGTTCGTCAACTTTCGGAGGCGAAGAACGAATTAGTCGCTGTGCTGAATCATACCGATCGATCACATCGGGCATGGCAACAAATGGCCACAAAGCGCCTGACCGGGCAAGCGTGAACGACTGCGTAGCCGTACATGACGCAATTGAAACTCGGCTAACGGGTCGGTTCGCTAAGATACAGGCTTCAGCAACAATAAGCCCAATCCAAGCGGCCTCGAGACCGCCTAAATCTGCTTCCCGCTCTGAGTCGTCTAGGCTGTCGAATAGCCTTCTGGGTAGGATATGGCACCAGGCTGAAAGAGGTGAAAAATCAGATCGTAGGGTTGCAAATCGCCCATATAGTCGCCTGCTGTCATCCTCGTCTATGACCAATGCGACCGGACGCCCAAGCAGGTATTCATCCCGAGGATTTTCGACCAAAACCCCGATCGATCCTTGGCGGTATGCTGGTTTCGGGAGCTGTGGACGCCAAGCGTAACCACCCCGAGCACCTTCTCCTACAACGAGCTTATTCACCTCGTCTTCGGTAGCTTGGAAGTATGTAAAATCCGAATCTCGGGCCATTACCACAGTTCCTTGTCGCTCGGTGCGCATGATGCCGCGAGCGACTGAGGGAGAGTGCCATCAAAGTATGCATCCATACTAGTTTTAGGTCTTGTAATCACCGTGTAGTAGGTCTCGGTTTGACGTATATGGCGTAGATCGTCACAAAAAAGCCAATGCACGGCTCTGAATTCTAAGCCCTTGCTACCAGCCTCGGTCACGATTGAAATGGGTCGATCTGGGTCGAACGAAGGGTCGAAGTTAGAATCGGATAAATCGATGGAACGCGCGCGAATGATCTGAGACAATCCACTTAATTCGGCGTCTGCCTCAAAGGCGTCGAAAACGGCCTGCCGATCCTGCCCTCTTGGTACAATCACACCCAACTTGTCCCCCTGCTCGATAAGAGTCGAATAGACTCTTGTCTGCGTTTTGAGTTTATCGATGACCGCAGCTATTTGCGACCCTTTACCTAGAGGCCCATGTGTCTCGGCATGCCCAGGCTTCGGACCCTTGTACAATGAAGTCGAAGACAGCGTTTCCCCGGACTGCGAGTTAAGAATCCTATCGGCGACCCGACAAAGCTCTGGGGCGAGACGGTAATGAAACTTAAGTGTCTTTACCGTCATTCCAGGAAACGTCGCCTCGACAGCGCCCAAACCATCGGAATCTCGGTAGATCTTCTGACGACTGTCCCCCACGAAGAAGACAACATCCGCCCATTCTTTTACCAGCTGAAGTTCCTCCAGATATAAGTCCTGGCCCTCATCAACAAGAATGGCGTCAAATTTTGGGACCAGCGAGTTTGTTGAAAACCCCAAAGCGCCACCAGCAAGCGTTCGCTTCCACAGCGCCAGGCTGTCATTGGGTCCCCTCACAGGCAGGGCAACTTTGTGCGACCGATAAAGGCTACGTATCCAACCTTCGACCGTCATGATAAGCGAGGGCGGAAATATTTCGCGCCTGCCGTCGTAGCATCCAGTCTTAACAAACTCTACCAAAGGCCGTGTGAAACTCAGAACCATAACTCCTGGCATACTCTGACTGCGTAGAAACTGAGCTCTTCTAAGTAAAACGTTCGTCTTACCGCAGCCAGGAGGACCAAGAATCATGTGGTTTTCTCGCAGCGGCAAATCCTCGATCAGTGCTCGTTGCGTATCATCTAGTTGATCTTTGCCAGTCCACCACAAACTCATTTTGACTGCTCTCGCGTAAGCCTGCTTGCCATTTCGACAAATGACTGCACCAAATCCTGCTCTATTCTCGACTCTATCCCATCCGCATCGGCATAGTCGGGCAGCGAAACGTTCTTTGCTATGGCATCGCTACCCTCCACCATCTCAAAGACAACTGAGATTTTTATCGCGATAGGGGGGTGCAACACCTCGACATCAATCCTCAGTGAAAATGATGCAGCCTCTAGTCCGTCGCCAGAAGGGCGTTCCCATCGAAGAACGATGGATTTCTGCAGCTCTGCAACGTCTTCCACTCTGTGCGTCGCCTGAATTTCCATTGCCGAGAGCCGAAAGGCCAGCTGTGCTTCCAAGTCCAGAACGATCGACGACAGACGGGTCCTTAGCGCAGATTTGGGTGTCTCTGCGGGTTTTTGCGTCCCGACTTTCGACCCCAACAACTGAAGAGTGATCGAGCTAAGAGTTCGATTCTCCATCTGAAAATCATCAAGTGATAGTTGAGCTCGCCGACGCCAATCTTTGTCTAATGCGCGCCGCGCCAGAAGTAACAAGTCTGGGTCAACATCCAAGGCGTTTACGACGGGCTCCCGAGTCGCAACGAGCCAAGCGAAGCGATAGCGGTTCTCACTTGAGGACGAATACTCTTGATGAAACATCTGCTCGCACATCACTAGGTCGTGCAGAACTCCACCGAGTTGGTAGATATCTAAAGCATGCCACAGTTCGGCGCTCGGAGGTTCCAACCGAAAGAGATATTCAGGCGGAGAATACCTAGAGGTCGCAACCACCGGAAGCTGACCATCGTGATCTGTTCCGAGCCCAACCGGATCGTATATATCTCTTAATACCGACAAGTCCAATAACGTCGTAGTTTTATAATCCTCGGATATAAATAAATTCGCGGACTTTATATCTCGGTGTGCAACGTTTCGCGATCTCAAAAATGCGCAGGCAGTGGCTACCTGAGATACAATACCCCTTATTTCACTTCTTGGGACCGAATCAAGTTTCGTGGAAAGCTCGTGACCAGGCGCCCGATTCATTAACAGGAAATATCTGCTTTCGAATTTTCCGCCGTCGTAAGTTTGGATCAAGTAAGGACAATCGTGCTCACCTAGCGAGACCTGCTTTGAGATTCGATTTGCGGTTTCCTTTTCTCGCCGCCCTGTAGAAAATTCGTTGTTGATTATCTTCAAGGCGCGCGCGCCTTCTGGCGATATCAAGGAGAACGTGGATGCGGTTCCACCTACGCCCGCGATGCCGCTAACTGACCAACCGAGGCCCTTGGCTTTGCACCAACGCTCCGCAATCTGTGCTTCTTCGCCAGAATCGTCCACGCAACACTCCCAAGCCGCTGACATAGAAGTTTTCTGCGCTGCAAAAGTCAATGCGTAATAGGGCCGTGTACACAGGAGCTATGCCGCTGACCCGCTCGACTAATCGGTCAAATTCTGGAGGGTATAAAAGAAATGGTTTATTTTTACAGCCCCATGGCTCGATAGGCGCTATGGATCTGATAATCATGCCAATTTGTATGTAGTTACAATTGTATGCTAGATGAGCTAAGTAGTGGATCGTGAAGTCGCGAGGTTGAGCGCTCCATGCCGAACTTTGGAATTTCTGCTTTCTTGCGAATCGTTCATATGAACGTCCACCCGCAACGAACTGAACTGCACCGGAGATCTAGGCCGCGAGAAGGCGGCTACGATTTTCATAGCAGCCTCCGCAGACTCTGCCACCGGTTGATGGCTGGAGAGTCGTTAGAGAGTTTGTTGACCGCGACTTCAACAATCGCACAAGCGCCAGAGAGACGATCTGCCCAACTTGGCCTCCAGCGACTGGATGCCTGGAGAACTCTAAATCCAGGCGCAATTTTGGAGTGTCCAGCGATTACGGTGCGAAGCTCTGGAGGAACATTTTCGGTTACCTTTAAGCCGAACTTTGGCCTCCGGGTTGGGGACCAGTCTGTCGCCATTCATGTTTGGAATACTGCGGCGCCACGACTGGAACCAAGACTGGTCCGAGCGATCCTCTCTTCAATCCGGCCTGCTTATCAAATAGCGGACAATGGGCCTGACGACATCGGTGTCTTGTGCGTAAGAACGATGCGCCTCATTCGTCTTGGCGACGCACCGGAGGTTGCAGATCTAGGCCGGCTGATTTTCGCAAATATAGACGGGATTTTTCGAGAGATCGCTGCCGCTTTAGGGGAACCTCCGCCTCCCCCCGAAGATCGTCCAGCGCCGCCTCCCGGAGAATAATCTCCACCATGCAGCTTCAGCGCTGCGCTGGCGGGGGCCCGCTGCCTCCGGCAGCTCCCCCGCTTTCGAAGCCTGCCATCGATTCACTGGATCGATGGCTTGGCGCGCTGTGCGCGCCAACCGGCTTCTCAATCCCCCATCTTCAGCGCCTGGATAAACGCCTCCTGCGGGATGTCCACTTTCCCAAACTGCCGCATCCGCTTCTTGCCCTCTTTCTGCTTGTCGAGCAGCTTGCGCTTGCGCGAGACGTCGCCGCCGTAGCATTTGGCGGTGACGTCCTTGCGCAGCGCCGAGATGGTCTCGCGGGCGATGACCTTGCCGCCGATCGCCGCCTGGATCGGGATCTTGAACAGATGATGCGGGATCAGCTCCTTCAGCTTCTCGCACATCTGGCGGCCGCGCTTTTCCGCCGCCGTCCGGTGGACCAGCATCGACAGCGCATCGACCGGCTCTTCGTTGACCAGGATCGACATCTTGACCAGGTCGCCTTCCTTGTAGTCGGTGAGGTGATAGTCGAAGGAGGCGTAGCCCTTGGAGATCGACTTCAGCCGGTCGTAGAAGTCGAAGACCACCTCGTTGAGCGGCAGATCGTAGATCAGCATGGCGCGCTTGCCGACATAGGACAGGTCGGCCTGGATGCCGCGCCGGTCCTGGCAGAGCTTCAGGATGCCGCCGAGATAGTCGTCGGGGGTGAGGATGGTGGCGCGGATCCACGGCTCCTCGATGGCCGCAATCTTGACGACGTCGGGCATGTCGGCCGGGTTGTGCAGTTCCTTGACCGAGCCGTCGTTCAAAAGCAGGCGGTAGACGACGCTAGGCGCGGTGGCGATGAGGTCGAGATTGAACTCGCGCTCCAGCCGCTCCTGGATGATTTCGAGATGCAGCAGGCCGAGGAAGCCGCAGCGATAGCCGAAGCCGAGTGCCGCGCTGGTTTCCATTTCAAACGAAAAGGACGCGTCATTGAGGCGCAGCTTGCCGACAGCGGCGCGCAGATCCTCGAAATCGGCGGCGTCGACCGGGAACAGGCCGCAGAACACCACCGGCTGTGCCGGCTTGAAGCCGGGCAGGGCCTGTGCCGTCGGCCGCTTGTCCTCGGTGATGGTGTCGCCGACGCGGGTGTCGGCAACCTCCTTGATCGAGCCGGTGAAGAAACCGAACTCGCCGGGGCCGAGCTCGTCGACATTGATGCGGGCCGGCGTAAAGACGCCGGTGCGCTCGACCAGGTACCTGGCGCCGGTACCCATCATGCGGATGGTCTGGCCCTTCTTCAAGACGCCGTCGATGATGCGGACCAGCACGATGACGCCGAGATAGGCGTCGTACCAGCTGTCGACCAGCATCGCCTTCAGCGGGGCCGCGATGTCGCCCTCGCGCGGCGGCGGCAGATCGTTGACGATCGCTTCCAGCACGTCGGGGATGCCAAGCCCGGTCTTGGCCGAGATCAGCACGGCGTTGGAGGCGTCGATGCCGATCACCTCCTCGACCTGTTCGCGGATGCGCTCGGGCTCGGCGGCGGGCAGGTCGACCTTGTTCAGCACCACGACGATCTCGTGGTTGTTGTCGATGGCCTGATAGACATTGGCCAGCGTCTGCGCCTCGACTCCCTGCGAGGCGTCGACGACGAGCAGCGAACCTTCGCAGGCGGCGAGCGAGCGCGACACTTCATAGGCGAAGTCGACATGGCCGGGCGTGTCGATCAGGTTGAGGACATAATCCTGTCCATTGTTGGCGCGGTATTTCAGCCGCACCGTCTGCGCCTTGATGGTGATGCCGCGCTCGCGCTCGATGTCCATCGAGTCCAGCACCTGCTCCTTCATGTCGCGCAGCTCCAGCCCGCCGGTCGACTGGATCAGCCGGTCGGCAAGCGTGGATTTGCCATGGTCGATATGGGCAACGATGGAGAAGTTGCGGATGTTCTTGATCGGCGTGGTCATGCGGCGCGCTTTAGCAGGGGCACGCTACATCGGCAAGCGGCGGGACGCGGGTGCGGCGGCGGGGCGGCAAAGTCGTTAAACTTTGATCCATGAGATTAGAGCATAGTTTGCGCCCGGCGTGATAACCCACCGGTCTATCGCCGTTTCGGGGGATCGGAATGCCGCTGTCAGCACGCAAACTTCTCAGATCGGTGAGCGGCTCGTTCGCGCCATTGCTCGCCATCTTGCTTATCCCGATGGTTGCCGCATTGGGTTTTTCCACCGACTATACCTCCGCGGTTTCAACCAGGGCATCGATGCAGAACGCCCTCGATGCAGCGTCGCTGTCGATCACGACGCTTGCGACGACCACGACGTTGGCGGACCGCCAGGTAAGCCTGCAGGACTCATATCTGGCCAATGGCGGGCAAGGCACGGCCAAGCTCGACAGCTTCGTCGTCGCCACCGACGGCGCCGCCAGCATCAAGGCTTCGGCCGGCTTTGCCATGCCGACGAATTTCATGCAGATCGCCAGGATCAACACGGTGCAGGTCGGCGTTGCGTCGGCAGTGACAAAGCGGCCGGCATTGGTGGAGGCCACGTTCAAGGTCGACAAGATCTCTGGCTGGTGGGACAAGACGGTGACGCTCTACGGCACCAAATTCGGGGACACGGTGGCCAACAAGCTGATGAGGATCTCCTACGCGTACAACAGGTTTGGCGATCCCAAAGGCTACGGGACGTCCTCTGTTTACACGATCAACGGAACGACGGAGACGCTGGTCCAGAAACAAGTATGCACGACCGTCACGGTGACCAGCTTCTATGGCTTGCCCACCGGCACAATCACTCAGATCAGCGGCACCAGGAAATACGCAACCACCTGCGTCAACACGATGTATCCCGCGACCGGCGCCGGTGCGGTGATCGACGTGAAGGACATGGATAACCTGTCTCTGGAGATGAAGATTCCGAATCCCAATCCTGGTCTTGGCGGCGGCTATCTGGCGTCGGGCACGAAAGACACCCTGCGATCGGACGATCCGGCCACGTCCGACCGATTGTTCATCGACAAGGTCAAGACGCTGGCCAATACGACTGTCGACATCTTTGAGGCCGTGCCGTGCGGCATCACCAGCAGTCAAGCGTGGGAAGATGGCGGATCACTTACCAACAACACCATAGATGATGCCGATTTTTCCTATTTTGTGACCGGCAAGTGCGCGTTCAACAAGCGGCCTTCGGAAACCGTGCTCACACAATAGGGGCGACTTGAGTGCCGATCTCCCCCTTGTGGTCCTCAAGGGGGGAGATCGGACATCGCCTCGGCTTTCGCTAATGCTCTAGGAACTCGGACTTCTCCTCAATCACGAAGCGGTGATGCTGTAACGAAGCGTGCGTCGGCGGCGAAGTGTTGACATGAAACGATGTCTGCGCAGGAGAAATGCGATGCCCGGATCGACAGCGAAACGACGCACAGCCCTGATGGGGCTCGCCGCGGCACTGTTTTCCGCGACTGTGCTGTCGGCAACCAGCGCGGCCGCCGGACAGACGCTGACGGTCGTAGAGCTGTTCACCAGCCAGGGCTGCTCGTCCTGTCCGCCGGCCAACGCCAATCTGATCAAGGTCAAGGACCGGCCCGGCGTGCTGGCGCTGTCCTTCAACGTCACCTACTGGGACTATCTCGGCTGGAAGGACACATTCGGCAAAGAAGAATTCACGCAGCGCCAGGTCCGCTATGAACCGTCGCTCGGCCGTTCCGGCCCGTTCACGCCGCAAGTGGTGGTCAACGGCAGGGCCGATGCGGTCGGCGCCAGGCCGGGCGAGATCGAGCAGCTGATTTCGAGCGGCGGCCACGGTGACGGACCTTCGCTGTCGCTCGCCGGCGGAAAGGTCAGCATCGGCGCCGGTCCGGTGCCCGGCGGCAAGGCCGACGTCTGGCTGGTGCGTTACGGCAAGGGCATCGTCGACGTGCCGGTGGCGCGCGGCGAAAACACCGGCCGCACGCTGCCGCACGCCAACGTCGTGCATTCGCTGACCAGGCTGGGCAGTTGGACCGGCGACGCCACCGCACTGCCGCTGCCGGCGGCGACGGGCGGCCTCAGCACAGCGGTGCTGGTGCAGGTGCCGGGCGGCGGGCCGATCCTTGCTGCCGCTACGAACTAGAAACCCTGCCGAAATTTTCACAACGCGCAGCGGCGCCGCCGCATGCGATCAACCCTGCCAGAACCCTAGGAGATCATCATGACCAATCGTTTGACCAATCGCCCGACCCTGGCGGCACTCGCCTTCGCACTTTGCTCGACGGCGCTGTTCGCAGGAGGCGCGGCGCGGGCCGAAGATGCGATGAAGCCGGCGATGGCGACAAACGCCATGAAGCCGGCAACGGATGCCATGAAGCCGGCCGGCGCCATGGCCGCTGACGCGATGGCCACGACCGCGATGAGGGCGGGCGATCCGATGAAGGCCGACTGCATGAACAAGGCCGCCGCCGAGACGGACGCCATGAAGAAAGCCGAAGCGACCAAGGCCTGCGATGCCATGGCTCCGACCAAATAGGCGATGCGCACAGCAATGTGAGAGCCCGGCGGACCTATCCGTCGTATAATCCAAACCAGCATCATGGGAGATCAGACATGACCGGAGCCGTGAAACGATCGTCGATTTTCGCAAAAGCAGCACTTGCCGCGCTCATCCTCACGGCCGCCGCGGCCGTATTCTGGCAGACGCCGGCAGTCTCGGCCGAAGACGCGGTGGTGATCCCGCCGCCGGCAATGGACGAGAAGGCCACCGCCGGCACCGAAAAGGCGGTCTTCGCCGGCGGCTGCTTCTGGGGTGTGCAAGGCGTGTTCCAGCACATCAAGGGCGTCACCAGCGCCGTTTCCGGCTATGCCGGCGGCGACCAGGACACGGCCGTTTATGAAATGGTCGGCACCAGCCGGACGGGCCATGCCGAATCCGTCGAGATCACCTACGAGCCGTCCAAGGTGACCTACGGCCAGCTGCTGCAGGTATATTTCTCGGTCGCGCACAACCCGACGCAACTGAACTACCAGGGCCCGGACAGCGGCACCCAGTACCGTTCGACGATCTTTGCCGAAAACGACGCACAGAAAAAGATCGCCGAAAGCTACATCGCCCAGCTCGACAAGGCCAAGGTGTTTCCCAAGCCGATCGTGACGACGCTGGAGACCGGCAAGACCTTCTATCCGGCCGAGGACTATCACCAGGACTTTCTGACGCTCAACCCGACCTATCCCTATATCGTCTACAATGATCTGCCCAAGGTCGAGAATCTGAAGCGGCTGTTCCCCAACCTCTACAGCGAAAAGCCGGTGCTGGTGCTGGCCGCCAACAAGAGCTGAGCTTTTGCGGGGGGCCTGCTGATCTCCCCTCTTGAGGGGGAGATGGCCGGCAGGCCAGAGGGGGTCGGTTCGGTTGGCGCGACGCGGTCCGGCATATCGAGGAAGACGAAGTTGGCACTCCACGCGCGGCGACCCCCTCTGTCGCTTTCAGCGACATCTCCCCCTCAAGAGGGGAGATCAGCAGGCCCCGCGCTTCGCACTACTCCCCCTTTTTCCAGGGCAGGCTCCAGCGCACCTTCTCCAGCGTCGCCTTTGCCTCGGCCGAGTCCGGGTCGGGTTCTGTCTCGCGATAATGCGCCGAGCCCTCAGGCGGGTAGGCAAGTGTGTTGTTGAGGGCGAATTTGTCGATCTGGCTGAAGTCGGGGAAAGGCAGGTTTTGCGCCTCGCGCCAAGCGCTGACCCTTTTCTCCGCGGCGATGCGTTTTTCGTCGTCGACCGGAAGGTCGGTGGCTCTGTATTCCAGTGACGAAGGGAAGGCGAACTGCGCGCCGGCATCATCCATGATGTTGATCATGGACAACAGGATGTCCTCGCGTATGGCTTGAAAATCGGCCACGTCGGCGGTTTTGACATAAGTGAACACGTCGATATCGAGCGAATAGGCGCCGAAGCCGGCAAAGCGCACGCGGCACGGCTCATCGATGACGCGCGGATGGGCAATCAGCAGCTTGCGCAGCTCGGCCAGGACGTAACGTAGCTGATCGGGCGTCGTTTCGTAGCGCAGCTGCAGCGTCGTTGCGAACCTGGTGCGGTCGCGATGCGCGTAGTTCTCGATCTGCATGCCGGCGAAATCCGAGTTCGGCACCGAGATGATCGTGCGGTCGAGCGACCGGATGCGGGTGGAGCGCATGCCGATATGCTCGATCGTCCCGGACTGGTCGCCAAACTTGCAGAAGTCGCCGACGCTGACCGGCCGATCGGCATAGAGCGTCAGGCCGGAGAGGAAGTTCTGCAGCGTCGGCTGCGCGGCCAGCGCCACCGCCAAACCGCCGATGCCGAGACCGGCAATGACGCCTTCGTAGGGGATGGCGAGCACTTCGGCCAGCAGCAGGAAGGCGACGACCAGCACGGCGACGCGCGCCACGCCGGTGGACAGCGAAATCAGCGTGTCGTGATAGCCGGGCACCTGCCACAGTCCACGGTAATGGTCGGCGACCTTGCCGATCAGGTGCCAGACCACCGGCACGGCGCCAATCACGACCAGGCTCCAGGCGATTGCCTTGACCGGGGCGGCGACCACTTGCGGCAGACCGAGCGGGCGCAGCGTCAACAGCAGGAAGAAGCCAAGCACGATCGAGCGCACCGCCCATTCGACGATGCGGAAGAAGGCAGGGCTGTCCGTCCTTCGCACAAACAAGGAAATCAGCGCATTGGCGATGAAACCGAAGACGATGCCGGCCAGTGCGGCAAGGCCGAGCATCGACCATTGCCAGCGCTCCATCGGGCCGGCGCGGGTGAGCAGGCCGGGGCTGATCTCGCGGGCGAGGCCACGGGCGATGAAGAACGGGTCGGTGCTGGCGAAGGCGGCGAATTCCGGCGCCACCGGCATGTCTTCGACATCGGCGTAGAGCGCGCGGATGTGGGCGAGCGTCTCGGGCGTGAACTGCCAGATCTTGCCCTTCTCAGTCTCGACCGGGCCGATGACGATGTTGCCGGCGGGATGCTCGAAATAGACGAGGGGGTGTTGCTCTTCGGATCGTCGGGGATCTCCTGCCAATAGACGTAGCCGATGCGGTCGATGACCTTTTTGAGATAGCGCTCGAGCAGGAACGCCTCGTCGCCACGCACCGCCTGACTGTAGTTGCGCAGGTCGAGCGCCGCCTGGGCCGGGTCGCCGGCTTCGGTGAGGCCGCTCAACAGTACCTTGAACGTGTCGCGCGGCGAGGCGAGCCTGCTCGGATCGTCGACCATGTCGACGGCTTCGCCACGCGCTTCCTGGAATTCGGCCAGCTTTGCCTGGAGCTGGCCAAGTGGCGGCCCGACGATGAACCAGTCGCCATTCTTGCGGCGAAAAGTGACGGCGAAGGAGACCCTGGTGCCGTATTGCGGCAGCGTCGCCGTCACCTCGTCTCCGGAAATCGCATCATGCGGCAGGCTCCACAGGCGGAACGTCGCGTTGTCGATGACGGTGAACAGAAGCTTGGTGTAATCGGGCATGTTGAGGCCGCCGCGGTCGGCCTCGGTGACGTCGACGAGACCCGCTGCCAGACCGGCAAGACCCATGCCGCCGCCGGCGGCGCGCGGCACATTGTCGGCGCCGCTCTCGTTCATCGTCTGCAGGAACGAGCGCATGGTGCTCATCGGGCTCGACTGGTCGACACGGACGTCCTCGACGGCGCTGACGCGCACACCTGTCCACCATTCGGCGGTGGCGGCATCGAAGCGGCCCATGAAGCTGCCGCCGTCAGGCGATTGGACGAAGGTGAAGGCGCCTTGGCGGTCGCCTTCGAACCAGTGGCCGACAAGCTTGTCGCCTTCGGCCTTGGCCTCGATACGGCCGTTATAAAGCGGGTACACGCCCTTTACGTCAGTGCCGGTCTGCTCGAACTTGATCTGGGCGCCGCCGCCGCGCCACTTCGTGTCCCACACGCCCGTCCAGTTGGCCGCGTCCTGGGCATGCGCCTGCGGCATGGCCGGCAGCAGGCCGGCAAGCGCGAGTGCGCCGATCAGCGCGACCGTCCGGATCAGCAAAAGCAGCAGCCGATCCTGTCCTGCCGCAAAAAAGGGGTTCATTCTGTTGCCCTTCTTCTTGCCGGCGATTCTGCTGGTCCGGCCAGAGAAGGTTATTCCGCTTGAAGATGAATATTCTGTTTCAGGCTGCGACTGCTATGCCGGTCAGTCATAGGTCAGATCCGTCGCCTTGCCGGCGAACACCCGGTAGGCAAAGAACGAATAGAAGATGATGATCGGCAGCACGACGACCGTCCCGACCAGGATGACGGCCAGGCTTTCGGGTGCCGAAGCAGCCTGCCAGATGGTCAGCCGGTCGGGCACCACGAAGGGGTAGAACGACCAGGCGAGGCCGGCAAAGCCGAGCGTGAAGATCGCGGCCAATGTCAGGAACGGGAGCAGCGCGTGGCGGTCGCCGGGTTTCGGCAGATGGAAGGTCTGGCGCCACAGCCACAGGAACAGCACTGCCGACAGGATCGGCAGCGGCGACAAATAGAGCATGGCCGGCCAGACGAACCATTTGTCGAAGATGCGCGCGCTGGCAAAGGGCGTGGCCAGCGATACCGCGACCATGCCGAGCGCGGTCAGCACCAGCGCCGTCCGCAGCCACAGCACCGCCTTCTTCTGCAGATCGCCTTCGGTCTTATAGATGACCCAGGCCGCTCCCATCGCCGCGTAGGCCGCGGCAAGGCAGAGCGCCACCAGCGCGCCGAAAGCGACGCCGCCAGGGCCGACGTCGAGGCCGAGCACATAGACGCCGAGCATATAACCTTGCGCCAGCGACGCGACGACCGAGCCGAGGAAAAAGATGCGGTTCCAGCGGTGCTTCCTGCCGGCCGGCACCTTGGCGCGGAAATCGAAGGCGACGCCGCGCAGGATCAAGCCGACCAGCAGCACGAAGACCGGAATGTAGAGCGCCGTCAGAATGGTGCCATGCGCCAATGGAAAGGCGACCAGCAGCAGGCCGACCGCCAGCACCAGCCAGGTCTCGTTAGCGTCCCAGAACGGGCCGATGGCGGCGATCATCGTATCCTGTTCGGTGTCTTCGGCTGCGGCGAACAGGATGCCGATGCCGAGATCGAAGCCGTCGAGGATGACGTAGATCAGGATAGCGAGGCCCATCAGCCCGGCGAAGATCAGAGGCAGCAGGGTCGGCCAGTCGACGCTCATGATGTTTCTCCTGGTTGCGCAACCGGCTGCGACAGCGGCCTGTTCATGACGCCCGGCAGCGGCGAGGTGTCACCATCCTTCGCCGCCTTCAATGCCAGATGCACCAACACGCCGAGATAGGCGATCAAGAGCAGCACGTAGAGGATGAGATAGACCGCGAGCGACAGCGCGACATGGCTGCCGGCGACCGGCCCGACAGCATCGGCGGTACGCAGCACGCCGGTGACCAGCCAGGGCTGGCGGCCGATCTCGGTGGTGTACCAGCCGGCCAGCGTCGCCAGCCAGCCGGACAGCGCCATCGGCACCATGACGAGCGCCAGCGGCTTGGGCAGGCCGTGGCGGCGCTTGAGGAAGAAGGCCGCCGACCAGGAGACGGCGAGCATCAGGAGGCCGGTGCCGACCATGATGCGAAAGCCCCAGAACACCGGAAATACCGGCGGATGGTTGCCGGCATAATCGTTCAGACCCGGCACGATGCCGCTGGCGCTGTGCCTGAGGATGAGGCTGGCGCCGTCGGGAATGGTGAGCTCGAACCTGTTCTCCTTGGCCGCTTCATCGGGAAGAGCAAACAGCACCAACGGCACGTTGGGACCGGTGTTCCAGTTGGCTTCCATGGCGGCGATCTTCTGCGGCTGGTGTTCCAGCGTGTTGAGGCCGTGCTGGTCGCCGGCAAAGATCTGGATGGGAATCAGGATAGCGGCGGTGAAGACGCCGGTGCGCAAGGCCTTCCACATCGATTCCGAGCGATCGCCGTAGAGATAGCGCAGCGCCGACAGGCCGGCGATCAGGAATGAGACGGTCAGCCCCGAAGCAAGCAGCATATGGACGAGCCGGTAGGGCATGGACGGATTGAAGACAACGGCCCACCAGTCGGTGGCGTGCGCAACACCATCGCGCATCTCGAAACCGGCCGGTGTCTGCATCCACGAATTGAGCGCGATGATCCAGAAGGCGGACAAGGTGGTGCCGCCGGCCACCAGCACCGTCGCCAGCGTATGGACACGGTTCGAGACGCGGCGGAAGCCGAACAGCATGATGCCGAGGAACGCCGCCTCGAGGAAGAAGGCGGTCAGGATTTCGTAGGCCAGCAGCGGGCCGGCAATGTTGCCGACCGTCTCCATATAGCCCGGCCAGTTGGTGCCGAACTGAAAACTCATGGTGACGCCGGAAACTACGCCCATGGCGAAGGACAGCGCGAATACCTTAACCCAGGTGAAATAAGCGCGCATCCAGGCGGAATCGTTTGTCGCGTTGTAGCGGAGCTTGAAGAACAGCAGCACCCAGCCGAGCGCGATGGTGATCGCCGGGAACAGGATGTGGAACGAGATGTTCGCGCCGAACTGTATGCGCGACAGGATGAGCGGGTCCATGGCGGCTCCGGCTGCTGCTTGTTTGTTGAAGGATAGGCTTGATGCACCGGACGGTCAAAGCGGCGTCCCGCCGCGAGGCGGAACGCCGCAGTGCGGTTAGTCTGCTGTTGCGTGGAATTTGGCTGGACGACCGGGCAGGTGTTGCCTATTCCGGCGAACCTCGATGTCCAGAACTGTCAGAAGCGCCATTGACATCCGGATTTGCGAACCGACATTCAGCGGATTAAACCAACAACTCTGTTTCAAGCAGTCGTTTTCAGCCATGCAGCCTATCATCTCGATTTCCGGGGTCTCCAAGACCTACGCCACCGGCTTCAAGGCGCTGAAGGAGATCAATCTCGACATCGTGCGCGGCGAGATCTTTGCGCTGCTCGGGCCGAATGGCGCCGGCAAGACAACGCTGATCTCGATCGTCTGCGGCATCGTCAACCGCTCGTCGGGTTCCGTCACCGTCGACGGCCATGACATCAACCGCGACTACCGCGCCGCGCGCAGTCTGATCGGGCTGGTGCCGCAGGAACTGACCATCGACGCCTTCGAGAGCGTGTGGGCGACGGTTAACTACAGCCGCGGCCTGTTCGGCAAGCCGGCGGACAAGGCGTTCGTCGAAAAGGTGCTGCGCGACCTGTCGCTCTGGGACAAGAAGGACGCCAAGGCGATCACGCTGTCCGGCGGCATGAAGCGCCGGCTGATGATTGCCAAGGCGCTGTCGCACGAACCGCGCATCCTGTTCCTCGACGAACCGACGGCAGGCGTCGACGTCGAGCTGCGCCAGGACATGTGGGCGATGGTGCGCCGGCTGCGCGAAGACGGCGTCACCATCATCCTGACCACGCATTACATCGAAGAAGCCGAGGCGATGGCCGACCGCGTCGGCGTCATCAACCGCGGCGAGATCGTGCTGGTGGAGGACAAGGCCGAGCTGATGCGCAAGCTTGGCCGCAAACGGCTTGTGCTGGAACTGCGCAGTCCCCTGGCCACCGTTCCCGATGCTTTTTCGCACTACGCGCTGGAGCTTTCGCCGGATGGCGGACAGCTGACCTATACTTATGACAACCAGAGCGAACGGCCGGGCGTCGCCTCGCTGATCCGCGAGCTCGAGGCGGCCGGCATCCAGTTCCGCGACATCGATACGGAAAACAGCTCGCTCGAGGAGATCTTCGTCAACCTGGTGAGGAAACCGGCATGAACCCGCGCGCGGCCATGAATCTTCATGCGGTATGGGCGATCTATCGGGTGGAGATGGCGCGCGCCCTTCGCACTGTGCTGCAGAGCATCGTTTCGCCGGTGATTTCGACGTCGCTCTATTTCGTCGTCTTCGGTTCGGCCATCGGCTCGCGCATCACCGAGATCGACGGCATCAGCTACGGCGCCTTCATCGTACCGGGGCTGATCATGCTGTCGCTGCTGACGCAATCGATCTCCAACGCCTCTTTCGCCATCTATTTTCCGAAATTCGTCGGCTCGATCTACGAATTGCTGTCCGCGCCGGTGTCCTATCTGGAGATCGTCATCGCCTATGTCGGGGGCGCGGCGACAAAGTCGATCGTGCTTGGCCTGATCATCCTGGCGACGGCCTCGCTGTTCGTGCCGCTGACGATCGAGCATCCGTTCTGGATGCTCGCCTTCCTGGTGCTGACGGCGGTGACCTTCAGCCTGTTCGGCTTTATCATCGGCATCTGGGCGAAGAGCTTCGAGCAGCTGCAGCTAGTGCCGCTGCTGATCATCACGCCGCTGACCTTCCTCGGCGGCAGCTTCTATTCGATCAACATGCTGCCCGGCATCTGGCGCACGGTGACGCTGTTCAACCCGGTGGTCTACCTGGTCAGTGGGTTCCGCTGGAGCTTCTACGGCAAGTCCGACGTTTCGGTCGGCGTCAGCCTCGGCATGACGGTGGTCTTCCTGCTCATCTGCATAACGATCGTCGCCTGGATCTTCAGGACCGGCTACCGGCTGCGCAACTGATCGAACGGGCCTCGTCCAGGCGAAGCAGCCTGATCGATCGACCTTTCCTTGCCGAAGGCGATAGGCCTGCGCCCGATGCCTGGAGCCCGCGCTTGAATGCCTCGATCTTGCTTTTCATGCATTGTTATATATCATGTTATCGATGTTCATGGGGATGAATTGGCCTATGGAAGACGTCATACGATCGCTTGGCTTTCTGTGCCTGGGCAGCAGGCTGAAGCGTATAGGCGAGCAACTGCAAGCGGAGGCGCAGCGCCTGCTCGACAGGCTGGATGTCCCGGTTCAGGCGAGCCAATACCCGCTGCTGGCCGCGCTCGACAGGCTGGGTCCGCTGTCGGTCGGGGAACTGGCGCAATCCCTTGGCATCGCGCAGCCAGGCGTAACGCGAAGCGTCTCGCTTCTGGCCGAATTGGGACTGCTCGAAGTCAGTCCGTCGACCGATGACCAGCGGCGCAGGATCGTCTCGCTTACTCGGGACGGCCGGCGGCTGGTCGATGTCGCAAAGCGCGACGTCTGGCCTTGCATCGAGAACGTGGTCGCGGATTTGTGCGCAGGTTTTTCGGGGCCGCTTCTTGAGCAGCTGGCTGCCATCGAGGACGGCCTCGCCGCTGCCCCTCTCGACCGTCGTGTAAATAAGCCTGAGGGTGCCGCGCAATGAGACATCTGCTCGACCGCCCTATCTGGAGCGGGCTTCAGACGCGACATCGGGCCTTCGCGGAGGGTGACAACCTCGCCATGCGATATCGGCCGTCGATCGTCCCTTTCGCCGCCACTGGCGCGGACGACCCGGAAAGCCTGCGGGCGCTCGAAAAGCTTGTCTCCCCGGGCGAGAGTGTGATCCTGCTTCAAGCGGACGCGATTGCTCTGCCCACGGGGCTTTCCGCGACTTCGACCGCAGCCGGGGTTCAGATGATCGCCGAGCAGCCATTGCAGATCGTCTCCGACCCGCGCGTGCATCGTCTGACCCGAGACGATGCTGCTGAGATGCTCGCCCTGGCATTGCTCACCAAGCCTGGCCCATTCACGCTCGAAGCCTTGAGCCTGGGCGATTTTTGGGGTGTGAAAATCGAGGGCAGGCTCGCGGCAATGGCCGGCGAGCGCATGAAGCAACCTGGCTATACCGAACTCAGCGGGGTGTGCTCACATCCGGAATTTCGCGGCGGTGGCCTAGGAAAGCTGCTGTCCCTATTCGTGGCAAACCGGATAGTTGCGCGCGGCGAAGTTCCCTATCTCCACGCCTATGCCAGCAACGCCGCGGCCATAGCGTTATACGAGTCCATCGGCTTCAGGTTGCGAAGCACAATGAATGTGGCCGTGGTTCAGCGCACCGAATGATTAGTCGGCGCATGATGCGCAGCATGGATGCATCCGGTATCGGAAGGAAGGATTTCGTACCGCCGAAATCCTTCCTTGAGACTGCAAGACCTTGCTGCGTGTCAGACCGCGATCTTGCCGCCGCCTTGCCTGGTGATGGCAACGACCGCCGGGCGCACCGGCATGTCCGGCTTGAAGTCGGGCCAGCGCGTCGACAAATCCTCATAGTAGGACGGACGGCCGAAAGCCTCCCAGTCCTCGCCGCCGTCGCCCGGATGCTGGACGGCAACGAAGGCGGTCTGGTCGTCCGGCGCAAACAGGGGACCGCACATTTCGGCGCCGATCGGCACGCGGAAGAACAGCTTTGATGTCGCCCGTGCCGTCCCCTCCGTATCGACAGCCCACAGACCGTCGGTGCGGCCGGTGGCTTTCGGGCCTTGGCCGTCGGTGGCGACCCAGAGGCGGCCAGCCGAATCTACCGTGCAATTGTCCGGCATGCCGAACCAGCCATTGGCGGTGGTTGCGGTCGAGAAGGTGGCGCCGACGTCGGCCACAGCGGGATCGCCGCATTTCAGCAGGATTTCCCACCTGCCCTTTGTCGCGGTGAAATCACCGCCGTCCTCGACGATCTCGATGATGTGGCCAAAGGCATTTTCGGCACGCGGGTTGGCAGCGTCGACCTGGTCGGCCTTGCGCTTCGAATTGTTGGTCAGCATGACATAGACCTTGCCGTTGGCGGCATTGGGCTGGATGTCTTCCGGGCGGTCCATCTTGGTGGCGCCGAGCAGGTCGGCGGCGCGGCGCGTCTCGATCAGCACGTCGGCCTGGCTGGCAAAGCCGTTCTCCGCCGTCAGCGGCCCTTGGCCGAAGACGATCGGCAGCCATTCGACCGAACCGTCGTCGGCAAACTTGGCGACATGCAAGGTGCCGTCGTCCAGCAAATCCATGTTGGCGGCGCGGTTGTCCGGATCGAACTTGCCTGTGGTGACGAACTTATAGACATAGTCGAAGCGCTCGTCGTCGCCGAGATAGAAGACGACACGGCCATCCTGGGCGACGATCGATTCGGCGCCCTCATGCTTGAAGCGGCCCATGGCGGTGCGCTTCCTCGGCACCGAAGTCGGATCCTGGACGTCGACCTCGACGATCCAGCCGAAGCGGTTCGGCTCGTTAGGCTCCTTGCCGATGTCGAAACGGTCGTAATGCGCTGCCCATTCATAGGCACCTCCGGGAATGCCGAGGCGCTTGTAATTGGCCGCCTCCTTGTGGCCCTGCGGCAGCTCGCCCGAGAAATAGCCGTGGATGTTCTCCTCGGCCATGACATAGGTGCCCCACGGCGTGACGCCGCCGGCGCAATTGTTGATGGTGCCGATGACCTTCGTGCCGGTCGGATCGGCGCTGGTCTTGACGCGGTCGTGGCCGGCGACCGGGCCGGAGAGCGCGATCTCGGTGTTGGAGGTGATGCGGCGGTTGAGCTTGCCGTCGCGAACGACCTGCCATTTGCCTGATACCTTGCGTATCTCGACGATAGTGCCGCCATGCGCGGCCATCTCGACATCGACTTGCTCCTTGCTGAGGGGCGCCTGCTTGGCTTTGCCATCGACGATGGTGACGAGGCCCGGAAACATCAGGTGCGGATTGGTGTATTCGTGATTGACGACCAGCAGGCCGTGCTCGGCCGAGCCGTCGATCGGGATATAACCGACATAGTCGTTGTTGTAGCCGAATTGTCTGGCTTGGGCTTCCGCCGACTGTTTTGTCGGATCGAATCCCGGCGAATCGGCGAACAGCGGATCGCCCCAGCGCAGCAGCACGTCGGCGTCATAGCCAGGTGCGACGTGATGCTTGTCGTCGATGCCGGCCTCGAGCTCGTCGAAAGCGAAGGCGGAGCCTTCGGCGGCGCGGGCGTTGTCGGAGGTGATCAGCGCCAGCGGGCTGACGGTAGCGGCTATGGCCGAGACGGCAAGCGAACCCTTGAGGAAGCCGCGGCGTGAGAACCGCGCGGCGATGATCTCACCCATGGTGCGGTTGCCGGTGGGATTGGCTCCTGGCCCATCGTTTTCCTCGAGCAGGCTGGTGCGGAAATGGGCGTCAGGGGTGCGATGTTCGGTCATAGGGCCTGCCTCTGGCTGGATGGATTGCTGGAGCGTGTTGCCTGGCCAATCCGGTATTACCGGCAGGTCACAGTTTGATGACATGCCGGCTAAATTGCCACCTGCGATTTCGTATCCAACATCGGCCCCGCTTGACCGCGACCGGCGCTTCGGAAACAAGAGCTGCGGCAGGCGGTAGGGACCGCATCGGGAGGAACAAAAGTGAGTTTCTGGGGACTTGGGCAGCTCTGCGTCTCGACGGTGATCTTCCTGCTGGCGGCGATGGCCGCAAAACAGTGGGGGCTGGCGCCGAGCCTCGGCAAGATCGTGCTGACGTTGGCGCTCTACTCGCTGGGCAATCTGATCATGCTGAGGCTGATCCGTGAATTCGGCATGTCGGTGTCGTTCAGCCTGTCGGCGGTGATCCAGCTGGTGTCGGTGAATGTGGTGGCGCTGGTCTTCTTCGGCGAGCGCGTCAATGCCTTGCAGGCAACCGGCATCGTGCTTGCCATCGCAGCTGTGGCGCTGATCACGCTCGGGCCCTATCTGCAAAGGCTGTAACTGCGATCGGGCCGATGAAGAAGATTGCAAGCAGACTGCCCAACTGGCTGGAGTTCCCGGTTCTGCTGGCCGGGCTGGTCATTGCCGGCGGGCTGTGGGGGTTCGAGGAGCTGATGGAGCTGGCGCGGGCCACCACGCCGCATGCCTTCGACACCGAAATCCTGCTTGCCTTCCGCAAGGCCGGCCAGCCCGACAATCCGATCGGACCGGCGTGGCTGGAAGGAGCGATGCGCGACATCACCAGCCTCGGCAGCGCCAGCGTACTGCTGCTGATCACGGCAGCAATGATCGTCTATCTGCTTCTTATCCGCAGGCCAGGCGCGGCGCTTCTCATGTTCGTCGCGGTAGCGGGCGGCCAGCTCCTGTCAAGCGTGCTGAAATTCGACATCGACCGGCCGCGCCCCGATCTGGTCTCGCATCTCGCCGATGTGGCATCGCTTTCGTTTCCGAGCGGCCACGCCATGCTGTCGGCGGTGACGTATTTGACGCTGGGCAGCATGGCGGCGCGGGTTTTGCCCGGGCGCACAACGAAGATCTATGTACTCGGGCTGGCGGTGCTGACGACGGTGGTGGTCGGCATCAGCCGCATCTATCTCGGCGTCCACTGGCCGTCCGACGTATTGGCCGGCTGGTGCGCCGGCTTTGCCTGGGCGATGCTGTGCTGGCTTGCGGCACGGTTCCTGCAGCGATGGCTTGGGCGGGCCGACGGCACCTGACTCAAATCAGCCTGTTGATCAGGCCATGACCGCAGCCTGCCAGCAGGAAAACCATCGACAGCAAGGCTGTCGAGGTCGCCAACGCTTTGAATATCTTCACCCGCTCATCCTTTTGAAGTCGTGCCTGTGCAATCGGGATCGCAGTGGATGTCCCGCCAAACGATGCCGAGGTTTGTAGCATGACAGCGCATCGGCTGGCAAAGAGTGCTGCATGTTTGGAGGCAGACCATCAATCCTTGGTACAGGAAGACGTCGCCGACCACGCCAGCGCAGGAACTTCATCCTCGACTGTTCGGCGGTGCCGATCTTCGATTCGACGGCAGCCAATGTCATCGGGGGCGCGGCCCACAAGCGAGCCGCGCCGGCGTTCGCTTCATTATATCAGGCGCTTCAGCCCAGGATACGCCGCATGCTGATCAACCACGGCGTCAAGCGGCCGCTGGTGACTTACGCGCCTCGACCACGGATGCGCGGGCGCAGCTGAGGAGAGCCGCGCCCGTCGCCTGAGCTGGCAACGCCGGCTTAGTCGAGGCCTAACGCTGAGACCTCGCCCTCGTTCATCAGCGGCACGAAGATTGTCGACCTGCCGTCGGTGCCGATGTCGGCGCTGCCCGGCTTGAACGTCGCAACCGCTTGCGGCGTGCCGCCGGCTTTGTAGCGGTAGAGCGTGCCGGTCATATACGCGGTGGCGTAGATGCTGCCGCCGATGGCAACGACGCCATCGAGGTTGGCAAACTTTTCCGCGCCAGCCAGTGGCGAAACGGCCTTGGTAGCAAGATCGACCGAGAGCAGGCCGCCCGGCTCCGCGGTGCTGAAGTCGGGCTTGATGCCCTTGCCCCAGGAAGCGACGATCAGCCGGCCGCCATCGGCGAAGATGCCATTCGGCGAAGCAAGCGCCGCATCCCTGACGAACAGTTCGGGCCGGTCGCGGTCGATGCGATAGATCGTATCGGCAAGCATATCCGTGACGTAGACATTGCCGGATGCATCAGCGGTCATGTCGTTGAGAAAGACCGCGTTCGGCACGTCGATCGTCGATGTTAGCTTGCCGCTTGCGAGGTCGACGACGCGCACATGGGTGAGGTCGGCGACGTAGAGTTTGCCGCCGACAATCGCCATGCCCTTGGGCGCGTCCATGCCGTCGGTCCAGTGTTGCGTGACGAGCTTGCCGTCCATCGACAGGATCGACAGATAGCCGTTGCCGTCGGCTTCGCCGGGATTGCCGACGATGTTCGAGACGATAACGCGCTGGCCGGCGGCGTCGAACAGCGCCGATTCAGGCTGCTCGAGGCCGCCGGTGCGCCACAGTTCAGCGGCCTGAACTGCCGGCGCGGCGGCGATGCCGACCAGGGCGAGAAGTATCGAGGTGAAGAGGCTCTTCATGGCTAGTCTCCTGTAATGGACTGGCGGAGAGCTAGGCTTTTCGATACTTTTCGGGAAGAGCTATAAGGACTAGTACCGAAGGCTGATACCAAATCGTGCAAAAGAGGTGCATCCCATGAACGGCCTGATCTTCGAAGCGCTGAAGCGGACGCTTAAGGCAAAGGGCATCACCTATCGCGTCCTTGCCGAGCGGATGGGTGTTTCCGAGCCGACGGTGAAGCGCATCTTCCACGAGCGCAACTGCAAGCTCGACCGGCTGATGGAGATCTGCACTGCCGCCGGCGTAGAGTTGGAGAACGTGCTCGGCTCTATGAACAGAGGACCAGGACCCGCCAACCAGATCGCGCCGGAGATCGAGCGCAAGCTCGCCGGACGGCCGGCACTGCTGTTCGTCTTTGTCATGCTTTCCGAGAAATTCACGCCCGAAGGCATCATGCGCTCACAAGGGCTGAGCGAGGCTTCGATGTTCCTCTATCTGCGCGAGCTCGAGGAACTCGGCCTGGTCGCGCTCGGTCGCGGCCTGTCGGCAAGGCTGCTGATCGAGGCGCCGATCCAGTGGAATTTCGAGGGGCCATTGCGGCCGCTGTTCGAGACGACCAACAAGAATTTCATCGGCTGGGCCGTCACCCATCTTGAGCGCGAGTCGACGTTCGTCAGCTTCTCCAGGCGGATGCGGCCGGAAACGGCGGAAATGGTCAGGCGCGAGGCGGAGGAATTGGCGGAGCGCGCCAAATTGCTTGCTCATCACGACCAGCACACGACGCCTGAAGACAGACTGGTCGGCTACAAATGGACGTTTGCGTTCGGCGCAACGCCGTTCCCGGTGATCATGCCGATCGGGCCGCATCCGCGCGACGCAGGCGCACGGACCGACGATCGAGTTGCGGCTGCCGCAAACGGACGACGTCTGCCGGCCTAGGTCAAAATGCAGAACGACCGAGTCCGGGCTGTTGGCGGCAGCCAGTCTGACTGAGCTTCTTACCCCCTGAGTATCGGCCGCAAACCGGTTCTCAGAGGGTCCCCTGCTCAAACACAAGATCGAGCGGCTATTCGGCGGTCTTGTTCGCCACCTTGTCATCCCAGACCATCTGCCGGTAGTCGAAGCCGTATTCCAGCGTCGGCTTGACAATACGGAAATAGGGCGACAGGTCGAAATCGCGCGGCGTGTAGAGCGAGTGATGGCGGATGTGCAGGATTTCCCTGCGCGAATAGCTCGACTGGGCCGAGGCACGGCCAGGCGCCCGGGTAATCTCCGGCAGGATCGGGTAGCGGATCAGGCCATACGCCTCGGCGATCAGCGACGAGCAGATGGCGCGCGTCGGGTCGCCGGAACCGAAAGCCAGCATGCGGCGGCGCCAGCGCACCGGCACCGGCGGCGTCGGCAAGAAGTAGCGCAGCATGTCGAATATGTTCCTGAGATCGTATCTGAGACCGAGCCTGCCGATCATGAACGCGACGACCGCTTCGCGATCGTCCGGAGCCAGGCCACTCGCCCGGCAGATGCGGGTGTTGTAGCTGCGATAGCGCGACAGCGGCACGGCGATGCAGCCATCGCCGAGCGTGACCTCGATCAGGCGCCGCCGCTCCGATCCGTCCTCCGGCTCCGGTAATGCATCGCCGATATAGAAGGCGGCATGCGACCAGGTCGACTGGGTGAGGTATTTGATCGCCGCCGAGATCTTCTGGTTGCCTTCGATGAGCAGGATGTCGCCGGGCTCGAGCGTGCGGCGCAACGTTTCGGCGTCCGACGGCGTGTAAGGCTCGTAGCCGGACGATTCCTCCTGCAGCCGGCCGGCAAGCCAGCGGCCAAGTCGGTCCAGAAGCGTGTCGCCGGGCTCGGTCATGCCAGACGGCGATTACCACAGGGCGGCAAGTTAGACCATGATCAGCCCACGCCAGGCGTGCCGGCGTCTTCGTGCGCAACTGTGAGATCTTCGCGCGCCTTACGGGCGAACTTCCTCGTCGAGCGCTTCGGGCTGTCGCCGAAAAGCTCGGCCGCCTCGGCGAGGCAGGTCTTTTTCAGGCTCTTTTCCGAACGCTTCAGCAGCTTGGCAAGCAACCGCGTCTCTTCAGCAGGACCGAGTGGCTGGTCCTCGGCATCGAGAAGCGCGCGCATGACGAACACATCGTGCAGCTCGCCGAGCCGCTCGCCCAATTCGTCGACGGCCTTGCGCCGCGTTTTGATCGGCGTCGGCCACAGCCGGCCGAGCAGCGACAGGTGCATGCCATGCGTCTTGGCCGCCTTGCGCAGGTCGTGAAAGTCATCGGCTTCGCCGCGCGAAGCCGCCCTGTCCAGCGCTTTCCTGGCGCGGCGCAAAGTGGTGCGCGCGCCTTCGGCGAGCACGTCGGCAGCCTGCTCCGGCTGGTCGGGCAGAGCGAGCTTGTCGATCCGGGCGACACCTTCCTCGCAAGCGGAAATCGCCGCGCCTATCGCAGCATCGAGGCCTGCTCCGCCATGCAGTTCATGCTGGCGCGCGACGAGCCTGTCACGCACGGCACCGAGGCCATCGCCGGCACTTTGCTCGGGAAAGCTTGCCGCCAGCCGGTCGATTGTTTCCACCAGCGCGGTCGCCTCGCGCGGGCCGGCAAGCAGGGCCGCCACCTGCCGGTAGCACTGATTCTCCGTCACGCAGAATGTTTCGTTTCCGGAACGGACAAGACGCAGCAAGGCGCGGACGTTCTTCAGCCGTTTGCGGCATTTGTGCAGCCCCGGTTCGGGCCTGTCACGCGCCGCGTTCAGATGGTCGATCACCTTGCCGATCTCCTCGGCGAGGATGCGCCTGACCTCTCCGGTCAGCGACATGCGCGGATCGATACGAAAGCTCATGCGACGATCTCCGGAATCCCCCCAAGGGCGAGCGACGCGTTGTAAAATCTCGGCTCGCCGGTGATTTCACGGCCGAGCCAATCTGGCAGCATTTCGTCCTGTATATCATCCGGCGTCTCGAGCTCGGCGATCACCAACCCCGCAAGCGTCCCGCCGAAGACATCGACTTCGTAGCGATAGCCGCGATGTTTAACATGGTGGCGTGTCTTCTCGATGACATGTCCGATGGCAAAGGCCTGCATCTCCTGCGCCTCCGCCAAAGGTACCGGATATTCGAATTCATCGCGCTCGCGTGCCTGGCTGCCGAACTTGAGCGTCAGCTTGGCGGCCGCATCGTTGCTGATGCGAACACGAACCGTACGGCTGGGTTCGGCGACAAGATAGAATTGACGGATATGAATGTCCGCCTCGACCATTGCCCGCCATTCCTCACCTGAGACCAGGAATTTACGCTCGATTTCCTTGCCCATGGCCAGGCACTAAAGCGCGCACGGCCAGAGTTGGCAAGCCGCTTGACCGCACTTGACTTTAATCATTCGATTGATTAAATTGTTGGCCATGATCAAATCGCCCAGCGCCAGCGGCCTTCCTCATGAGGCGCCCAAGCCCGCCGCCGATATGACGCGGACGGCACTCGTGCGCGCGGCGCTGAAGCTGTTCGGACGCCAGGGTTTCGACGGCACGTCAACGCGCCAGATCGCGGCTGAGGCCAAGGCCAATATCGGCTCGATCGCCTATCATTTTGGCGGCAAGGAAGGGCTCCGCAACGCGGCGGCCGACTACATCGTCGACACCATCCAGACCGTTGCCGGCCAGGCGATCGGCAATCTGCAAGCGCCGGCCGCGGCATTGGCGGACACCGAGGCCGCGCGGGCACATTTGGCCGTCGCACTGGAGCGGATGGTCGCCTTCATCGCGGCAAGGCCGGAAGCCGGCGAGATTGTACAGTTCGTCCTGCGTGAGCTGTCGCATCCAACCGCCGCGCTCGACCGTATCTATGATGGCGTGTTCGAACCGGCGCATCACCGACTCTGCCTGATCTGGGAACAGGCGACGGGCGAGCCGGCCGAGAGCGAGCGCACAAAACTCACTGTGTTCACGCTGATTGGCCAGGTCGTCTATTTCCGCATCGGCCGCGAGGCGGTTATGCGCCGGATGGGCTGGCGCGAGATCGGCAATGACGAGGCCGGAAAGATCGCGGCGGTGGTGACGGATAATCTCAGCGCGATTTTGGCTCGGCGCGATTTGGCTGCCCGAAAGGATCGTGGATCATGAGCCTGCTCTGTTCTTTGCCGCTTGCCGCCCAGCTTTTCAGCGCCTGCGCGCCGGCAGCACCGCTCGCCGTCGGCTACGTCGAGGGCGATTATGTCCTGCTGGCGCCGATCGAGGTGGCGCAGGTCGAGACGATTGCGGTCAAGCGCGGCGACCGCGTCGCGCCCGGCACGCCGGTGGTGACGCTGGAAAACGCCGACGCCAAGATCGCCATCGCACAAGCCGAGGCGGCGCTTGCGCAGGCCCAGGCGCAACTTGCCGACCTGCAGGTCGGCAAGCGGCCGGAAGAGATTGCGGTGCTCAAGGCGCAGCTCGACATGGCCAAGGCGCAAGCCGCCGACGCCAAACGCCGTTACATCCGCGCCAGCGATCTGTTCAAACGCGGCACCGGCACACAGGCCGACTACGACACGGCTTCCGCGACGCTGGAGACGGCCAACGCACAGGTCGGCCAGGCGGAGGCCAATCTCGCCGTCGGTGGCCTGCCGGCACGGCCGGAGACGATCAAGGCCGCCGACAATCAGGTCAGGCAGGCGCAGTCGGCGCTGGAGCAAGCGCAATGGCGGCTGTCGAAGCGCGTGCTGACGGCGCCCTCGCCCGGCCGGGTCAACGATGTCATCCGCTATCCCGGCGACACGGCCGGGCCGACCGCGCCGGTCATCTCGATACTGCCGGATGGCGCGGTGAAGCTCAGCGTCTATGTGCCGGAAAGCGCGTTCTCCTCGGTCGATGTCGGCACGCTGCTCAACGTCCATTGCGACGGTTGCGGATCGGGCGTGAAGGCTCGCGTCAGCTACGTGTCGCCGGATCCGGAATTCACGCCGCCGGTGATCTACTCGCTCGAGACCCGGCAAAAGCTGGTCTATCTGGTCGAAGCGCGGCCGGAGGGCGACGCCAGCGCATTGCAGCCCGGCCAGATCGTCGACGTCGATCTGGCGGACATCGGAAAATGAACGTCATCGACGTGCACGGCCTGGTCAAGCGCTTCGGCGACAAGACCGTCGTCGATCATGTGACCATGGCTGTGGCCGAGGGCGAGATCGTCGGCTTCCTCGGGCCGAACGGCTCGGGCAAGACGACGACCATCCGCATCATGTGCGGCTTGCTGACGCCGGATGAGGGCGAAGGCACCGTTCTGGGCTTCGACATCCGCACCGACAGCCTGCGGATCAAACGCGAAGTCGGCTACATGACACAGAGATTCTCGTTCTACGAAGACCTCACGATCGGCGAGAATCTCGAATTCGTGGCACGGCTTTACCGGCTGAAGCCGCTTGACGAGCATGTGGCTAAGACGCTTGAGGAGCTCGGCCTGACATCGCGCAGGAACCAGTTGGCCGGTACCCTGTCCGGCGGCTGGAAGCAGCGGCTGGCGCTGGCCGCCTGCATCATGCACAAGCCGAAACTGCTGCTGCTCGATGAACCGACGGCAGGCGTCGACCCGAAAGCGCGACGCGAATTCTGGGACGAGATCCACCGGCTGGCGAGCGGCGGCCTGACCGTGCTGGTCTCCACCCATTACATGGATGAGGCCGAGCGCTGCCATCGCATCAGCTACATCTCCTACGGCAAGATGCTGGCCACCGGCACGGTCGAGGACGTGGTGAGGAATGCCGGGCTGACCACCTTCGTCCTGCAAGGGCCGCGGCTCGATCAGGTCGCTGCCGCACTTCATGGCCGCCCCGGCGTCGACCAGGTGGCGCCGTTCGGCGCGACGCTGCATGTCGTCGGCTCCGACAGGACGGCACTTCAGGCAGCGCTCGCCGATGTCGAGAAAGAGCACGAGGGCGTTACGGTGACGCCCGGCGAGACCAGCCTGGAGGATGTGTTCATCCAGTTCATGTCCGGTTCGAAGGACAACATGGGATGAAAAATGGGATAAACAGCATCTTTTCGTTCGCCAGACTAGGCGCGCTGCTGATCAAGGAGTTCATCCAGATGCGGCGCGACCGCATCACCTTCGCCATGATGCTCGGCGTGCCGTTGATGCAGCTGGTGCTGTTCGGCTATGCCATCAACAACGATCCGAAGAGCCTGCCGGCAGCGCTGGTGACGATGAGCAGCGATCCTTACACGCGGGCCATGGTTTCGGCGCTGCAGACCACCGGCTATTACCGCTTCGACCATGTTGCGCAAAGTGCCGCCGAAGCCGAATTCCTGATGGCGCGCGGCGACGTCGCCTTCGTCGTCACCATTCCCGCCGATTTTGCCCGACGGGTCGAGCGCGGCGACAGCCCGCAGATTCTGATCGAGGCGGATGCGACCGACCCGGCCGTCGCCAGCGGCGCCATCTCGACGCTCGGCACCGTCGCCAATCAGGCGCTGCTCAGGGCACGCGGTATGCAGGAGACGGCGGCCGAAGCTGCCCGGGGCCAGCTCCAGGTGGTGGTGCACCGGCGCTACAATCCGGAAGCCGTCTCACAATACAACATCGTGCCCGGCCTGCTCGGCGTCATCCTGCAGATGACGATGGTGATGATGACCTCGATCGCGCTGACGCGCGAGACCGAGCGCGGCACGATGGAGAACCTTCTGGCGATGCCGTCCAGCCCGCTCGAGATAATGCTGGGCAAGGTGCTGCCCTATCTGGCGGTCGGCGCCGTGCAGGTGCTGGTGGTGCTGGCAGCCTCGAAGCTTCTGTTTGCCATCCCCTTCACCGGGTCGATGTCGCTGCTGTTGACGGCGGTCCTTATCTTCGTCTTGGCGCTGGTGCTGCTCGGCTACACGATCTCGACGATCGCCCGCACGCAAATGCAGGCCCTGCAGCTCACTTTCTTCTTCTTCTTGCCGTCGATCATGCTGTCCGGCTTCATGTTTCCCTATCGCGGCATGCCGGACTGGGCGCAGATTTTCGGCGAGGTGCTGCCGCTGACGCATTTCCTGCGCATCATCCGCGCGGTGATGCTGAAGGGCGCCGAGCTGCCGGCGGTGGCAACGGAAATCGGCTGGCTGGTGGTGTTCGTGGCGCTGTTCGCCGGTATTGCGCTGGTGCGGTTCCGCCGGACGCTGGATTAGGGTCGAACTCGATCCGCTTGTGCAAATGATCGAGATTTACACGGACTTGGCCTGGCCCGGGACCGGTGTCAATTCAGGCGCATTGAGCCCTTCGAAGGGATCGCGCCAGGCGTCGATTTCTTCGAGTTCAAGATACCAGCGACTGACAGAGGGATAGTCATCGAGCGGCAATCGGGCGACATCGTTGAAGGGCAGAAACGTCGCCATTCGAAAGTCGGCATAGGAAACCGAAGCGCCGACCAGCCATTCTCGCTCAGAAAGCTCGGCATCAAGTATGGCAGCGGCCGTGCGGAAGTCGCTCAGGCCCTCCTCAACCCGCGCCTGATCGATCGGGCCGAGCCCATAGCGCTGTTTGGTCCCGCGTTCGAAATGCACGACATCGCAGGCTCTTGCGAAGTTCTCTTTCCCCCAACTCAGCCATCGGATCATCTCGGGCTCGTCGTCGCCAGCGCGCCAGAAATCCGAATGCATATCGCGCGAAAGCCGACAGGCTATGGCGTCGGCCTCCCATAGGCTTTTTCCCGAACCTATAAGGATGGGCAATGAAAGATTTGGATTGAGCGGCCGAAATCGCTCGGCCTGGCCCGGAGCGAAGGGAGAGGCGAATTCAAACTCGACCTTGGCGTTGAGATACCGTGCCACCGCGACCGCGAGGCGAGGATTGGGATTGCGGCTGAAGAACAGTTTCATTGATCTCAGTCTTTGAAGGGTACCGGTTCGGCTGGGCGCAACGGAGGCTCGAGCGCCTCGAACCGGCACATGACCTGGAATTGGTTGCTATCTTAGCTGGCAGCAATGATCTCGGCATAGGTGCTGAGATCGACATTGCCGCCGGAGAGCACCACGGCAATGCATTTCCCGGCAAGGTCGATCTCGCCTGACGACAGCGCGGCCAAGCCGACGCAACCGCCGGGTTCGACCACCAGCTTCAGACAAGCCATCGCATCGCGCATCGCCTGTGCCACCGCCTTGTTGGAAACGGCGATGGCGCCCGCGAGATTCTTGCGGTTAATCTCGAAAGTGATGGCGCCCGGCTCGGCGACGAGAAGGGCATCGCAGATCGAGGTGTGGCCGGGCGCGTTCGACACCCTGGCGCCTTTGATCAGCGAGCGGCGTGTGTCGTCGAAATGCTCAGGTTCCACGGCCCAGACGGCGGTGCCCGGCGGGGCATCCTTGACCGCGATCGAAATGCCGCTGCTCAACCCGCCGCCGCCGCAGGGAACCACTACCGCATCGAGGCTGACGCCAAGCGCTCTTGCTTGGCGCATCAATTCGAGGCCGATCGTGCCCTGGCCGGCGATGATGGCCGGATCGTCGTAGGGCGGCACCAGGACCATGCCCTTTTCCACGTAAGAACGGACGACGGCAGTGCGATCGTCGCGGACCCGGTCGAAGGTGATCACTTCCGCGCCCATCTTCCTGACATTGCCGACTTTCATCGCCGGCGCATCGGCGGGCATGGCGATGACGGCCTTGACGCCGAACATCGCCGCTGCGGCGGCAACGCCTTGCGCGTGATTACCCGACGAGAAGGCGACGACGCCGCGGGCGCGTTCTTCCGCCGAGAGCGAGGAGAGCTTGTTGTATGCACCGCGGAACTTGAACGAGCCGGTGCGCTGCAACGTCTCCGGCTTGAACAGGATCCTGGCGCCGAAGCGATTGTTCAACTCCGGCGATTCGATCAGCGGCGTTTCGACGATCAGTCCGGACAATCGCGCTGCTGCACTGTGAATATCGGCGATGCCGGGAGGGGTGATCATGGCTGGGTCCTGCAAGAGATGAGACGGCCTATGGTGCACGGAAAGGGAAGCCGCGCACCAATGAAAAAATGTGACCGTTACAATTCGACTTGGAGGCAGGAGTGGGCGTGACTGTCACCCGCCTCTCCTCCGCCCTCCGCCATGCATTCGTCATTTCGACAAATCGCTGCCGATTTACCGGCATTGCCGGCCGCCCCTCACCCCAACAGCGTCTTTTGCCGTTTGGGGCCGCCGATCTTGCGCCAGGTGTTGAAGCGATGGGTGGCAGCGGCGAAGGAGATCTTCATCTGCTGAGCGACCGAATAGCGCGACTTGCCTTCGTCGAACAGGCGATAGCAGCACTCGACGCCCTCCTCGGTCAACTTGCCGTCGGGAGCCTTGTTATGCGGATTGGCGGGATCAAATTTTTCGACCTGCTGCTCGACCAGCCCTTTCAGGCGCTGCAAGTCCGCCTCGATGTTAGCGATCAGGTCGAGAACCGGCTTGGGGTCAAACGGCTGCTGTTTTTCCAGCATCTGCGGGTTCCTTTCTCTTGGTTGAGATTCGGTTATATAGGTGAACGTTTGCCGATAGCAACGGCAATGTGTTCGGGATTTTGAAGCCTGTACCTTTGAGCATGAGTGGAGCGGGCACGATTGACCGAGGATGTGCGAAGCTCTAGTTTAGAACCGTTCTAAACTAGGGTGAATTTCTCATGCTTTCCCGCGTTTTCGGCTTCGGCCGCCGTCCCTTTGAATCGCTCTCGGAACAGGAGATCCTGGCGCTCGCCATCTCCTCTGAGGAGGATGACGGGCGCATCTATCGCGCCTATGCCGACGGGCTGGCGGAGAGCTTTCCCCAATCGGCCAAGGTGTTCGAGGAGATGGCGGAGGAGGAGGACGGCCATCGCGATTCGCTGATCGAGCTTTACCGCAAGCGCTTCGGCGAGCGCATACCGCTGATCCGGCGCGAACATGTGAAGGGCTATTACGAGCGCAAGCCGGACTGGCTGGTGAGGCCGCTCGGCATCGATCATGTGCGCAGCCAGGCCGAGGCCATGGAGCGCCAAGCCTACCTGTTCTATATCGAGGCGGCCAAACGCACAGGCGATGCGTCGACGCGAAAGCTGCTCGACGACCTGGCGATCGCAGAACAGGGCCACGAGACACTGGCGCAGCGGCTGGAGCAAAAGCATGTGCCGGGCGCGGTCAAGGACGAAGAGGCGGCGGCCGAGCAGCGCCAGTTCATCCTGACCTATGTGCAACCGGGGCTGGCCGGGCTGATGGATGGCTCGGTGTCGACGCTGGCGCCGATCTTTGCCGCCGCCTTTGCCACGCATGATACGTTCCAGACCTTTCTGGTCGGGCTTGCCGCCTCGATCGGCGCTGGCATCTCGATGGGTTTCACCGAGGTGGCTTCCGACGACGGCAAATTATCTGGCCGCGGCTCGCCGGCAAAACGCGGGCTGACCGTCGGCGTCATGACGACGCTGGGCGGGCTCGGCCATGCGCTGCCCTATCTCATCCCGCTTTTTTGGACGGCGACCATTGTCGCCGCCGTGGTGGTTTTCTTCGAGCTGTGGGCGATCGCCTTCGTGCAGAACCGCTACATGCAGACCCCATTCTGGCGCGCCGCCTTCCAGGTGGTGCTGGGTGGCGCGCTGGTGTTTGCGGCAGGGGTGCTGATCGGGAATGCTTAACAGTCCTTAACCATTCACCGCCTGGCTGTCCTGAGGCGCCTCGGCGCGTTCGGTCAGGCCGTAGTCGCGCACGACATGAGCGATGCGCAAACGATAGTCCGCAAAGATACCGCCGCGCCCGGCCTTCTGCGCCTGCCGATGTTCCTGCGTGTTGCGCCAGGCCTTCACCGCATCCTCGTCGCGCCAGAAGGACAGCGACAGGATGCGGTTCGGATCGGCAAGGCTCTGGAAGCGCTCGATCGACAGGAAACCGTCGATGCCGTCGAGCAGTGGGCGCAGATCGGCGGCGATGCCGAGATAGGCATCGCGCATGCCCGCCGCCGGCTCGACCTCGAAGATGACGGTGATCATGGTTTTACCAAAGGAGCATGTGGCCCGGAGGCGAGCTTGAGGAAGGTGCGGTCCTCCTTCAGGATGAATTTTTCCCGCCGGGCGAACTCGTAATTCGCCTTACCGGCGGGATCGGCGGCGAGCCGGGCGCGGTAGGCTTCGTAGGCCGCAAGACTGTCGATGTTGTAGGCGGCATAAGCCGTGGTGGCCGAGCCTTCGTGCGGCGCGAAATAGCCGATCAGATCGGCGCCGCAGCGCGGGATCGCCTGCCCCCAATTGCGTGCATATTCCTCGAACGCCGCCTTGCCGAACGGATCGCTCTCGTAGCGGATGAAGCAGGTGATGGTCATTTTCGCCTCCTTGGCGGTGGATGTTTTCTTGCGGTCACAGTTCGAGCCGGATCGAAACGTTCCGAAGATCGATATGCTAGGCAAATCCTTCGCTGATCATGCCTGCCAGAACGATTTCGCGCATTCGCGGCGGACGTCTTCAGGTGTCAGGCCAAGGTCCCGCAGCAGATGATCGTCGATCTCGGCGAGGTCGAGACGCTGCAGATGACGGTCGTACCACCGCTTCAGGAGCCGCCGCCGCAAGCGCCGCAAGACAATGAACGGGAACGGCCGGCGAGCAGGCGCGGCGCCGAGAATGGTCCTTGCAGGCATCGTTGTCTCCTTGATTTGCATCGAGACTAATGCTTTTCTGACGAGGATGCTTCGATGAGGAACGAACCATGCGCGAAGGACCTGACATAGCCCGCATTGCCAGCCTGGTGGGCGATCCAGCGCGGGCAAACATGCTGTCCGCACTGATGGGCGGCACGGCACTGACGGCGAGTGAACTGGCACTCGAGGCCGGGGTGTCGCTTCCGACAGCGAGCTCCCATCTGTCGAAGCTGATGGAAGGCGGGCTGCTGACGCTGGCAAGCCAGGGACGGCATCGCTACTACGGCCTCGCCGGCCCGCAGGTAGCAGGCATGATCGAGGCGATCACAGGTGTTGCCGCTGCGGCCGGGCCGCAACGAGTGCGGCCTGGCCCACGCGACGCGGCCATGCGCGTGGCGCGGGTCTGCTACGACCACCTCGCCGGCGAGCAGGCGGTGGCGATGCTGGACCGTCTCGTCGCTCGACAAGTGCTCCTGCGAGATGATGAGGAGATTCAGCTTGGGCCGTCGGCCGCCTCGCATTTCGCCGCGATCGGCATCGATGTCGAGGGCAAGGCGCGGCGACCGGTGTGCCGGGCCTGCCTCGACTGGAGCGTGCGGCGTTCGCACCTCGCCGGCACGCTGGGCGCCGCCATTCTCGACAAGATCCTCGCCGAGAAATGGGCGCGGCGCGAGAAGGACAGCCGTGCGGTGATTTTCTCGCCGACAGGCAAGCAGGCGTTCGAGAAGACGTTTCTCGCCTGACGGCTCGCTTCGACGCACTAGAACGGCTCGTCGTTTCACGGAAACACCGAACCGCTCTATCTTTTTTGTTTTGACGCAATCCCAGACGGAAAACCGTTCCACACTTTTCCTGGAATTGCTCTAGCCGCGCTTGAGCGGCTTGGCCTGCTTGAAAAAATCCTCCCAGGGATCGGCTTGCCCAAGCCGCTTCAGCGTCGTCTTGTCGCCGATCGGAAAGGCGTTCGGCGGCAATCCGGCCTCGATTTCCGCCCAGGTCACCGGCATTGATACCGTGGCGCCTTTTTTGGCGCGCGACGAATAGGGCGCGACCGTGGTCGCGCCACGGCCATTGCGCAGATAATCGACGAATATCCTGCCGGTGCGCGCCTTCTTAGACAGCGTCGCCGTGTAGCGGTCGGGTGCGGCTTGCTCGAGCGCTCGGGCGAACTCATGGGCGAAGCCTTTGACCTCGTCCCAGTCCGCCGACGGCTTCAGCGGGACGAGGACATGATAGCCCTTGCCGCCCGAGGTCTTGACGAAATTAGGCAGGGACAGTTCGTCGAGCCGGCTGCGGATATCGAGCGCCGCGGCACGAACCGCCTTCACGTCGACACCCTCGTCGGGATCGAGATCGAAGATGATCTGGTCTGGTTTTTCCAGCTCGTCCGTGGTCGAGCCCCAGATGTGGATCTCGACGACGCCGAGTTGAACGAGGGCCACGACACCGTCGAAATCGCGGATGAACAATATCTCCTCGCCGTCGGTGGGGTCCTTCATCACGGCGATCTTGTCGTGCATGCCGGCCGAGGCATGCTTCTGGAAGAACCGTTGGCCGCCAACACCGTCCGGCGCCCGCACGAGGCTGAGCGGCCGGTTGATGACGAATTGCTTCATGCGCGGCCAGACCAGCGCGTAGTGATCGACCAGATCCTGCTTCGATACGTTCTCCTGCGGCCACAGAAGCTTGTCGGGGCGGGACAGCATAACCGAGGTTTTCGCCGCGCCGGCGGGTTTGGCGGGCTTTGGCTTCGACTCTGCCGGAGCTGAGCGTGCTTTCGGTTTCTCCTGCACGACTTCCTCCGCCGGCTTGTCCTCGCGCAATCCCTGGAACGACGCGTGGCGTATTATACGGTCCGACGTCCAACTGCGAAACTCCACTTCGCCGACAAGTTCGGGCTTGACCCAGACCAGCCCCTTGCCCCTTGGCACCGCCCTGTCGAAGGGCGAGGTTGTCGTCTTCAGCGCATCAAGCCTCCTCTTCAGCTCGTTGGTGCTTTTGGCCGTGAAGCCGGTGCCGACGCGGCCGGCATAGCGCAGCTTGCCGCCCTCGTGATAGCCGACCAGCAGCGAGCGCAGGCCCCGCCCGGTCTTGTCCGACGGCATGTAGCCGCCGATGACGAATTCCTGGCGTGCCGTACATTTCGACTTCACCCAGGACGGGACACGGCCGCTGCGGTAGGGCGCATCGGCGCGCTTGGAGACGACGCCTTCGAGCCCCAGCCGGCAAGCATGCTCCAGCATGATCTTGCCGGGCTCGGCAAAGTGGTCGCTGAAGCGCACGGCCTGATCCTCGGCCTGTCCGGCGAGCAAAGTGCGCAGCCTTTCCTTGCGCTCGACCAGCGGCTCTGAACGGATATCCTCACCGTTGAGACGCAACAGGTCGAAGACATAGTAGATGAAACGGTCCGTACGGCCCGCCGACAGATCTTGCTGCAGCAGCGAGAATGACGACACGCCATTATCCGCCAGCACGACGATTTCGCCGTCGATGATAGCATCGGTGCATTTCAGGCCGCCAAGTGCCGCGACAATTGCGCCACCGAATTTGTCGGTCCAGTCGAGGCCGGCGCGTGTCAAAAGCCGCACCTCGGTGCCGGCAAGCTGCGCCTGCATGCGATAGCCGTCGAACTTCACCTCATGCAGCCAGTCCTTGCCGGGCGGGGCGTCCCGCTCCAGCGTTGCGAGCGCCGGTTCGATGAATTCCAGCCGCCTTGCCGCGACGGCCTTCGCTTTGCTGGCGGCCGGCCTGTCGGACTGCCAGACGCTTGGCTTCTTGCCGTCGGCGGTCTTGGCTTCGCCGACCTCCTCGATGGTCAGGCCGGATTTCACCGATTGCGGCGCCTCCTGCAAAATGTCCTCGCCCGGACGCGCGGCGGCATCGTCGGATTTGATCAGCAACCAGTTGTCACGCTTTTCGCCCGGACGCGGCTTCAGCCGCAACAGATGCCAGGCGCCATGCAATTTGTGGCCATGCAGTTCGAAACTGATATGGCCTTTCTTCATCGCCCTTGCCGGGTCGCCATCGGGGGCCCAAGTTCCCTCGTCCCAGACAATGACCGAGCCGCCGCCATATTGGTCCTTCGGGATAGTGCCTTCAAACGGCGCATAGTCGATCGGGTGGTCCTCGACGTGCACGGCGAGCCGCTTTTCGTGCGGGTCGAGGCTCGGGCCTCGCGTCACGGCCCAGCTCCACAGCACGCCACCATGCTCGAGACGAAGGTCGTAGTGAAGCCTGGTGGCGGCATGCTTGTGGATGACGAAGATGCCACCCGCCACGGCTTTCTTGCCGCGCGAAACCTTGCCGGCTGGTTCGGCCGTCTTCTTGAAATTGCGCTTGGCGTGATACTGCTCGAGGCTGGCCATGGGCGGATCCTAAGCAGATTTGCGCCGGGCGGCTTTGGACTTGGCGCCTTTTCCCGGGCGTCCGGTCTTTGCCGGCGCACCGGCTTCCGACGAAAGGCTCTTCTTCAGCGCATCGAAGAGGTTGACGACGTTGGAGGGCCGTGGTTCCGCCTTGGCCTTCGGTGCCTTCTTGCCGGCCTTCTTGGCGCGGACCAGCTCGATCAGGGCATTTTCGTATTTGTCCTCGAATTCGGAAGGATCGAACGCCGCCTGTTTCTCATCGACGATGTGTTCGGCCAGCCTGATCATCTCGGCGTCGGTCTTCACCGTCTTGATGTCGCCGAACACTATCTCGGGCCTGCGAACCGTATCGCCATAGCGCAAGGTCGTCAGCAGCAGACCCTTGCCCAACGGCTCGATGACCACCGGACGTTCGCGGCGATAGAGCACAATGCGGGCTAGCCCCGCCGTCTTCTTGGCGGCCATGGCGTCGCGGATGACGGCGAAGGCCTCTTCCGAGACCTCGTCCGCAGGCGTCACATAATAGGGCGCGTCGAGATAGATCTGCTGGATCGAGGATTTTTCGATGAAACCATCGAGGCTCATCGTGTGCGAGGATTCGATCTGCACGGCTTCGATCTCCTCCTCCTCGATTTGGACGAAGTCGCCGTCGCCGATTTCGTAGCCCTTGATCTCGTCGCCTTCATCGAGCGGCTTGCCGCTTGCCGAATCGACATAGACGCGCTTGACGGTATTGCCGGTCTTGCGGTTGAGCACGCGGAATGAGACTTTCTCCGCCTGAGTGACGACATTGGTCAGTTCGACGGCGCAAGTGACCAGCGAAAGCTTGAGATACCCTCTCCAGGCCGGGCGCGGCGCCATGACAAACTCCCTGCACGACAATGTTGAACCGAGAACGGGCAAAGTCCGTTCCGGTTCCGGCGGCGCAAAAGGCAAGTCCGGGCTTTCAACCCAGCCTTGCCTTGTTCTCGCTCACTGGGCTACTCGGCGGCTTGCAGGTTGACCTTGCTTTCCGCTATCTCGGTAAGCTTGCGGTCGGTTGCCTGCTCCTCCTTGAGGTTGTTGGCCAACACATTGGCGCAGTCGCTGCGGCCCAGTTGCTTGGCCCAGGCAATCAGGGTGCCGTAACGGGTCATCTCATAATGCTCGACCGCCTGGGCGGAGGCGATCAGCGCAGCGTCGAGGACCTCCTTGTCGGCGATGTCGCCGCTGACGTCGTCGGCTTCTTCGAGAATGCCGTCGATGGCTGGGCAGTCGACCTGCTTGGCCTTCACGCCGTGCAGTTCGAACACCTGCTCGACACGCTGGATATGACCCTTGGTCTGAGCGAGATGTTTCTCAAAGCCGGCTTTCAGCTGCGGATCACTCGCCTTGTCGATCATCTTCGGCAGCGATTTCGCGATCTGTTTTTCAGCGTAATAGATGTCGCGCAGCGTGTGCACGAAGAGGTCGTCGAGGGTTTTGATATCCTTCGAAAAGAAACCCATGGCCTTTGCCTTTCCATTGCTCTTGCAGTTTCGGATTTTTTGGCTGCGGCCCACCCGAGCACCACAGCCTGCGGAGCCGGTTCGTCCCGGCACTGGGAAATCAACGTGCGGCTGACGGGCCGGTTCCTGGTTTTCCGGCCGCGTGCACGGAAATTTCGCGGTCCGGCAAAACCTGAAACAAAACCGCGCCTCTGCGACATTCAGGCGAAACATATGTGATGCAAAAGTCACACTGGACGAAATGCCGACGGATTGCATGGAAACACCGCGAATCAGCCGCATTCCAGCCATGAACAAAGGCATTTTCGACCAGAGATTAACATCGCGTTCACCGACTATTCACGCCTGGACGCTATGATCCCCGCAATTCGGAAGGGACATCCGAAGCGGGACAGGGACCGAGTAAAATGAGCTTCTGGAATCAAATCGCCGGCTATGCCGCCGCCATCCGCGAATTCGTCGCTCCGACCTATCGGCCTGAGCGCTATTATATGCGCGGCCCAGGCCCCGCCTGCGCGCGCCGTGGCAACACGCTTGGGATCAGCGTGCACTGATGATGACCACGGAAAGCCGTCACGACAGCCGGATCTGCCGGCCCGACGCCGACAACCGGTCAACGACCTATCGCGCCGAGCGCCCTGCGCTGACCGACAGACGGCGTGCGACAACGCCAAGGCCCTGACATTCCGGGCTTTGATCCAGCCGCCGGCAGGCCTAGTTTCATCTGACACCAGCTGTCAGGCGCCACGTGACCGTCAAGCCGAACCATTCTCCTGAACCGCCGGAATTCGATGCAAGTCGCCCGTTGATCGTGTTCGACGGCGTCTGCGTGTTGTGCTCGGGCTTTGTGCGCATGGTGGTGAAGCTCGACCGCAAGGGCCACTTCCATTTCGTAACGGCGCAGTCACCGTTCGGCGAGGTGCTGTTCAAGAAATACGGGCTGCGGACGGATCGCTACGAGACCAATCTCGTCATCGTCGATGGCGCGGCTTTCACCCGCCTGGACAGTTTCGTTGCCGTCATGGCCGAACTCGGCTGGCCGTGTCGGTCGGCGCGGATCCTGCTGCTGTTGCCGCGCCCGCTTCGCGACTGGCTCTACGGCCGCATCGCAAAGAACCGCTACGCCCTGTTCGGCAAGAAAGACAATTGCGAAATCCCTTCCGCCGAGGTGAGGGCAAGATTGATCGGCTAGATTCGTTGCCGTGGCCGGGAGCGGGCGGGGCATTTTGGGGGAACTGTTGGGGGAACTGCGGATGAAGGTTCTTGTCGTCGGCGGCTATGGCACCTTTGGCGGTCGCACTGTCGAGCTTTTGGAGGGCGAGCCGCATCTGATCCTCTTTGTCGCCGGGCGCTCGCTCGCCAAGGCTGACGCGTATTGCAAGAAGCGCGCCCCGACAGCAGCCCAGCTGGTGCCGGCACTGTTCGACCGTGACGGCGATCTCGCCGCGCAACTCGCTGCATTAGAGCCTGATATTGTAGTCGACGCGAGCGGTCCGTTCCAGGCCTATGGCGAGGGACGCTATCGCCTGATCGAGGGCTGCATCGCCCGGCGCATCAACTATCTCGATCTAGCCGACGGCTCGGATTTCGTCGCCGGTGTCTCTGCGTTCGACGAGGCGGCGCGAAACGCCGGCGTCTTCGTGCTGTCCGGCGTGTCGAGCTTTCCGGTGCTGACGGCGGCAGTGGTGCGTCGCCTGTCTTCGGACCTGACGCGGGTCGACGGCATTCGCGGCGGCATGGCGCCGTCGCCCTTTGCCGGAGTCGGCGAGAACGTCATTCGGGCTATCGCCGGTTACGCCGGTCAGCCGGTGCGGCTTGTTCGTAATGGCCGTCCCGAACAAGGCCATCCGTTTACCGAGCAGCTGCGCTACACTATCGCGCCGCCGGGCCGGCTGCCGCTTCGAAACACGCTGTTTTCTCTGGTCGACGTTCCGGACCTGCGCGCTCTGGCCAAGCTTTGGCCGGAGGCGAAGACCATCTGGATGGGCGCCGGGCCGGTTCCCGAGACGCTGCACCGCGCCCTGATCGGCCTCGCCTGGCTGGTGCGCGCCGGATTGATCGGTTCGCTTTCGCCGCTGGCGCCGCTGATGCATCAGGCAACGAACCGGCTGTGCTGGGGCGAGCATCGCGGCGGCATGCTCGTCGAGGTGGAGGGATCGGACCGGGCGGGCGCCACCGTCAAGCGCTCGTGGCATCTCTTGGCGGAGGGCAATGACGGGCCGCTGATCCCGTCGATGGCGGTCGAAGCACTGGCCCGCAAAGCATTGGCCGGAGATCAGCCCGCGCCGGGCGCACGGGCTGCCGTGCGCGATCTGGAACTCCGGGATTACGAAGCCCTGTTCGCTGGCAAAACGATCTGCACCGGGTTCAGGGACGAGCCCAGCGACGAGAGCGAGCCGCTTTATGCCGAGCTGCTCGGCAATGCCTGGCAAGACCTGCCCGACGCAATTCGTTCAATGCATGACCGTACGATCACGGCGGCAGGCCGCGCGTGCGTCGAACGCGGGCGCAATGTTCTTGGCCGGCTAATGGCCTGGACGGTCGGCTTCCCCGGGGCAAGCGAGGACATCCCGGTTCATGTCCGCTTCGACACCGACAAGGACGGCGAGACCTGGACCCGGACATTCGGCAAGCACAGTTTTTCGAGCCTACAGTCCGCGGGCCGGGGTCGATCGCAGCGCCTGCTGTGCGAACGCTTCGGCCCGCTGACCTTCGCGATGGCGCTGGTTGCAGAAGACGGCCGGCTGGCGCTGGTCTTGCGCCGCTGGAGTTTTTTTGGCCTGCCGCTTCCGATGTGGCTCGGTCCACGCTCGACTTCCTACGAAACGGTGAAGGATGGCCGCTTCCGCTTCCATGTCGAGATCTCGCATCCGCTTGCCGGCATGATCGTCCGCTACCGCGGCTGGCTGGAGCCCTCCGGCCCGCACGGCTCCAGCGAGATCGTGCCGCCTGCCAGCTTGGCCAATTCGCGACAGTCCTGCGCCGTGCACAGCGTCCAGCCCTGACCCGTGGCGCCCGAGGCGGCGAGCGCGAGGCGCCGCTGTGGCCCGACCTTGGGCGCATAGACCCACCAGCCGTTTCTCAGCACCGAGCCTTGCGGCGGCTCCATCCCGGCGCCCGATCCCTTGATGCGGGCCTCGACGAGCTGCAGGCCGGACGGCAGCACCTTCCAGTCTTCCTGCCACTGGGTCTTCTCCACCGAATGCACCCAGGAGAGCGTGAAGGCAGCGACCGCGAGCGTTACCGTCTTGCCGGCCGCGACGATGCAGAGGCTCATGCTGAATTAGCCAGCGAAGCCTGCCGCGCGCGCCAGCAGTGCCAGCCGATCCAGACAAGGGACAGCGCCCAGCCCGCCTCGTCAGTGAGCGGCAGCGCCGCAACCAGCAGCACGCCGGCGGCGAAGGCGACGAGGCGTTCCCACCAGGCCATGCGCCGGGCGAGAAATCCGACGGCCGCGGCGCCCCACAGGACGATACCCATGCAGGCTTTGATGACGATATAGGCGACCTCGACGGGATAGCCGAACTGGGCGGCGATCGGGCCGGGGTCCTGCAGCATCAGCGCCGGGGTATAGACCGCCATGAACGGCACAACGAAGCCGGCAATGGCAAGCTTGGTGGCCTGGACGCCGATCTTGAGGCCGCTTTCCTTGGCCATGGGCGCGGCGGCGAAGGCGGCCAGCGCCACAGGCGGGGTGAGATCGGCCATGATGCCGAAATAGAAGACGAACATATGGCTGACCACCAACGGCACGCCGAGCGACAGCAGCGCTGGCCCGGCCAGCGACGAAGTGATGATGTAGTTGGGAATGGTCGGTATGCCCATGCCGAGCACCAGGCAGGTGAGCATGGTCAAAAGCAGCGACAGGAACAGATTGTTCTCGCCGATCGAGATGATCCAGCCGATGAAGGTCGAGGCGATGCCGGTAAGCGTCAACGTGCCGATGACGATGCCGACAATGGCGCAGGCAATGCCGACCGGCAGCGCGTTCTTTGCTCCTTCGGCAAGGGAATCCACGCATATGCGCAGCGTCTCGCGCCCGCCCTTGAAGGTGAGGCAGGCGGCGACCAGCACTGCGATGACCAGGCTGAGGATGTTGACGCCGAATTTCATGAAGGAAGCCGCGGCAAGCCCGAGCGCCAGCCAGAAGACGATGCGGAAGGCGAGCGGCCCGATCGATGCTGCCAGCGGCGTGCCGAGGATAAGCACAATGGTCAACGCCAGGCCCATGGTGCCGGCGAACACCGGTGTGTAGCCGGCAAACAGCAGGTAGATCAGTGCTGCGAGAGGCAGTACCAGCGGCCAATGTTGTCTCACCGCATCCCACGGGTTGGGCAGGTCGGCCTTGGCCATGCCGTGCAGGCCGGCCTTGCCGGCTTCCAGGTGCACCTGCCAGAAACAGGCGCCGAAATAGAGCAGCGCCGGAATGATCGCCGCCTTGACCACAGCGGCATAGGGGATGTTCAGGGTCTCGGCCATGATAAAGGCAACCGCTCCCATCACCGGCGGCATGATCTGACCGCCCATCGACGAGGTCGCCTCGACGGCGCCGGCGAAAGCCGAGCGGAAACCGAAGCGCTTCATCAGCGGGATGGTGAACTGGCCGCTGGCCACCACATTGGCGACGCCGGAGCCGGAAATGGTGCCCATCAGCGCCGAGGACAGCACGCAGACTTGCGCCGGGCCGCCGCGCCATGAGCCGACCAGGCCAAGCGCAAAATCGTTGAACAGCGCGATCATGCCGGCGCGCTCAAGAAAGGCGGCGAAAACGACGAAGATGAAGATGTAGGCGGCCGAGACATAGATCGGCGTGCCGTAGATGCCTTCGGTACCGTAGGCGAAAGTGTCGACGAGCTGGGCGAAATCATAACCGCGATGGATGAACGGCGGCGGCAGATGATTGCCGGCGAATGCGTAGGCGAGAAAGATAAAGGCAATGACGGCAAGCGGCAGCCCCATTAACCGCCGCGCCGCCTCGAAGACCAGCACGACCAGCACCGCGCCGACGATCAGGTCAGGCGTGGTGAGAAAGCCGGAGCGGCGGATGAGGTCGGCATAGAACACCCAATTGTACAGACCGGTGGCGAAACCAAGCAGGCCGAGCGTCCAGAACACTGCTTTCGCCGGGACGCTTTTGGCGCGCAGATTGGCGATTAGGGCAAAGCCGAGCAGCAGCAGGAAGCCGACATGCATGGCGCGTATGACCTGGCTCGGCAGGCTGCCGTAGGCGGCGATGTAGATTTGGAAGATGGAGAAGGCGATGGCGATAAAAAAAGCCGCCTTGCCAGCGATGCCTTCGCCGAAGCCAGGCGGCAATCCTTCGACAGGAGCTTCCGCTGTGGGGGAAAGAACGGTCGGGGTTGCGGTCATTAGCGGGGTTCCTGGCGGGGCGCTCCCCTCCCCGAGGGAGGGTGCGAGCGAAGCTAGGCGGGTGGGGTCGGTGCGGCAGTGTACGGCCTCAACCGACCCTACCCGTCCATTCGCCTTCGGCAGCAGTTCACCTTCTCCTCAAGGGGGAGGGATGGCTCCTTACTTCACCAATCCCTTTTCCTTGTAATACCTCTCGGCGCCTGGATGCAGCGGCACCGGCATGCCGTCGAGCGCCTTGGCCGGGTCGATCGCCTTGGCGGCGGCGTGGGCAGCGGTGAGCTGGTCGAGATGCTCGAACAGCAGTTTTGTCATCTGGTAGGCGGTCTCGTCGGAGACATCGGCGCTGGTGATCAGGAAATTGCCGACGGCGGCGGTCGCAACATCCTCGGTCTGGCCCTCGTAGGTGCCCTTGGGGATGACCACGGAAAGATAGGGCGAGCCGATCTTAGCGACGTCCTCCGCCGGCACGGCAACGATGTTTACCGGCAATGAGGTGGCGAGGTCACGGATCGACGCGACCCCAAGGCCAGCCGACTGAAGCGTGGCGTCGAGCTGGCGGTTCTTGATCAGCTCCACCGATTCGGCGAAGGGCAGATATTCGATCCGCCCGAGGTCTTCGTATTTCAGCCCGGCAGCGGCAAATATCGTGCGGGCGTTGAGCTCGGTGCCTGAGGCCGGCGCGCCGACCGAAAGGCTCTTGCCCTTGAGATCGGCGAGCGTCTTGATGCCGGATTCCTTGCTGGCGACGATCTGGATGTAGTTGGGATAGATGGCGGCAATGCCGCGCAGCTTGTCGAGCTTGCCTGGGAAGCCTGCTTCGGTATTGCCTTCGGCGGCCAGCTTGACGGAATCGCCGAGCGCAAAGGCGATCTCGCCCTTGCCCTGCTGAAGCAGGTTGAGGTTTTCGACCGACGCTTTCGTCGCCTGCACCTGAGTACGCGCGCCTTCGATGCCCTTGCCGTAGATTTCCGACAGCGCGACGCCGAGCGGATAGTAGACGCCGGACGTGCCGCCGGTCAGCACGTTGATGAATTCCTGTGCCTTGACCGATACCGCGCCAAGGCCAAGCGACAGCGCCAGCACGCCGGCTGCAACAAATTTCGTCCTGAAATTGAGCATGCGATTTCCTCCCTGAAAATTCGCCGCCGTGCCCTCCTCGGCGGCACGAAGCGAGTTTAGACAGCGGGCGGGAAATGCCAACCCGCAATAGCAGCGACTAGACGAACGACTAAGCAGTGCCGCAACACGTTGGCGCTTGCGCAAGGTCGCATCGCGGCAGAAAGATTTTTCCAGCGCTTGTCGAAATCCGGCAGGGCCGCGCGACATAAGTCCGGCTCGCAACGATGCGGCCTTCGAGAAACGGGAGAAGACCATGCGATACATGCTTTTGATCTATGGAAACGAAGCCGGGATGGCAGCCGCGCCAGCAGATGCGGTGACACAGATGTCGAGCGCGTACGTGGCCTACACCGAAGCGCTGAAGAAATCCGGCGCCTGGCTCGCCGGCGACCGGCTGAAGCCGACGCAATCCGCTACCTCGGTGCGGATGGCCAATGGCAAGACCAACGTGCTCGACGGCCCCTATGCCGACACCAAGGAGCAGCTTGCCGGCTTCTATATGATCGAAGCGGAGGACGTCGACGCCGCCATTGCCTGGGCGGCGCGCTGCCCGGGCGCCAGCACCGGCACGGTAGAGGTGCGGCCGATCTGGGAACTCACCATGTGATGCCGGAATTGCCCGATACTGCGCGGGCGGCGGCGGAAGCGGCCGCCCGGCAAAGCTACGGCAAGCTGGTCGCTTATCTCGCCGCACGCACGCGCGACGTGGCCGCTGCCGAGGACGCATTGGCCGATGCCTTTGCAGCGGCGCTCGAGCGTTGGCCACAGGCGGGCGTGCCCGACAAGCCGGAAGCCTGGCTGCTGGCGGTGGCACGCAAGCGCCGCGTCGACGCGGTCAGACGGCGGCTGACACGCGAGGCGGGCCGCGACCACCTCAGACTGATCGCCGAGGAGATGGAGGCGCGCATGGCCGAGGAAGACCTGCCGGACGAGCGGCTCAGGCTCATGTTTGCCTGCGCCCATCCCGCGATTGAGGCCGGCGTGCGAGCACCGCTGATCCTGCAGACGGTCCTGGGCTTCGACGCAGCGACCATCGCCTCGGCTTTTCTTGTCTCGCCAGCCACGATGAGCCAGCGCCTGGTGCGCGCCAAGACGCGAATTCGCGAGACAGGCATTCCGTTCCGCGTGCCGGAGCGGGCCGAGCTCGGCGAGCGGCTGGGCACCGTTCTGGAAGCGATCTACGCGGCGTTTGCCGAAGGTTGGTCCGACCCGGCCGGCACCGAAACGCGGCGCCGCAATCTCGCGACCGAAGGCATCTGGCTCGGCCGTTTGATCGCCTCGCTGATGCCGGATGAGCCGGAAGCACTCGGTCTGCTGGCGCTGATGCTGTTCGCCGAGGCGCGGCGTGCAGCCCGGCGCAATGCGGCGGGTGACTATGTGCCGCTGGCCGAGCAGGATCTTGCATTGTGGGACGATACCCTGATCGATGAAGCGGAGGCGCTGCTCGGGCGCGCGGCCGCCGAGGGTGTTGTCGGCCGCTACCAGCTCGAGGCCGCCGTGCAATCCGCCCATACGACACGGCGGCTGACCGGTTGTACCGACTGGGTCGCGATCAAGGAGCTCTACGACGCGCTGTCGGTGATTGCCGGCTCGCCGGTGGTGTCGATCAACCGTGCGGTGGCGATTGCCGAGGCCGAAGGTGCTTCAGAAGGATTGGGCGCGCTTGATCAACTCAGCGGCGACAAGCGGCTGTATGACTATCAACCTTACTGGGCCGCCCGCGCGGGCCTGCTGGCCAGACTCGGCAAAGTTCCACAAGCGAGCGAGGCCTATGACCGGGCTATCGGCCTCGAACGAGATCCGGCCGTGCGCCGGTTCCTGCAGGAACGACGGGCAGGGCTCGGCCGCGCGGAAAGACACTGAGACAAGGCGGAGTGCTTAGGCCGGCCACATGTCGTGGGAAGCATTCAGCCTCTTCATCACCCGATGTTCCCGCAAATTGGCCCACAGGCGTTCGATGTTCGGCCAAGCGGTTGGAACCTTCGCGACCTCCGGATGCCAGGCCACCAGCATGACGAGATAGATGTCGGCCAGCGAGAGTTGGTCGCCGGCCAGCCAGTCGCGGCCGTCGAGGGCGGCATCGAGAATGGCGAGGCTGCGATCCATTTCCGAGACCGCCGCCTGTTTGACAGCGTCCACGCCCCGGGGATCGGTCGTGTAGCGATGAGCGTAGAAGAACCGCAGGTCAGCCGAATAGATGACGGAGGACATGAAAAACATCCAGCGCAGGAAGTCGGCGCGGTCAGCCGAACTTGCTGCGGGCGCCAGTCCTGCTTCGGGGTGGCGCTCGGCCAGCAGGATGCAGATCGCCGCCGATTCGGTCATCGAGCGTCCGTCCGGCAAGATCAGGACCGGCACCTGGTTCAAGGGGCTGATATCTAAAAAGGCCTGGTCGGGTCGGCCCTTCGGAACGTCGATCTGGTCGAAAGGCACGCCCGCCAAAGCGAGCGCCGCCTCGACGACAAAGCCGCCGGTATTGGCACGCGTATAGAGCTTGTACATAAAGTCCTCCACCTGCCGGGCAGCGACGATTGATACGGAAGTGACCCGCCGCTCAAGCGAACGACGCCCGCCACAGGTGGTTTTTCAGCGGTCCACGCCGACGCGTGATACTGAGTATTTGATGTCGGAGGGCATCGCGAAGGATCGCTACTGACCGGTCAAAAACGCTCGTGTCTAAGCGCCCAATCCCTCGAACAGGATCGTCGAGAGATAGCGCTCGGCGAAGGAGGGGATGACGACGACGAGGTTCTTGCCCTTGTTCTCGGGCCGCGAGCCGACGACGATCGCCGCTTGCAGGGCGGCCCCCGACGAGATGCCGACCGGCACACCTTCGAGCCGAGCGACGAGCCGTGCATTAGCAACCGAATCCTCGTTCGAGACCTTGACGATCTCGTCATAGATCGTCGTGTCGAGGATTTTTGGCGCGAAGCCGGCGCCAATGCCCTGGATCTTGTGCGGGCCTGGCTGGCCGCCCGACAGCACCGGCGAGGCTTCCGGTTCGACGGCGACGACATGCACCGAGGGCTTACGCTTCTTCAGCACCTGGCCGACGCCGGTGATGGTGCCGCCGGTCCCGATGCCGGCAACGAAGATATCGACTTCGCCATGGGTGTCGTTCCAGATTTCCTCGGCGGTGGTGCGGCGATGGATTTCCGGATTGGCCGGGTTTTCGAATTGCTGCGGAATGACAGCGTCGGGCAGCGTTGCCGCCAGCTCGTCGGCCTTGGCGATGGCGCCCTTCATGCCTTTCGGCCCTTCGGTCAGCACCAGTTCGGCACCGAGCAGAGCCAGCATCTTGCGGCGTTCGACGGACATGGTTTCCGGCATGGTCAGGATCAGCTTGTAGCCCTTGGCAGCGGCGGCAAAGGCGAGTGCGATGCCGGTATTGCCCGAGGTCGGCTCGATGAGGGTGGTCTTGCCGGGCGTAATCCTGCCCGAAGCCTCCAATGCCTCGATCATCGACACGCCGATGCGGTCCTTGACCGAGGCGATCGGGTTGAAGAATTCGAGCTTGGCCAGCAGATTGGCGACGACACCCTTCTCCCTGGCGAATTTATCAAGCCGCACCAGCGGCGTGTCGCCGATCGTCTCGGTGATCGAATTGTAGATGCGGCCGCGGCCGGGCACGTGTGTGGGGGTGGCGGGCTTGTTCATTGATTTCCTCCCAGAGGTCAAGCGGCAAGAGTCGCGCGGGCATAGGATAGAGCCATCCACCGCGCAAGATAGGCTGTCGATCGAAAAATATCCGAGTGAAGTTCGTGCTGAGTACCCCCGCCCTTGCAAGCCGTGGCAATCCTTGGGCGGATTGGCGAAAGAGATCTATTGGCGGGCGGCAATTGCCGCGGCCGCGCCGACCATGAAGCCGGCGGCGGTGCGGTTGAGTGCCCTCAGCGCCCGCGGCGACTTCAGGAACCAGCGCGCCTTGGCCGCCAGCGCCAGATAGGGCACCAGCACGACGAGCAGGACGACGATGGTGAGCGCGACGAGGATGCCGTAATCGGCCAGCGTGATCGTCTTCAGATCGACGATGGTCGGGGTGATGGCAAGATAGAAGATCATCGTCTTCGGATTGCCGAGCGTGACGGCAAGGCCGGCTACAAAGCTGGATGCCAAGCCGCCCTTGCCTTTCTTCGCCTCTACCGTTTCGGGCGTGATGCCGCTCGTCCAGAAACGCCAGCCAAGAAAGGCGAGGTAGGTGACGCCCAGCCATTTGATGGCCAGGAAGACCATGCCGAAAGTTTGTGCGACGAAAGCCAGGCCGAGCACCACGGCAGTGAGATAGGTCAGGTCCCCGAGTATCAGCCCGAACGACATGGCCAGCGACGAGCGGAAGCCGGAACCCAGCGCACGCGCAACAAGCGCGGTGACGCCTGGGCCCGGGATGGCCGCGGCGATGCCGAGGGCAGCACTATAGGCGAGGAACCCAGTGAGTGTCATGATTGGCGCTTGTCGCACAATGTTGAAGTTGGGTGAATTCCCTCGGGCCGGATTCGATTGCGCCAGCGCAGCAGGCGACACCGCCGTTCAGGAACGGCCGTCTTCGTAGGTAACGCGCCAGATGGTGCCGTTACCGTCTTCTGTGACGATCACCGAGCCGTCCTTGGCCATCGCGACACCGACCGGGCGGCCCCAGACGGCGTCGTTCGAGATGACGAAGCCGGTCATGAAGTCCTCATATTCGCCGGTCGGCTTGCCATCCCTGAATTTGAGCCTCACCACCTTGTAGCCGGTCCTGGCGCCACGGTTCCACGAACCATGCATGGTGACGAAGGCGTCACCCTGATAATCCGCCGGGAAGTTCTTGCCGTCGTAGAAGGCTATATTCATCGGCGCCGAATGCGCCTGCATCAATACATCGGGGACAGTGGCCTTGCCGGCGAGGTCTGGCCGCTCGCCCTGATGGCGCGGATCCTCGTTATTGCCGATGTAGTACCAAGGCCAACCATAGAATCCGCCGTCCTTGACCGCTGTTGCAAATTCGAACGGCACATTGTCGCCGAGTTCGTCGCGCTCATTGACGACGCACCACAATGCGCCGGTGGCGGGCTGCACGGTCATGCCCGTACAGTTGCGCAGGCCGGTGGCAACAGTTCGGGGATTTTTCCCATCCGGGTCAAAGGCGAGCACATCGGCACGGCCGTCCTCGGAGCCCCAGGCCGCCCCAAGCGGCTTTGATTTGGCCCAGGCGTCGAGGCCGCTATCTGGCTCCTTGCCTATATCCTCGGCGACGTTCGAGGCGGAGCCAACCGACAAATAAAGCGTTTTGCCGTCCTGCGAGAAGGCGATGTCGCGGGTCGTGTGACCACCCGACGGGATTTGGGCGACAATGGTTTCTGGTTTGCCGGATGTCTTCAAGTCGCCATCGCGATAGGGGAACCGGACGATGCTGTCGCTGTTCGCGACATAGACCCATTGCGGTTTGTCTCCTGGCGGATAGAAGGCGATGCCGTAGGGATAATTGAGCCCCTTGGCGAAGATCGCTTTCTCGATGGGCCTGGCGCTGCCCTCGGCGAGACGATAGACGCGTATTTGGTCGGCATGGCTGTTGGCAACAAACAGGTCGCCATTCGGAGCGACGCGCACGACACGTGGATTGACGATGCCGGATGCGATCATTTCAGCCGAAAAGCCCGACGGCAATTCTGGCTTGGCGCTTTCGGGCCGTTCCGCCACGCCGGCGCCGTTCGAAGCGGATTGGGCGGGGTCGGCTGCCGGCATGTCTCGCGGCCCAATCAGGCGTCGGACGCCAGGCCTGTCGGCGTGCCAATCGCCAAACGCGGCTTCGCCTTTGAGCACATTCTGATCCGCCTGCTGGGCGGCTGCCGGTGTCGCAACAAGGAGGGCAGCGCCCAAGGCCGCAAAGCCGCCAGATCGGATCATCAACGTCCTCCGGGATTCGCCTCGAACAGGGGCAAACGGCATCAGGTATTGATCGTTCCAAGCGGCCGTCCAGCACACGAGGATTTGAAGCCGAACCCGTTCAGTTGCCAGAGGCGTAAAAGTCGTCGTCGAGGCGCTTTTCCAGCGCGACCAGATCGGCCGGCAGCGGTAAACCCATCGCCCGCATCTCTTGCAGCTTCTCGCGCAACTGCTCTTGTACCTCGTGCTGATCCTCTGGCTGGTTGATCATTTCTTCGAGCAGCAGACTGATCTGGGCCTTGAACGATTCCAGCGCCATTCTTTTCTCCTCCTTGCGGCAGGCCCGCGGCGGCTCCTAGCTCAGCATGCGCGAAATCAGCTGCGCCGTATAGTCGACCATCGGTACTATGCGCGCATAATTCAGCCGCGTCGGCCCGATGACGCCGAGCGCACCGACGACACGCGCGTCCTTGTCGCGATAGGGTGCCACCACCAGCGAGGAGCCAGACAGCGAAAACAGCTTGTTTTCCGAACCGATGAATATGCGCACGCCTGGGCCTGCCTCGGCGAGGTCGAGAAGCTGGATCAGCCCATCCTGCGTCTCCAGATCCTCAAACAGATGCCGCAGCAATTCTATGTCGGCCTGGGCAGTGACGTTTTCCAGGAGATTGGCGCGACCGCGCACGATAAGCCGCCCAGGCACGCCGCTTTCAGCGCCTGCCCAGACCGCCAGGCCCTTCTCGACCAGATCCTGCGACAGCGTGTCGAGGGCCGCCCTGGTCTCTTCCTTGATGCGGGCGATCTCGACCCGCGCCTCGGCCAGGGTGCGACCGCGGATATGGGCGTTGAGGAAGTTAGAGGCTTCGTGCAATTGCGAGATGGTGATGCCGGCGGGCAGATCGATGACGCGATTTTCGACGTCGCCGTTCTGCGAGACCAGCACGGCCAGCGCCTTGGTCGGCTCGAGCTGGATGAATTCGATGTGCTTAAGCGCCGCCTCATTCTTGGCGGCGAGCACGAGGCCGGCGCCGCGCGACATGCCGGACAGCATCTGGCTGGCCTCGGTCAGCATATGCTCCAGCGTCGCGCCCGAGCCGGAGGCGCGCACCTGGGCCTCGATGGTGCGGCGCTCCTCGTCGGAGAGGTCACCAAGTTCCATGAAAGCATCGACGAAGAAGCGCAGGCCTGCCTGGGTCGGCAGCCGGCCAGCCGAAATGTGCGGCGCATAGATCAGGCCGAGATGCTCAAGGTCGCTCATCACGTTGCGGATGGTGGCCGGCGACAGCGACGACGGCAGGATGCGCGACAGGCTGCGCGAACCGACCGGCTCGCCATCCCTCAAATAGGAATCGACGATGCGCCGGAAGATGTCGCGCGAACGCATGTCGAGCGATTGAAGCGCGGGCGATTGCAGCGCGTGCGACGGGAGCACGTGCGACTGCAAACCGGGATCGACTGCCTTTGTCATTTCGAGCCAAAACCTCCGCCCCGAAGATATAGACTTCCGCGGTGTCGGCGCAACCGGTCCATTTTCCTTTGCGCGTCACGCCCCGTGCGGCTACAAGCCGGCCAAGATTCCCCGGCCAAGATTCCGAAGAAAGAAAGAAGCCTGAATGCGCCCTTCCAAACGCCAATTCGACGAAATGCGCCCCATCTCCTTCGAGCGCGGCGTCTCCAAGCATGCGGAAGGCTCGTGCCTGGTGAAGTTCGGCGACACGCATGTGCTGTGTACGGCCAGCCTGGAGGAAAAGGTGCCGGGCTGGATGCGCAACTCCGGCAAGGGCTGGGTGACGGCGGAATACGGCATGCTGCCGCGTTCGACCGGCGAGCGCATGCGCCGCGAGGCTTCGTCCGGCAAACAAGGCGGCCGCACGCTGGAAATCCAGCGGCTGATCGGCCGCTCCCTGCGCGCCGTGGTCAATCTGCAGGCGCTCGGCGAGCAGCAGATCACCGTCGACTGCGACGTGATCCAGGCCGACGGCGGCACGCGCACCGCTTCGATCACCGGCGGCTGGGTGGCGCTCTACGACTGCCTGCGCTGGATGGAAGCCCGCCAGATGGCGAGCCTGAGCAAGGTGCTGAAGGATCACGTTGCGGCAATCTCCTGCGGAATCCATGATGGCCAGCCGGTCATCGACCTCGACTACATCGAGGATTCCTCGGCCGGCACCGACGCCAATTTCGTCATGACCGGCAAGGGCGGCATCGTCGAGATCCAAGGCACGGCCGAGGGCGAGCCGTTCTCGGAAGAGCAGTTCGCGGCGCTGATGGGGCTCGCCAAGAAAGGCATTCAGCGCCTGGTCAGCTTGCAGCAAATGGCGGTGGCTTAGCTGCGGTCCAATATTGATGAGATTGGCGATCCTGTGACTCCTTCCGCAATCCTGGAATCAGCACTCTACGTGACCGACCTTGCTGCCGCGGAACGGTTCTATTCGGGCGTGCTCGGGCTCGATCTGCTCGGTAAGGTCGATGGCAGGCATCTCTTCTTCCGCTGCGGCGACGGCGTGCTGCTTATCTTCAATGCCGAGGCCACCAAAGTGCCGCCGCGGGCCGACGCCAAGCTGCCCGTGCCGCCGCATGGCGCGGTCGGCCAGGGCCATCTTTGCTTCGCCGCAAGCGCGGATGAAATCCCACGCTGGAAAGCGCATCTTGAGGCGAAGAAAATCGCCATCGAAAGCGAGTTCGAGTGGCCGCAAGGCGGCCGCTCGATCTATATTCGCGATCCCTCCGGCAATTCGATCGAATTCGCCGAGCCACGAATTTGGGGCATCTGATGCATTCGCCAACTATTCATTCGCTTGATGGGCATAAGATCATCGTCGCAAGCCACAACGCCGGCAAATTGCGAGAATTCGCCGATCTGATGGCGCCATTCGGCATTGAAGCGAAGTCCGCAAAGGAATACGGCCTGCCGGAACCGGACGAGACCGGCACCACTTTCGAGGAGAACGCCCTCATAAAAGCCTTGGCCGCCGCCAAGGCCACTGGATTGCCGGCGCTGTCGGACGATTCCGGCCTGTGTGTCGATGCGCTCGACGGCGCACCCGGCGTCTACACCGCCAACTGGGCTGAGACGCCGGACGGCTCCCGCGACTTCGGCATGGCCATGCAGCGCACGGAAGTGGCCTTGCAAGAAGTTGGCGCGATCACGCCTGCCCAGCGCAAGGGCCACTTTGTCGCGGTCATCTGCCTGGCCTTCCCCGATGGCCAGGCGGAATATTTTCGCGGTGAGGTCGAGGGCACGCTGGTATGGCCGCCGCGCGGCGAGCTCGGCTTCGGCTACGATCCGGTGTTCTTGCCCGATGGGTTCGAGAAGACCTTCGGCGAGATGAGCGCGAAGGACAAGCATGGCTGGAAGCCCGGCCAGCCAACCGCATTGTCGCACCGTGCCCGCGCCTTCCAGAAATTCGCGCAAGCCCGATTGGCCGCCGTATGACCATGCTGCTCGACCGCAGGCCTGGTTTCGGCGTCTACGTCCACTGGCCATTCTGCGCGGCCAAATGCCCGTATTGCGACTTCAACAGCCATGTCCGCCACCAGCCGGTCGACCAGGAGCGTTTTGCCCGCGCCTTCGAGGCCGAGCTGGCGACGATGCGCGGCCGCACCGGGCCGCGCGAGGTGACCAGTATCTTTCTTGGCGGCGGCACGCCATCGCTGATGAAACCGCAGACCGTGGCGGCGGTGCTGGATGCAGTGGCGAAGAACTGGACGGTGCCTGATGGCATCGAGGTGACACTGGAGGCCAATCCCTCCTCCGTCGAGGCCGAGCGCTTTCGCGGCTATCGCGCGGCCGGCGTCAACCGGGTATCGCTTGGCGTGCAGGCGCTGCACGACAAGGATCTGCGCTTCCTCGGCCGTTTGCACAATGTCGATGAGGCCCTGCATGCGATCGGCCTGGCGCGCGAGATATTCCCACGGCTGTCGTTCGACCTGATCTACGCGCGGCCCGGTCAGACGCCGGAAGCGTGGCAGGCGGAGCTCGAGCAGGCGATCGGCCACGCCGCAGACCATCTGTCGCTCTATCAGCTGACCATCGAGGAAGGCACGCCGTTCCATGCGCTGCATGCGGCAAGCAAGTTCATCATTCCAGACAATGAGCTTGCCGCCGATCTCTACGCGTTGACACAGGAGATCACCGCCGCGCGCGGACTGCCGGCCTACGAGATTTCCAACCATGCCAGGCCCGGCGCCGAAAGCCGGCACAATCTCACCTACTGGCGTTATGGCGAATATGTCGGCGTCGGTCCCGGCGCGCATGGCCGGTTCGTCGAAAATGGCCGGCGCGTGGTGACGATCGCCGAGAAAATGCCGGAGACTTGGGCCAATCTGGTCGAGGCCAAGGGCCATGGCGTTACCGGCGGCGAGATCCTGACGCGGTCGGAAGAGGCCGACGAGTTCCTGCTGATGGGGCTGAGGCTGGCGGAAGGCATCGACCTTTCCCGCTACGAGGCATTTTCAGGGCGCGGCCTGTCGACGGCACGGCTGTCGGTACTGCAGGACGAAGGCCTGGTGGCGCCGATCGGCAATGCGCGCCTGCGCGCCACGCCGGCCGGCATGATCGTGCTCGATGCGGTCGTGGCGGACTTGGCCAGATAGCACGTTGAAGAACGTTCTCTTCATCTGCAGCCAGAATCGCTTGCGCAGCCCGACGGCGGAGCAGGTGTTTTCCAAGCGGCGGGACATCGAGGTCGCTTCGGCCGGCACTAATCACGATGCCGACATTCCGTTGACGCATGAACTCGTCGCCTGGGCCGACATCATCTTCGTGATGGAAAAAATGCACCGCGCCAAACTGCAGCAGAAATTCAAGACAAGCCTGAAAAAGGCTCGAGTAATCTGCCTCGATATTCCCGACGACTATGCATTCGTGGACCCGGCTCTGGTGGGCCTGCTGGAGGCGCGTGTCTCGAAGTATCTGGGTTGAATGATACATCGCGGAGCATGCGCAACCGCGCTTTCGAGAGCTGTCTCGACCGATCGCTAAGGTTTGCGGGGTCAAGCCTCGTGCTTGTGGCGGTGTTTGGCGCGATCTTTTTCGCTGGTCTCTCCGGAACGGACCGGCTTGATCTCGCTTTTGTCGCGTGAGGCATGGTGCTGGTCGTCTGTGGAATGTGACGCTGCGCCATCGCGGGCGCTTTTTGTTTCGAGGCGGGTGATGAAAATGTCGAAGCGATTGGGCATCGTCCGGTCAGTGCTCCATCGTGCGGTCGGTTTCGTTTGCGGGCTTGCTCTCTGCCGATCGCTGGCGTGCAAGCGGCTTCTTGGCTCTGCCATCTGCGGCTTCGGCAGGCCGGCTCTTGTCGCATGGTGCGGCGAAGCGTTTGCGGCCGGCATAGTAGGGTTCGAAAACGTCCTGTATCGTCAGGCTGTCCATCCTACTCCTCCCGAGATCAGGGGTAAAATTCGCCGGCAACGGTTTCGTTCCCTACTGTGGCGAAGGCATGGCGGCCGGTTCACGTCGGCATCCCTTCTGGAACCAGGGCCTTTGCAACCCAGGCTTTTGCAACCAAGCGTGAGCCGTGCCAAACAGGGTCGAACGGAGTTGTGCAGGTGACCGGCGAATCGGCCAAACGCAGTTATGTGGTCGGGCAGACCGAAATCGCCGCCCGGCCGCTCGAGCCGGCGCTCTACCTGGTGGCGACGCCTATCGGCAATCTCGCCGATATCACGCTGCGCGCGCTGGAAACGCTCGCCGCCGCCGATATCGTCGCTTGCGAGGACACACGTGTCAGCCGCGTGCTGCTCGACCGCTACGGCATCCGCCGCCGCACCACCGCCTACCATGAGCACAATGCCGGCGAGGCCGGACCGAAGCTGATCGCGGCGCTGCTGGCCGGCCAAAGCGTAGCGCTGAGCTCGGATGCCGGCACGCCGCTCATCTCCGACCCCGGCTACCGGCTGGTTGGTGAGGCGCTGGATCGCGGCATTCGTGTCGTGCCGATCCCCGGACCGTCGGCGCCACTTGCCGCGTTGACGGCATCCGGCCTGCCCTCGGACGCGTTTCTGTTTGCCGGCTTCCTGCCGGTGAAGACCGGGCAGCGGCTGACGCGGCTGGAAGCGCTGAAGGCGGTGCCGGCAACGTTGATCTTCTTCGAATCGCCGCGCCGGCTGGCCGAGACGCTCAGTGCCATGGTCGAGGTGCTGGGCGGTGCCCGCAAGGCGGCGATCGGCCGCGAGCTGACCAAGACCTTCGAGGAGATGCGGACCGACACCCTGCAATCGCTCGCCAGCCATTATGCGGGAGCCGATACGCCCAAGGGTGAAATCGTCATCTGCGTCGGCCCGGCCGATGCGGTCGCTGATGAGCCAGAAGACATCGACCGGCTGCTGCTTTCGCTCGCCGCCGAGATGCCGGCCTCCAAGGCAGCGGCGGAAGCCGCCAAGATGACGGGTGGCCAGAAGCAGGCGCTCTATCGTCGGCTCCTCGACCTCAAGAATGCCGGAAGAGACGGGACCGGCGGAGACGGCGATGGCTGAACGGCCGAGCGCCAGCCGACAAAAGGCCTACCGGCGCGGCCATCACGGCGAATGGCTGGCGGCGGCGGCGCTGATGCTGAAAGGCTACCGAATTCTGGCCCGCCGCCACCGCACCAGGTTCGGCGAGATCGACCTGATCGCGCGGCGCGGCGATCTGGTGCTGATCGTCGAGGTCAAGGCGCGCCGCACGCTGATGGAGGCAATGGAAGCAGTCGGCCGTGAATCGCCGCATCGAAGGCGCCGCCGATTTCTGGCTGTCGCGCCAATCCGACTACGGAAAATTATCGGTGCGCTTCGACATGGTGGCGGTGCTGCCGTGGCGCTGGCCGGTGCATGTCGAGAACGTTTTCTACGGGCGGAACTAGGCTATTCCCGAAGTGGGGCCGTTTTGCTGCGCCTGCGGTTCAGATCATGGTTTGCCGATCTGTCAAGCATCCGCCCAGCGCTGACTGGAACAAAAGCGTTCCTGCGTTGTTCCCCAATCGTCCTGATGTTCGACGGGCTGGTTCAAATGCCGGCCAGGGCAATCCTCGTGGCAGCTATGCGAGGACAAAGGGATGGCGAGGCAAATGGATCCCGACGATCTCAACCCGGTACGGATCGTCACCGTGTTCGGCGGAACCGGCTTTCTCGGGCGCAGGATCGTGAAGCGGCTCCTGGAAAGAGGTTTCACGGTGCGCGCTGCATCTCGCCATCCAGCTCGCGTGGCCCTGGTCTTTTCCTCGATTACAAGGATGCCCGAGGCAGTCGAGGCGGATATATTGGATGCGTCCTCGATCGGGTCGGCCATTACCGGATCACAGGCGGTCGTGAATGCTGTCAGTCTTTACGTCGAGCACGGCGTCCAGACCTTTGAACGCGTGCATGTGAAAGCCGCGGCCGATCTCGCTGCCGCGTCGCGCGACCGCGCGATCGACCAGTTCGTCCTGATTTCAGGGATCGGCTCCGATCCTCAATCGGATTCGAATTACATAAGGGCGCGTGGGCGCGGAGAAGGTGCCGTGGAAAGCGCATTTCCCGGCGCTTTCATTGTGCGTCCCGCCGTCATGACAGGACCTGACGACGCTTTCCTCACGACCATTGTGAGGATGATACGCCTCCTGCCGGTCTATCCGCTGTTCGGCGATGGTGGCACACGGCTTCAGCCGGTCCATGTGGCAGACGTCGCCGAAGCAGTGAGCCGGCTGATCGACGGGCGAACCCACACGGGTTCATCCATATTCGAATTCGGTGGCCCGCGCATCTATACCTATAAGGAACTGCTTCGGGAGATCGCCCGACAGCTCGATACGCACGTCAAGCTGATGCCGGTGCCGTTTGCGGTATGGAACGCCTTGGCTGGCGTCGCGGAACTCCTCCCGGCTGCCCCCATAACGCGCAACCAGATCGATCTTATGCGTCAGGACAATGTGGCAGCAATCGACGCGCCTGGCCTGAAGGAACTCGACATCGAGCCGCGGGATATCGACGAGGTGATCCGTGCGATCGAACAGCGCCGTGGCGTAGGCTCGCGCTCGTCTCCGCCTTAGGACGGCCCCCTGATCCTGGCGGGAACCTATCGCCGCGCGACAGGTTGGTCGAGCTTGAAGCCGTGAAAGAAGGAAACGAACTATGGCCAGATGCGATCAATGCGGGAATGACTACGACAAGGCTTTCAAAGTGACGATGGCCGAGGAGACCTACACGTTCGACAGCTTCGAATGCGCGGTCCAGAAACTTGCTCCGATATGTCCGCATTGCGGATGCCGGATCATCGGACATGGCGTCGAACAGGATGACATCATCTACTGCTGCGCACATTGCGCCGCGGAGGAAGGTGCGAACGCGCTGACCGATCGCGCGCCTTGATGCACCTCCTTTGGCGTCTCCGGGTCGACCATTCCGAACGACTGCGCCGGCTCACCCCATATTGCCAGTGCTGTCAGCACGACGACGACCAGCCGAGGTCAAGACGCCGAGGTCAAGGCCGCCGCACGTTGATGGAGGCAATGGATGCAGTCGGCCACGAATCGGAGCGCCGTATCGAAGGTGCCGGCGATTTCTGGCTGTCGCACCAATCGGACTACGGAAAATTGTCGGTGCGCTTCGACAAAAGGCAGCGTGCGTCGTCTTGATCGCGCCAGAGCTGTCATGTTCTTGCACGTTCAAGAACCCGCGTTCGACGGCTCGTTTAGACGTCGTTCCGTGGCAAGTCGGCTCCCGCTTGGACGAGTCGCTCCACGACGGCGGCCGCCTCCTCTGGAATGGCCGGTATGGTGCCCGACTTCCGCGTCGATCCGAAATCGAGGCCGGCGAAAAAGAGACCTGGAACAACGCCGACGCCATCCTCGTGGACGGGCTGGCCGGCGGCATCGAGCGCGCCGGGAAGCCGAACCCATGAGAAATCGCCAGTGAAGCCCGTGCACCAGATCACTGATCTGATGCCGCTCGCCGTCCAGTCGAGGGAGCGGATCGGAGGATCGGGCAAGCGCGGTTCAATCGTCTCGGCTGGATCATCCTCGGCCAGTGGCGCATCGAGGCCGGCGCGCTCGATGTACTCGTCAACCAGGCGCTTGGCATTCGCGGAGACCTCGTCGGCAAATCGCATATGGTCGTCGAGCTCGTCGCCGAAGACGAGGTTGGCGTTCTCCACACCCCTAAAGCGGCCGAGCAGCACCACGCCCTGTGCACTCAGCGATTGCAGGCTGATCGTATGGGTCGCGCCGACCAGCGCGCGGGCCTGCAGCTTGCCGGAGGGGAGGACGAGTTCCTTGCGCGGAACGTCGAGAAAACCGGACAGCGTCAGCCATTTAAGTATGTTGCCCCCGCGGTAGCGCCGCACCCAACGGCCGTTGCGGCTGGTCGCCAAAAAGACCGCACGTCCGGACAGCGCCAGATCCTCGGCGATCTGGCCGCCCGACTGACCGCTGCCGACCACCAGCACCGCGCCACTCTCGAACTCGGCCGGGTTGCGATAAGCCGAGGAATCGACTTGGCGAATTGCGGTTGGCAAATCCGCCGACCCTGCTGGCCGGACCTGCCGATTCTGGTCGCCGGTGGCGATCACCACATTGCGCGCCAGAAATGCCCCGTCCGTCGTGGTGATGCGAAAGATCCCGTCGTCTCTCGTCAGCTCTTGCGCCGGAGTTTGGGTGCTTACCGGCAGGCGGTGCCGCTCGGCATAGCCTTCGAGATACGCGACAAATTCGTGGTGGGTTATCGCGCCCCACGGCTCGGGCCCCTCGTAGGAATCACCGGGTAAGATGGAGCGAATGGTCGGCGAATTCAGTCGAAACGAGTTCCACCGCTGCGTTCGCCACGTTTCGCCAATCCGGCCTCGATCGAGCACACGGTGGTCGCGGCCCTGCCGTTTCAAGAAGTAGCTGACGCCGAGTCCCGGCCGGACCGGCGCCAATAACGAGGGCGTCAAGAACTTCGCTCATGCATTCCCCTGCCAACCATACGTCCACAAGATCGTGTGGCTCGGCTTCGGGCAAGAATAGAGTTCCCGCTGGGATTGCGCTATCTTCCGATTCGGGTGCGGCCCACGCCTCCTCCCTCCGCTCGGGAAAGTATAATTCATACGGGGCTACCTAGTCATCAAACCGACTGTTCGAGCACCAAGCATAAGGAGGGATTGCCAAAACTGCTCGCAATAGGAGGTTGGAATGAAGCTGTCGGCGCCAATTTACCATCTGAAGCGCAAGGCCAGGCTCTTATCCCGCGAAGAAAAAATCCCACTTCATGAAGCGCTTAACCGCATAGCCCTTCAGGAAGGCTACAATGATTGGAGCCTCCTTGCCGCGAAACTGTCCGCTGCAAGGCCGGCCGGCAAGCTGATTGCGCGATTGAAGCCCGGTGACCTGGTGCTACTCGGCGCGCGGCCGGGGCAAGGCAAAACCCTAATGAGCCTCGAACTCGCCGTGGAGGCCATGAAATCCGGCAATCGAGCCATGTTCTTCACGCTGGAATACACCAAAAAAGACGTTGTTGAGCGCTTCGAAGCAATCGGGGCGGAGTACGCGCAGTTCGATAGGCTGTTCGAATTCGACTGCTCCGACGCCATAAGTGCCGATTACATCGTCAACACGTCCGCGTCAGCGCCTCGCGGCACCCTGATGGTCGTAGACTATCTGCAATTGCTCGACCAGAAGCGCAAAAATCCCGAATTGGCCGTGCAGGTCCGCGCGCTGAGGGTATTTGCGCGGGATCGAGGGCTGATCATCGTCTTTATTTCTCAGATCGATCGATCATATGATCCATTGAAGAAGCCGTGCCCGGATATTCGAGATGTCCGGTTACCGAACCCTCTGGATTTGCAGCTGTTTGACAAGACTTGCTTCTTGAACAAGGGGGAAATCCAGTTCCAGCCAGCGAACTAGGCAGGCCCCAATCCGGGGCTCCTGTCGTGCCGCATCGATTGCGTTCCGACAGGGGCTTAGAATCACCGCCAATCTCAGTCTTATAGCTGCGCCGGCTCATCCCCAGATGGCCAGCCCCGCCAGGCCAACGATGCCGACGACCAGACGCCACCAGCCGAACAGCGCATAGCCGTGGCGCGAGACGTAGTCGAGCAGGAAGCGCACGACGATTAGCGCGGTGACGAAGGCGGCGACGAAACCGACGGCGATGATGGGCAGGTCGGCGCTGCTCAGCACATTGCGGTTCTTGAACAGGTCGAAGGCGAAGGCGCCGACCATCGTCGGGATGGCAAGGAAGAAGGAGAATTCCGCCGCCGCCCGTTTGTCGACGCCGAGCAGCAGCGCGCCGACGATGGTCGAACCCGAGCGCGACGTGCCGGGGATCAGCGACAGGCACTGAAACAGCCCGATCTGCAGATAAAGCCTGGTCGGAAACCGCTCGACATCGTGGTAATAGGGCTTCGGCTTCATGCGATCGACCAGCAGCAGGATGACACCGCCGATGATCAGCATGATGCAGATCAGCCGCGGCGATTCGAACAGCACCGTCTTGATGAAATCGTGCGCCAGCGCGCCGATAATGGCCGCCGGCAGGAATGCGATGAGGATGCCAAGGACGAAATGCCGCGTCAGCCGATCGTAGGGCAGCTCGAGCAGCATCTTCCAGAGACGGCGGAAATAGACGCTGAGAATCGCCAATATGGCGCCGAGCTGGATCAGGATCTCGAAGGCCTTGCCGGTCGAATGAAAGCCGAGGAAATGGCCGGCAAGCAGGATATGACCGGTTGAAGACACCGGAATAAACTCGGTCAGGCCCTCGAGCATGCCGAGCAGCAGCGCTTCGACGACGGTCTGGCTTTCCATGGCAACCTCGGCGTTGGAGTGAGGGCGTGAGAAAAGGGCTTGCTTGTCACGGCGCGGAACTCCCCCTATAGGACGCAGCACCCTGACAGCCCGCTGAATCGGGCGGCCAAGACTTACCGGCGCAGCCGGCGATTTGCCAGTGCGCTCTATTATCGCGGGACCATGCTGACGCTTTTCCACCATCCGATGTTCGCCAGCTGCCGCTTCGTCCGCCTTGCCTTTGGCGAGTATGGCGAGGAACTGGCGCTGATCGAAGAGAAGCCGTGGACGCGGCGCAAGGAGTTCCTGGCACTGAACCCGGCCGGCACGCTGCCGATCCTGCTCGCCGAAGGCGACGTGCCGATCGTCGGCGCAGTGGTCATTGCCGAATATCTCGACGAGACGCGCGGGGTACTCAAGCGCGACAAGCGGCTGTTCGCCGAGGATCCGATGGAGCGCGCCGAAATCCGCCGGCTGACCGACTGGTACCTCAACAAGGCGGAAAGCGAGGTTACCCGGCACCTGGTGCGCGAGCGCGTCCTGAAGCCGGTCATGCCGGAAACGGCAGGCGGCGGCTCGCCCGATTCGGCGGCGATCCGCGCCGCCCGCGCCAATATCCGCCAGCACATGAAATACACCAACTGGCTGGCCGGCACCCGTCATTGGCTGGCCGGCAACAAGGTCACCTATGCCGATCTCGCGGCGGCGGCGGCACTGTCGGTGCTCGACTATCTCGGCGAGATCGACTGGCGCGAACACAGCGCCGCGCGCGAATGGTATACAAGGGTGAAATCACGGCCTTCGTTCCGGCCGCTTCTGTCCGACCGGGTGCGCGGCCTGTCGCCGGTGTCACATTATGCGGATCTCGATTTCTGATACGGCAAAGCTGCGCGCGCTGATCGACCGCGAGGCGCGAAATGCCGGCTTCGACGCCGTTGCCGTCACCACGCCCGACGCGATTCCGCAGGCGCCGGAACGGCTGGCCGAATTCGTTGCCGACGGCTTTCACGGCTCGATGGGCTGGATTGCCGAAACGCTCGAGCGGCGAGGCAAACCGACAACGCTTTGGCCAGAGGTCCGCTCGATCATCGTGCTGGCGATGAATTACGGGCCCGACCACGACCCACGCGACATCCTGGCAAAGCGCGACCGCGGCGCGATCTCGGCCTATGCGCAGAACCGCGACTATCATGACGTGATGAAAGGCCGGCTGAAGGAGATCGCCGGCAAGATCGTGGCGCGCGCCGGCGGGGACGTGAAAGTGTTTGTCGACACCGCGCCGGTGATGGAAAAGCCGCTGGCCGAGGCGGCCGGCCTCGGCTGGCAAGGCAAGCACACCAACCTGGTCAGCCGCGCGCATGGCTCCTGGCTGTTCCTCGGCACCATCTTCACGACGGCCGAGCTGGTGCCGGACGCGCCTGAGAACGATCATTGCGGCTCCTGCCGGGCCTGCCTCGACGCCTGCCCGACGGACGCTTTTCCGGCGCCTTACCGGCTCGATGCGCGGCGCTGCATTTCATACCTCACCATCGAGAACAAAGGACCGATCCCGCATGAGTTCCGGGAAAAGATCGGCAATCGCATCTATGGCTGCGACGACTGCCTGGCCGCCTGCCCGTGGAACAAGTTCGCCCAAGCCGCTTCGGAGGCAAAGCTTGCCGCCCGCGCGGACTTGCGCGAACCGCCGCTCGCCGAGCTGCTGCGTCTCGACGACACTGCCTTCCGCACGCTTTTTTCGGGCTCGCCGATCAAGCGCATCGGCCGCGACCGTTTTATCCGAAACGTGCTGATAGCGGCCGGCAATTCCCAGGACTTGTCGCTGGCCGGCGCCGTTCGCGCGCTGCTCGACGACGCCTCGCCCCTGGTTCGCGGAGCTGCGGTATGGGCGCTGTCGCGGCTGGTGCCGGGTCGGGAGTTCGCCGAACGTGCCGCAGCCGCTTTGCAAGCAGAACATGACGAGGCGGTGAGAGGCGAATGGCTTCTGGCCCTGCCAAAGCCGATCGAGGCGCATACATGACAAAAAAGCAGATTTTCATCTTCGGCGCCGGTTATTCGGGCAGGGCCTTCGCCCGCGCCAACAGGGATGCCGACACAACGATCTTCGGTACAACACGGTCGCTGGAAAAATTCGCGGCGCTGCGGCAAGCCGGTATCGTGCCGCTGCGTTTCGATGGCACGCTGACCTCCGAAATCGGCGATGCCCTTGGGAAGACAACCCATCTCGTCGTCTCGGTCGCGCCGGACAAGGCCGGCGACCCGATGCTGGGCGCGGCACGCGAGGAGATCGCGGCCAACATGCCGGAGCTCGAATGGATCGTCTATCTCTCCACCGTCGGCGTCTATGGCGACCGTGGCGGCAATTGGGTGGACGAGGCCGCCGAATGCCGGCCGTTGTCGAAGCGGTCGGTGATGCGTGTTGCAGCCGAGCAGGATTGGCTACAATTGGGCCATGACATCCACCGGCCGGTGGCGATCCTGCGGCTTTCCGGCATTTACGGGCCGGGCCGCAACGCCCTGGTCAACCTGGAAAACGGCACTGCGCGGCGGCTGGTCAAGCCGGGCCAGGTGTTCAACCGCATCCATTGCGACGATATTGCCGGTGCGCTCTGGCATCTCGCCGAGGGCAATCGCGGCGGCATCTTCAACGTCACCGACGACCTGCCGGCGCCGCCGCAGGACGTCGTCGCCTATGCCGCCCAATTGATGGGCATCGAGCCGCCGCCCGAAATTCCGTTCGAGACCGCCCAACTTTCGCCCATGGCGCGGTCTTTCTACAGCGAGAACAAGCGTGTCGCCAACGCGGCAATCAAGGCGGCCGGTTATGGCTTTCGCTTTCCCGACTATCGCTCGGCGCTCGATGCCATGTGGGCGAGCGGCGACTGGCGCGACGGCGAGGCGCGCAGCCCGATGAAACGGTCATGATCGATACGTTGCGCGGGCTATGGTATGATGCGGTTCAAATCGCGGAGGGGTCCAGCTTGGGGAAGACGTTAGCGCGAGCTTTGCCGGGCAAAACGCTGCTGCTGACGGCAGTACTGGCCATCGCCGGCTTGGCGGCGCTTGCAACGCAGCCAGGGAGCGCCGAGCAACGGGCAAAGGACCTGTTCGGCGCCAAAAAGCTGCCGGCACTCGCAGCAGCGCAATCGATCGGCTTTTATTCCAAAGGCTGTTTTTCCGGCGGCGTCGCCCTACCCATGGACGGCCGGCACTGGGAGGTGATGCGACCGTCGCGCAATCGTCGCTGGGGCCATCCGGCAATGATCGCGCTGATCGAGAAACTGTCGCGCGATGCCGCTGCCGACGGCTGGCCGGGCTTGCTGATCGGCGACATCTCGCAACCGCGCGGCGGTCCGATGCTGACCGGCCATGCCTCGCACCAGATCGGCCTCGACGCCGACATCTGGCTGACGCCGATGCCCGACCGTAAGCTCTCGGCCGAAGAGCGCGAAAACATCAGCGCTACCTTGATGGTCGATGAAAAGACCCATTTGGTGAAGGACGGGCTGTGGACGCCGATGCACACGCGGTTGTTGAAGCGCGCCGCGAGCTATCCCGAAGTCGAGCGCATCCTGGTCAATCCCGGGATCAAGAAGAAGCTCTGCGACACGGTCAAAGGCGACCGTAGCTGGTTGCGCAAGGTCAGGCCGTTCTGGGGCCACGACTACCACTTCCACATTCGCATCGGCTGCCAGGCTGGATCACCCGACTGCAAGGCACAGGAAGCGACGGCGCCAGGCGATGGCTGCGACCAGGCGCTGGCCTGGTGGTTCACCGAGGAGCCGTGGCGCCCCAACAAGAACCCGGACAAGCCGAAGGCACGCGACCTGATGACCATGGCGAACCTGCCCAGGCAATGCCAGTTCGTGCTCGACGCGCCAGCTCCGCCGTCGGCGGAAGCAGTCACCTACTATGGCGACGGCGTGCCGATCGCGGCCGTACCTGCTCCCGCGGCAGAGTCTTCGCCGCCGCCGACGGTCGCAGCCGGCGCGGCAGCGCTTCCGGCCTCGGCGAACGCCTTTGTGGCGACGCCCGAGATCGGCATTCCGCTGCCGCGGCCACGACCGGGGCACTGATGCGGGCAGCGTGTTCGCTGTCTGCATCCGTGCATCTCCACTTCGAAAACCGATTTCCCTTTTTGCGGTCATGCGCTAGTCAACGAGAGAACGGCGATACGCGTCGGGAACGGACGAGAGCATGCCAGGCGTAAGCGACGACGACACTCTGTTGCGATTTCCGATCCTGATCGGCGATATAGGCGGCACCAATGCGCGCTTCTCGATCGTACTAGACGCGAATTCCGAGGCCGGCGAGCCGACCATCGTCCAGACCGCCAACTTCAATACGATTGACGAGGCGATCCAGTCGGCCGTGCTCGACCGCTCGTCGGTCCGGCCGAATTCAGCTGTGCTGGCGGTAGCCGGTCCTGTCGAAAGCGACGAGATCCCGCTTACCAATTGCCCATGGATCGTCAAGCCGAGACAGATGTTCGCCAGTCTCGGTCTCAGCGACGTCGTGGTGCTCAACGACTTCGAGGCACAGGCGCTGGCTGTCGTCGCGCTCGGCGAAGAGCATATGGAAAAGATCGGCGGCGACGAGCCGGAACCGAATTCCGGGCGGGTGGTGCTCGGCCCGGGAACCGGGCTCGGTGTCGCCGGGCTGGTTTATGCGCTGCATCACTGGATACCGGTGCCCGGCGAGGGCGGCCATATGGATATCGGCCCGCGCTCACCGCGCGATTTCCAGGTGTTTCCGCATATCGAGAAGCTCGAGGGCCGCATCTCCGGCGAACAGATCCTGTCCGGACGCGGCCTGGTCAATGCCTACCGGGCGGTGGCCAAGGCGGACGGCAAGCCGTCGCCCTTTACAACGCCTGCCGAGGTCACCGCCGCGGCGCTGGCAAAGAACGATCCGGTGGCCGAAGAGGCGCTGTCGATCTTCGTCACTTGCCTTGGGCGCACCGCCGGCGATCTCGCTCTGGTGTTCATGAGCCGCGGCGGCGTGTTTCTCACCGGCGGCATCGCGCAAAAAATCCTGCCGGCGCTGCGCACCGGCAATTTCCGCGCCGCCTTCGAGGACAAGGCGCCGCACAGCGCCCTGATGCGCGGCATGCCGGTCTACGTCATCACCCATCCGCTTGCGGCGCTTTTAGGGCTGGCCGCCTATGCCAGAAATCCGTCGCTGTTCGGCGTGCAGACGGCGGGGCGGCGCTGGCGGGTTTAGGACACAAGCTGCGCCGCGACGAAGTTTCGCCGTCCCCGGCCATAGGCAAGCCGCCATCGGGGCGTTAAGAGGTTGCCGAATTGCAGTCCGGCCGAACCGAAACCACAAAGCGCTCCAACGTGACAATTCCAGCACCAACCAAAGGGAAAGTCCGTCCCAGCGAGATCGTGGCGGTGATCCGCCGCATCATCGCCGAGAACAGCCGCGATTATCGCTGGTACTATGCTCTTGCCGTGCTGTGCCTGGTGACGATCGCGGCGACGACCGCCTTCACCGCCTGGATCATGAAGGACGTCGTCGATCAGATTTTCTACAAGCAGCGCGGCGATCTTATCGCGCTGATCAGCGTATCCATCCTGGCCGCCTTTATGCTGCGCGGCCTGGCCAGCTACGGCCAGGCAGTGACGCTGGCCAAGATCGGCAACAATCTGGTGGCGCGCTATCAACGCCGCATCTTCGACCATCTGATGAAGCTCGGCGTCGGCTTCTTCAATGACACCCGCTCGGGCCGGCTCGCCGCGCAGATCAACGAGAACGTCAACGGCATCCGCGATCTCCTGTCGATGACGCTGACATCGCTGGCGCGCGATGCGGTATCGCTTGTCGCGCTAGTCGGCGTCATGATCTGGCAGGACCCGATGCTCTCGGCGATGTCGCTGCTGATCGGCCCGCCCTTGATCTACAGTGTCACCTATCTGATGCGCCGGGTGCGTCGCATCACCCGCGAATCGGTACAGATCAACTCGCGGCTGATCGGTGCCATGCAGGAAGCGACGCAAGGCATCGTCATCGTCAAGGCCTTCACCCTGGAAGACGAGCTGTCGCGCCGCATCGGCGGCCTCGTCGCCGGCGCCGAGCAGCGGGCAAACAAGATCGCCCGCGTCTCGGAACGGCTGACGCCGATCTCCGACATGCTGGCCGGCTTCGCCGTCGCCGGCGTCATCGCCTATTCCGGCTACCGGGCGACCGTCGGCGGCCAGCCGCCGGGCGCCATCGTTGCCTTCCTCACCGCCCTGCTGCTTGCCTATGATCCGGCCAGGCGGCTGGCGCGTATGCAGGTCGGCATGGAAAAGTCGCTGGTCAATGCGCGCATGATCTACGAGCTTCTCGACCTCGAGCCGCAGCAAGGTGACGTGCCGGGAGCCGCCGAGGCGAAATTCACCTCTGGCGAAGTGCGCTTCAACAACGTGTCCTTCCGCTATGTCGAAGAGGCGCCGGTCCTGCACGATCTGACCTTTGTCGCCGCCGCCGGCAAGGTGACCGCCATCGTCGGCGCCTCGGGCGCCGGCAAGACGACGCTGGTTGCGCTGCTGCAGCGCTTCCATGACGTCGAGTCGGGCAGCATCGAAATCGACGGCCAGGACATTTCAAAGGTCACCAAGCATTCGCTGCGCGGCTCGATCGCCTATGTATCGCAGCAGCCCTATCTGTTCGAAGGCACCATCCGTGACAACATCCGCTACGGCAGGCTGAGCGCCACCGACGCAGAGATTGAACGCGCCGCCCAACAGGCCGCGGCACACGATTTCATCCGCCAGCAGCCGCAAGGCTACGACACGCCGGTCGGCGAGAACGGCGTGACGCTGTCGGGCGGCCAGCGCCAGCGCGTATCGATTGCACGCGCCATCGTTCGGCAGGCGCCGATCCTGCTGCTCGACGAAGCCACCTCGGCGCTCGACAACGAGGCCGAGGCCCGCGTCCAGGAAGCGCTGACCCATGTCATGGAAGGGCGCACCACCATTGTCATCGCGCACCGGCTGTCGACGGTGGTCAATGCCGATCATATCATCGTGTTGGAGCAGGGCCGGCTGGTCGAACAGGGCACGCATGCCTCGCTGATGGCCGACCCGCACAGCGTCTATGCGCGGTTCCATCGGGTGCAAGGCAGGAAAGGGCTGGGGCTTGTCGATGACGCCAAGCCAATCCAGACTGCGGCGCAAAATGATCACGCGAAAAAGGCGGTCGGGAGACATTCATGAGCGACACGCCGACCGTGAGTGAAATGGGCCTGGTGGTGGTGGGCGCGGCTGGCCGCATGGGCCAGGCGCTGATCCGCGCCATCCACACGATACCGGGCGCGCGTGTCGCCGGCGCCATCGCGCCGGCCGGTTCGCCACATCTCGGCAAGGATGCCGGCGAGCTGGCCGGCGTCGGCAGGCTCGGCGTGGCGATCGGCGACGATCCGCTGCCGGCCTTCGCCAAGGCCGACGGCGTGCTCGATTTCACCACGCCGGCAGCGACCGTCGAATTCGCCGGCTATGCGGCGCAGGCGCGCATCGTCCATATCATCGGCACCACCGGCTGCTCGGCTGAAGACAATGCCAGGATCGCGGCGGCGGCGCGGCACGCGACGGTGGTCAAGTCAGGCAATATGAGCCTCGGCGTCAATCTGCTGGCGGTGCTGGTTGAGCAGGCGGCGCGCGCGCTCGATGCCGACGATTTCGACATCGAGATCCTGGAAATGCACCACCGGCACAAGGTCGATGCTCCGTCGGGCACGGCGCTGCTGCTCGGCGAGGCCGCCGCTGCCGGGCGCGGCGTAGCACTTGCCGGCAACGATGTTCGCGTGCGCGACGGCCATACCGGCGTGCGCAAGGCAGGCTCGATCGGTGTCGCCAGCTTGCGCGGCGGCTCGGTGGTCGGCGACCACAGTGTGGTGCTGGCCGGTACCGGCGAGCGCATCACGCTTGCCCATCATGCCGAGGACCGGGCGATCTTTGCCCGCGGCGCGGTCAAGGCAGCCCTGTGGGCGCGCGGCCGCAAGCCGGGCCTCTATTCGATGCGGGACGTGCTCGGCCTGACAAGCTGATCCACAGATTTGGCTGATCCACAAGATTTGGCTGATCCACAAGATTTGAAGGAGCAAATATGTCGAGAACTCTCGTGCTCGTGCGCCACGGCCAGAGCGAATGGAACCTGAAGAACCTATTTACCGGCTGGCGCGACGTCGACCTGACCGAACTGGGCCATGCCGAGGCCAAGTCGGCCGGCGCCAAGCTCAGGGCGCGCGGCATGAAGTTCGACATCGCCTTCACGTCGTCGCTGATCCGGGCGCAGAAGACCTGCCAGCATATTCTCGACGCCGTTGGCCAGAGCGACCTCGAGACCATTCGCGACCAGGCGCTGAACGAGCGCGACTATGGCGATCTCTCCGGCCTCAACAAGGATGATGCGCGCAAGAAATGGGGCGAGGAGCAGGTGCATGTCTGGCGCCGCTCCTATGACGTGCCGCCGCCCGGCGGTGAAAGCCTGAAGGACACCGGCGCGCGCGTCTGGCCCTATTACCTGCACGATCTGCAACCGCATGTGCTGCGCGGCGGCACCGTGCTGGTGGCGGCGCACGGCAATTCGCTGCGCGCGCTGATCATGGCGCTGGACGGCAAATCGGGCGAGGAGATCGTCAAGCTCGAGCTCGGCACCGGTGTGCCGATCATCTACACGCTCAACGCCGATTCCACGGTGGCGTCGAAGGAAGTGCTGGAGCATTGAGCCGGAGAAGGAACGCGGCTTTCAAAAAAGCGCGTTGACACTCATCCCTCGCCCGCTTAATGAGCGCGCACCAGCCCAGATGGCGGAATTGGTAGACGCGCACGGTTCAGGTCCGTGTTCCGCAAGGAGTGGAGGTTCGAGTCCTCTTCTGGGCACCAAATTCCCGTTTCGAACCGATTGATGCGGTTTCAGAGACCCAAGAAAAAGCCCGGTTTGCCGGGCTTTTTCTTGATCCAATGCTCTAAGCTGCCTACCGTCAGCCGTGGTATCCACAAGATATCCAACAATTATCCGTCCGGGTTAGGCAGCGATCTGTCGTTGCGACAGCGCAGCAGCGGAAGGATTTGGCCCGAGATCACTCTGGTGATCTTCTGTTGCTTGGCGTTGGTTACGACGTTCATGCACGCACATCCGTAGCCGTGACCCGAACCAGGCACATTGGTCTCGACGAATTGCCGCTCGTCAAAGGCCGGCACATTGTCGATGCCCTTGGGATCCGGGCGTCCCTGCATCTGGATCCACCAATCCCCGTCACTGTCGGTCAGGACGAGGTTGCCGGGGGTCGGGCTGGAGTACCAGCCACAACGGCGCTCGGCATGGGCGGCTGCAGACAAGGACATGATAGCCAGGCAGACACAGATAGCGAACAGTGGGCGCATGAATATCTCCTCCCTGAAGTAGGTCAGGTCGTGCCGCCGATCCGTTGGCGCCGGGGACGCGCATGACTTTTGCGAGCCTTATGGCTTCAACTTCGTGTCCACATGTTCTTCGATCAATCCGCAATGAAGCGTCACGGGCGCCCTTTGGACGTTGCTGAGTGGACCGTCGATGAAATCGCAGCCGAGCAGATTGACCGAGCTGCTCTTGCGCGCCGACGCAACGTTGACGTTGACATCGGGAGGGCCGGCAAGCCAGTCGAGACGCTTTGCGTCGACCTTGGCGCCGCTGATGCGGGCGTGGCCGCCTGTGCCCGGTATCTCCACCTCTTCGTCGTGCGGTGTGAGATCGATCAGGCCGACTTCGTTGGCGTGCTTCGCGGCGCTCGGCTTGGGGTCGCCGTAATAGGAGGCGAAGACGACGATTCCCTCCTTTTCAGCCGCGAGCTTGGCGGCTGCTTTCTTGGACAGCGTGACGTTGACGTCGAAGCCCAGGTCATCCTGGGCTGTTGCCGGCACGGCAGATGCCGGCAGCACAGATGCCGCAATCGCCATTGCGAGCGATGATCCGCAGCGTTTCACAATCCACCTCCTTCAAGTCCCCACGCAGTGATGATGCCCCTCGCATTGTTCATATCTGGCAGCGACGTCATGCTCGCAGCCGGCTTCATCATGATCAAATAAGTTGCAGCACGTGTCAGTTCGCGGCCGGAACGGGGCAACTCAGATCGCCTTCCTTGCAATTCAGGTAACCCTCGAAGGCTTTGACACGGGATTGCGTCAGGCCGTCCATGCATTGCGCGATGAGCATCGGTATTACGCTTCCTCCGGCCGATCCAGCAGTCTGAAAACTGCACTCCGCGTCGCGAAACTTGCCCCAATCCCGCTGTGCCTGAACAAGAAGCTTCTTGGTATCCGCATCGTCCTTCAGGCGGGCTTCGATCTGCTTGTAAAGCTCATTGAGCTTCTTGTCGGATTTCTGGAACTCGGCACCGAAGCACTGATTCATGGTGGCCTGATCCTTGGCATCGGCGCACTTGTCCTTGGCAAGGGCGAATGTCGGCGCAGCCAGAACCACGGCAGCAGTCAATATCGCTATTTTCATCGATTTCCCTTTCCGATTGCAGTCAAGCTCTTAAGTTGCTCAGCCCCGCCCTATGTTCTCGTCAGCTGTCCGTTATTGCCACGATCGGCCCATGGCCCGATTATCTGGTTTTCATTGGATCAGCTTTGCCACCTTCGGCGACCGTGACGTTGCCGACCTTTCCTGAGCCGGTCAGCGTGCCGCCCTCCTTGACCATGACTTCGCCGGAGACCTCTCCGTCAACGACAAGCAGTCCCGAGACGGAAACGTCACCGGTCAAAGAGCCGGTCACGTGCAACTCCGCTCCCGCCACCACTTCCGTCATGCCCGAATATTTGTTCTTGCCGCTCAGCGTCAGCTTGCCACCGGCAACAACGAGGCCGCCGCTGTCGCCGGCGTCATCAAAGTCCGCGATGGTTCCATCAAACTGCCCGTCGGCTTCTGTCAGGATCAGTCTGCCCGCACCCAGATACACATTGCCTTTACCACCAAGGTTGCGAATGGCCGTATCGTTCAGGGAGTGCGCCACTCCCCAGGGCTTCAGGTGGTTTCCTTTCTGATCGATGTTGAGCACACCGTCGACTATGACGCGCGAGGAATGCTCGATGCTGCCCGGCCCGGCCAGAGTAAGATAGCCATCGGCCGCGATGTGGGTTGTGCCCGTGTAGGTATTGGCCCCGGTCATGCGCACGTCCGCGTCCTTCTCGATCGTGAAGTCGCCGGCGCCGGAGACGATGCCGGCCAGTCCGAGCCATCCGTTGCTTCCAGCATCGCTGGTCGCGCGATTCAGCTGCACTTGATCCTTGGCAGCCGCGTCTGTCGTAAAGTTAGCAGCGCTGACAAAATAAGGTGAATATGCGGTCGTCCTGTTTTCCAGATCATTCATTATGGAATTGGACTCGAAGAATGGCAGACCGAGAATGAGACCGCCGACTTTCATCTCATCGCTTTGGCGGAGAATGTCGACATCATCATATTCACGGTTATTTATACCATCATCGAATCCAAAAAACTTGAAGTCGACTATCTCATCACCAAATTCAGCAATATGAAATCCTCTCGACTGAAGCTTATTCAAAATAGATCCTGTTGTAATATAAATAAAGCTTGTCGTGCCTGTATCCAATAAAACAGGTCCACTGAAATCAACCGATTGCTTCTTTCCCTTATGATCAAAGGAAATTTTATAGCGGTAAGACCCTTCGTACTGACTGGATGCATTCGCGCCTGATCGCGGGAATCGTCTCTGGAGGAATTCGTAATCCAGTTCGCCCCACGGTATCAGGGCCGTAAACTGGGATCTCAGACTGGGGGACAAATTCAGCGTCAGGCAGGGAGCGCAGCCCGGTGTCGTCCTCTTTCCAAGATTTGCATTGGCGGAGACCACATAGCCGCTTTGCGTCTGACTGCCAGGAGCGGCGGTCTGGTCCCCCTTATCGATAAAATCACCGGCTCCAAAGACGCCGTAAAACGGCGCCTCGTTACCGGGTTCGCCATTCTTCATGCTCTTGCGCGCATCAAGATCCGCATAAACCGGCGTATCGCCATGGTGGCCCACGGGCTTTTGCGTCACATTCGCATCCTCGAAGTCGCCGAAATCCTTGGTGAAGACGTAATCCACCACCCGACCTACGCTAAAGCCGCCGTCAAAGGTTACGGCAGGCTCCGAGGGATCATCTGGATCGTAATAGGACAGGCTGTCGACCCGGGCCTGTTGTACCCAACCTCCATAGGTGCCGTTTCCATAGGGGTACATTTCGGGCTTGCTGCCGCGCACCGGCTCTACGCCAGGGACACTCGAATCGATCTCAGCGTTGAACTCATCCGACCCGGTGTCGAATTCGAACAGACGAGGCTTGGCACCATTGATGCCCAACGCAATCCCGAGTTTGTGGTAGATGACTTCATCGCTGCCGGTTCCGAGGTGCCCAACAACATGTTGCAATGGAATGGGTATCGGGTCGGCAGCCTGGGCAAGGCCGGTCTGGCCGTTCTCCTCGGCCACGGCAGGTACGGCATGTGATGTGTTCGCTGCCGGAACGGGGCAGCTCGCATCGCCTTCCCTGCATTGCAGGTAACCCTCGAAATCTTTGACACGGGATTGCGTCAGGCCGTCCATACACTCCGCGATGAGCGTTGGAATTGCGCTTTCTCCGGCCGCTCCTGCGGTCTGGAAACTGCACTCTGCGTCGCGAAATTTGACCCAATCCCGCTGTGCTTGAACGAGAAGCGTCCTGATATCCGCGTCGTCGTTCAGGCGGGGTTCGATCTGCTTGTAAAGCTCGTTGAGCTTCTTGTCGGATTTCCTGGACGCGGCATCGGCGCACTCGTTCGGGGCGGACTGATCCTTGGCGGCGTCGTTGCACTTGTCCTGGGCAAATGCGAAAGCCGGCATGGCCAGAACGATGGCAGCGGTCAGCATCGCGGTTTTCATCGATGTCCTCGGTCTAGAACTGCCGGCACGGTCGCCGCTAGTTGGCATTGTCATCGTCCGATCCGTCAGCGTCGTTACTGTCATCCGACGTATCGTCATTACTGTCGGTGCTGTTTTCGTCTTCACCATCTGCCGACGGGTCGTCATCGTCATTCTGATCGCTGGAATCGTCCTGATCATCGGAATCATTGTTGTCAGTGCTGTCATCCGACGCATCGTCATCCGTGCTATCGTCGTCGGTGTCGGTGCTGTTCTTGTCATCATCACCGTCTGTTGAGTTTTCATCGTCGTTCTGATCGCTCGAATCGTCCTGATCGGAACTGTTGTCGTCGGTACTGTCGGCCGGGTTATTGTCGTCAGTGTGGGTGCTGGTATCGTCGTCGTCAGCATCGGGAGAAGACACATTTGCGTCTGGACTGGCGTCGCCGGGCAGCGACTCGTCCTCGCGATAGCTCGTGTCATTGAGGCCCGTCTCCATCTCGTCGTCATACTCATCGACGATCTGCGTCCACTCCTCTCGATTGTCGACGCTCGTCCATTGGGAGATATTGTTGACCGAGATGTTGGTGTTGAAGTTGTTGACGGTGATGTTGGTGTTGACCTCGACGACATCTGCGACTTCTGTCCCGCGATTCACGCCAAACAGGAAACTGGTGGCACTCGCGGCAAGGGCGGCCCAAACGAACCTATCGACATCGCGCGGCGTCGAAATCGGTTGATGCCGCACTGTGGCAAGCACGTCACCCGGTCGGATGCCTTGCCGCGCGGCAACACCGTGGGGTGCAACGGCCAGGACATACACGCCGCGAAGCTTGGGCGGGATCTGGTAGCGGTGCCGAGAGGCGTGATTGATCGGTATCAGAACCGCGTTAAGAGCCCGGGAAACATAGGGTTTCGGCAGATCATATTTGCTGGCATACGCAACATTGATCGTGTGCGGGACAGCTACACTCACAACAGCCGTCATTTTCACTGAAGTTGCCAATGCACGGGCGAGCTGCATTATCAGTCTGGATTTTCGAACGGTTTGCATTTTGCACATCCTGCAGCTGATGATTGGAGTCGATCTCAGAGCCCCGGCGCCCCGGAGCGCTCACCAATCATTCTCCCCCTGCACCAACGGTCAGCGGCAATTTCCAGCGATCATCACCGTCGTTCCGTAACTTCCTCGGCAAAACACTTTGCCAGGTCTTGCGGCGCTCCGAGCTTCTTCGCCCAGGATACCAGTTCAGGTTTTTCCGACGGCTCGGCATAGCCGCCCCACACGTCGCGAAACTGCTTCTTTCCGTCGACTGTCTGGAAGAACATCACGCCGTCGTCGCTCACCGGCGTGGAGACGTAGGCGGCGCTCCAGCTGCCGCTCTCCATGATCGTGAAGAACTTTGCCTGAGCGGGCTTGAACTTATTGGTCATCGCCGAGACGACGAGAGGGGCATATTCCTGCTTGCGCGCCTTCGTCACTTCGACCTTTATACCGTCACAGGCGTTATTCGCAGCGAAAGCGGACGTCAGCGCCATTCCCAACCCCGCAAGGCCGACCATAACGATTTTGGCATGTCGCCGGACCAGGCCGCTGAATTCAGACATGATTGGCTTCCTCCTTGTTCGCCCCCGAGTCCCTTAATCGGAATCGTCATCGTCGGATGAATTGTCATCGTCCGGTGTATCGACCTCGCAGCCGATGCCGCGGCAGCCTTGGTAGTTGCCTTGCGTGTCGAAGTTCGGATTGCCTTCCTTGTCGTACTGCGGCCTGTCGTCGATGCTTTGATCCCTGTCATCAGGATCGTCGACTTTACATCCGAGCCCATGGCAGCCGATGTAACGGCCCCTGGTATCGAAGTTGGGATTGCCGTTCCTGTCGAACTGCGGCCGGTCGTCTATCTTCCGGCTCCCTTTATGGGACCGATCAACTAGGCAGCCCTTTCCGCGACAACCATCGTAGTCGTCGGTGGTACAACCGACGATCGCCATCAAAGCAGTGACCAAGGCCGCACAGATTACGAGTTTCATGATTCATTCCTCCGACTGGCTGGCGGCGGACATCGTCCATATCGGAAGGCCATTGCAGGCGGCGATCCCCGCCTTTGCCGCGAAGGCTGGCGCCAATCGGAGGAGGGCAAAGCTTCGCCGGCCATCAAACGAGAGCCAGGCTGCGGGCGATGCATTCGACGACTTAGCCGACGGTTGCCGTAATCTCTTACGTGGGAGGGAACGCTCCCAGCGGGGGCCGCCGCATTAGCGAGTGTCAATATTCCTCTCCATGCTTAGTGCCCCGTCCGCCCAAGCATGTTTCAACGATCCGCTGACGCGGCTGTGCTTCCAAGAAATGCATCCAAGTCAACCTATGACAAGGACAAATCCCAATATCGCATGATTGAATTTTGCAAATGCTTAATAATTCGGAATCAGCACGGGCTATCTTAGCAGATACTGAAATATGACCAGCAGCAAGATTCCGGAATGCTTCCTTAGGTTTGTTCTCATTAAGCCGAGTTAGTACAAGCAATATTCTATGCTGTTGTGAATTTTGCGCCAGCTCTACAAAAAGGGCGCGACGAACCCACCCCAATCGCGATCTATTGTGGTATTTTTTCGAACCCAGCCAACCCTTGCGAGGGCCGAAAGAAACGTGCCCTTTGCCCGACTTTTCAACGCTGCGGAGTGCCAAATAGAGGCACAGTGGGGGCGGCACATCCCACAAAAGCTCGCAGAGGCGGCTGCGGCCGACCGGATGCGGCGCCAGCGCCAGATAGGCGAGCAGCGCACACAGCTTGCGCGATTTTGGGAGCCGGCTGATCGACCAGAACATCGCGCAAGGGCATTATCTCGGCGCGCTGATCGCGGCCGAACCGGCACTCGAACTGGTAGCGCCGGTGAGCATCAACATCGTGTGCTTTCGCTACCGCGCGGACGGACTGGGCGGGGAGCGCCTGAAAGCGCTCAATACCGAGATCATGCTGAGGCTGCAGGAAGAAGGCATCGCCGCCATTTCCGACACGACGGTGCATGGCCAGCATAGCCTCAGGGTGGCGATCAACAACCACCGCACCCGGCGCGACGATCTGGACCTGCTGGTGCGGGAGACCGTGCGGCTTGGACTGGAGATTTCAAGGCCGGGCGTGGCTCTTCCTTCTCCCCTTGCGGGAGAAGGTGGACGCGAAGCGGCCGGATGAGGGGTGTTCCAGCTTGATACTGACGGCACTCCGTCCGCACCCCTCAACCGTCTTGGCGCTGCGCGCCAATCCACCTTCTCCCACAAGGGGAGAAGGAAGAAAGAGCGGCGCTGGCCCCGACAATTGGTCGTCTGCAAGGCTACGCCTCGAGCCAGACCTTCTCGAAATGCTGCTCGAGCGATTGGTGCTGCTCGCAGCCATGCACGCCCTTGCGGTAGGTGCGGTAGACCGAGCGCCAGTAGGGCTGGATGATGACGCCGGAATCGCGCAGATTCTGTTCGATCTTGGCCATGAGCTCCTTGCGGGCGCCGGGATCGGGCATCGCCAGCGCCTTGTCGAGCAGACTGTCGAATTCCGGATCGGCGTAGGCGGTCTCGTTCCACGCGGCGCCAGACTTATAAGCGAGCGCCAGCACCTGGACGCCGAGCGGCCGGCCGAGCCATTCCGTGCAGGAGAAAGGATATTTGCTCCAGTCGTTCCAGAAGGTCGCGGCCGGCAGCACGGTGCGCTTGATCTTCAGCCCGGCCTCGCGCATCTGCGCAGCGATGGCGTCGCCGGAGCTCTTCTGCCAGTCCACGTCGACCGAGATGAGTTCGTATTCGTGGTCGGCCTTGCCGGCCTCGGCGAGCAGGGCCTTGGCTTGATCAATGTTGCGGACGGCCGGGCCGATATCGGCATATTCGGGATGCATCGGCCCGACATGATGGTTCTCGGCAGGCTTGCCGCGGTTGTCCATGCCGATCTTCAGCACGGCGGCGTTGTCGACGGCGAGCTGGGCGGCGCGGCGCACCTTGATGTCGTCATAGGGCGGATTGCCGATATTGAACCGCGCGACGATGGTCGAGCCGGTGGCGATTTCCGAATTGCTCAGGCCCATGGAGTCGGTCTGCGCAACCGTGTCGGAGGCGGTTTCGTGATCGGTGTCGATCTCGCCCGATTCGAAGGCCGACAGCATCGCATTGGGGTCGGAGCCGTAGTCCACCCATTTGATGCCGTCGAGGTAGAACTCGCCCTTCCACCATGGCTTGTCTTTGCGGCGGACTTCGGCGCCGACCTCGGCGTCCCATGCCACGAGTTCGCAAGGCCCGGTGGTGATCGCCAATGCCTTCAGCGGATCGCCGTCGCCTTCATAGCTGCGGTGCATGATCAGCGCCGGGTAGTCGGCCATGCCGGCGATCAGCGAAATGTCGGGCTTCGGCAAATTGAGCCGCACGGTGACGTCGTCGACGCGCTCGATGCCGCCGTCGACGGGCTTCTTGGTATCGGCGTTGACCAGTGCGCCCATGCGCGCGGCGACTGAATTGCCGGCGACGGACGCATCACACCAGCGCGTCAGATTGTGGATCACGTCGTCGGCGTTGAAGGTGTCGCCGTTCGACCAGGTGATGCCCTTGCGGATATGCAGGGTCAGGACGCGGGCGTCGTCGCTGGTCTCCCAGCTCTCGAGCAGCCATGGCTCGAAGGTGAAGTCGCGCTTCCAGCGCACCAAATATTCGTTGCACTGGCGGGCGACGTTGGACATCTCGACGCCGTCGAAGGTGCGCGGATCCTTCCAGCCCTTGACATTCATGGCAACGCGCAAGACGCCGCCGCGCTTCGCCTCCTCGGCCCTGGCCGGTGACGGAGCAAGCCCGCCAAGCGCCAGCGCGCCGGCAGCGCTGACACCGAGCGCAGCCATGGTGGCGAGATATTCGCGCCGGTTCATCTGGCCTTTCTTGAAGCCATCGGCGACGGGCTCGGCCTGCGGATGCAGTTTTCGATCGGTCAGCATGAACTTCATTGTCGTCATTCCCCTGTTGTTGGGCACCTCTGCCGATCGCCAAACGCGGGGGACGGATGCGATCGCCGGAGCGCCATTGCCTCGGGGATGATAGGGCGAGCGCCCGTGGGGGAGTGTTCGGACTTCCGCAGTTCTTGTGCGCTGTTCCGCAAGCGGAAGGTCCCCCTCACCCGGATCGCCAACCGAATTGCGAAGGGCAGTTCGGGGCAATCCGACCTCGCCCCCGGGGGGAGAGGAGGTCGCCTGCGTTGATGCCAGGCTCTTCTCGCCAGCGGGGAGAAGGTGGACGCGAAGCGGCCGGATGAGGGGGCCTTCGCAACCTCAGTAAGGCCAGTCGCCTTTGCCAAGCGCGGCGATGGCCGCAATGATGCGGGCGAAGGCTTCACCGGCGCGCGGAACGGTTTTGCGGGCGCGCAGGAAACTGTGCACCAGACGCGGCTCCTCGCGCCACCAGGCGCGGCCGCCGGCGGCGAGGATGCAGTCGCGATAGGCCTCGCCGTCGGAGGACAGCGGATCGCACTCGGCCGTGATGATGAAGGTCGGCGGCAGGCCGGAGAAATTGCTGCCTCGGAGTGGCGAAAAGGTCGGATCGTCGGGCGACTGTGCCTTTGCGGAGCGCACGTTGCGATAGAATTCGATATCGCGCAACGTCAGCAGCGGCGCTTCGGCGTGCTCGACACAGGAGCCGGCGCTCTCTTTGCCAACTGGTTCCGGGCCGCCGAGCTCGGGATAGATCAGCACCTGGCCGATCGCATGGCGAGGATGGCGGTGTGTCGCCTGTGCCACCGCAGCGGCCAGATTGCCGCCGGCGCTTTCGCCGCAGAGCACTATCGGCAGGCCGGCCGTCGCCGTCGCCCATTCGAATACGGCCAGCGCATCGTCGAAGGCGGCCGGATGCAGATGCTCGGGCGCCAGCCGGTAATCGGCGGACAGCACGGCAAAGCCGGTGCCGGCGCATATCTCGGCGCAGATGTCGTCATGGCTGTCGAGGCCGCCAAGGACGAAGCCGCCGCCGTGATAATAGACAACCATCGCCTGCGGCGCCGTGCCCGCCATCTGGTAACGCCGGACCGGGATCGCACGGTCGCCGGCAGGAACCGCGCTGTCGCTGGCCTTGACGCCGGGTGGATAGGGCTCGCGAAACGCCCGGCACATGGCATCATAGACCGCCCGCTGCCTGTCGATCGGCATGTAGACGATTTCGGGCGGATACCACTCGTTGACCCGATCGATATAGGCCCACAGCTCCGGATCGAGCAGCGTCTGGTATTTTCCGCGCCCTCTCGTTCCGGGTCGCTCGGCCTCGGTGATCATCGCTGCGCGATCCCGCTCAGAGCTCGGCGTAGAGCCGGGCAGCATTTTCATAGCTGAAGCGCAGCGGCACCGAGCCCTCGACCTGCCAGGCTTCGACCGTCTCGCCTGCCAGCAGCCGGCAGGCGCCGTCGGTGGTGGTGACGGCACCGCCATAGAGCCGGTTGGCAAGGTTGAGGATGGCCGTCTGGTGCATCGCCGTGCTGCCACTGCCGCAGGCATCCTTGACCAGCAGCACTCGAAACCCGAGCGCCACCGCATCCTTGACGGTGGCATCGATGCAGGCCTCGGTCCAGACGCCGGCAACGACCAGCCACTCGATGCCATCGGCCTTCAGCCGCTCGGCGGCAGGCCCCGCGCGGAAGGCGCTGGCATCGGTCTTGACCAACATCATCTCGCCTGTCGCCGGGCCCACTTCCGCGCAGATCGCAGTCAGCGGATCGTCCTTGTCGGAAAATGCCGACTTGCCGCTGGCCTCGACCGGGTGGAACGGCCGCGCCGTGGCGAGATCGACGATATAGGCCCAGTGATACAAAGGCACATGATTGGCCCGTGCTGCTGTCTGCAGGCGCTGGACGTTGGCGAGGATATCGCCATAGCCTTCGACCAGATAGCGCTTGTCCCGCCGATGCTCCTCCTGGAGATCGATAAACACCGCCGCCGCCTTGCCGCGCTTGATCGAGATCGGGCTTTTCATGCAAAACTGCCTGTCAGCACTCAAACGTGTCTGTCAAGGAAATCATCCTCATAGGGGAAGCGCGACAGGAGCTCGGTGCCGGTCTCGGTGATCAGGATCTCGTCTTCCAGCTTGACGCCCTCGCGGCCGCCCTTCTCGCCGATATAGCTTTCGACGCTGACCACCATGCCGGGCACGATGAAACCGTCGCGGCCATAGGTCTCGTAGTCCATGGCGTGCGCTATGAACGGCGTTTCGCCATGCATGCCGACGCCGTGCATGACCGAGGTATAACGCTGGTCGACGAAGCGGTCCGGTATCTTCCAGGCCCTTTCGGCAATCTCGCGAAACGCCATGCCCGGCTTGACGACCCCGATATTGTGCTGAACCTGGTCGTGCGCCATGCGGTAGAGCGACTTCTGATAATCCGTCGGCTTGCCAGGTCCGCAACGGAAGGTGCGCGAAAAGTCCGAATAATAGCCGTAGCAGCCGATCGTATCGGTATCGAGCGCCAAGAGTTCGCCCGGCCTGATCTTGCGGCCGCTCGCCTCGTTGAACCACGGATTGGTGCGCTGGCCCGAGGTCAGCAGCCGGGTCTCGATGAACTCGCCGCCTTGCCGGATGACCTCACCATACATGATGGCGAACAGCTCGTTTTCGGAAACGCCAGGTTTGATCGCCTCGCGCACGGCATAGACCGCAGCCTCGGCACCAGCCATCGACACCTGCAGGCATTTTACTTCCTCGGGCGTCTTGACCGCGCGCACCGCCAAAATCTCGCCCTGGCAATCCCGCACCTCGCAGCCGCGCTTTTCGAGCGCCAGTGCCTGCAGATGACTGCAGCGGTCAAGGCCGAGCTTCATCGAGCCGCCGCCATGCACCTTGAGCAATTCGGCGATCTCATCGGCGAACGGGCCGGCGGTCTCGTCGTCGCGGCCTGACACCGACGACCAGACCAGCTTGGACGGACGCGCCTCGTCGATCGTGTCGAGCACCATCGAGACATGGTAGCTCTGCGGATATTCGAACAGCACGATCGGCCCTTCGGTGGGTATGAAGAAATAGCGCGTCGAGTTGCGCAGGAAATAGCCGAACATGTTGCGCGAACCGGTGGCGTAGCGCTGGTTGTAGGGATCGAACAAAACGACGCCGCCATAGCCGGCCTCGCGCATCCAGGCGCGCAGCCTGGCCAGCCGGCCCTTGCGCAGCGCGTCGGCGTCGATGAAGGACGGCTCGGTGTCCGACAGCCACATGCCGCCGGCCGGATCCGCCGCCGCCGGATGGCGCATGCGATCCCTGAAGTCGACATCCTCGGTGCTGTCGGGGTCAAAAACGACGATGCTCATGGGTGCCTCCTGGAAGCGGCGAGGATGGGCCATGCGCCGCGTAGAGGCTGTGCGAGATACCGCAGATGTTGTGCGAAATACCGCTTGAAGTCGTTCCGTAGCGTTCTACGGCGCCCCCCTCTGTCCTGCCGGACATCCCCCCTCAAGGGGCAGGGCAATCGCATTTGGATTCTTACGAAGATGGACCCCCACCCTAACCCTCCCCACAAGGGGGAGGGAAAGTTGTGTGCGTCAAGTTCTGCAAAATGGCGTGGCATTGCGGTGACATCGGCGTGTCCGCCGCGCAGCCCCCGTGTTTAGCGGAGCGGCGGACACATGACGGTGCTCAGGCGGCCAAGGCCCTCAGGCTCTCCTTCTTGTGCTCGCGCAG